>JAEWRC010000061.1 GCA_023460175.1 Actinomycetes bacterium
GCCGCGCGCTGCGTCGCCCGCTGGGATGATGCCCGCGCGGACAAGGGATTACGACGCTGGGGCGCGGTGGCCCGCTCGGCCGCCCGGCAGTCCCGCCGCGCCCACCTCCCGGCGGTGGCCGGGCCGCTGCGCACCGCCGACGTGGTCGCGCGGGCGGCGGGTTGCGATGTGGTGCTGGCGCTGCACGAGGCGGCGGACACCGCGCTGACCGAGCTCACCGAACTTCCGTTGGCGCAGGCGGATTCGATCATGCTGGTCGTCGGTCCCGAGGGCGGCATCACCGACGCCGAGATCGCCGACCTGACCGGTGCCGGGGCGCACGCGGTGCGGTTGGGCCCGACGGTGTTGCGCACGTCGACGGCGGCCGCGGTCGCGCTCGGCGCGCTCGGCGTACTGACCCCGCGCTGGGGTTACCCCGCGTCCTCGGCCTCGTCCGGGTAGCCGTCGAGGCAGGCCGGGCGCTCGCAGACGGTGTACTGGGCCCGGTTGCCGCCGGCCCGGCGCGCGTCGTACATCGCCTTGGTGCCCAACGCGGTCAGCTCGTCGAGCAGTTCATACGGCGGGCAGGCCGCCAGCCCGGTCATCGGGGTGCACACCACGCCGATGCTGCTGGTCAGCCGCAGCGGCGTGCTCCGGATGGCGCTGCGGATCCGCTCCACCAGGGCGCTGGCATCCGGGGCGGCGAAGCTGTCGGCCACCAGGAATTCGCTGTCGGTGATGTGGGCGACGACGGCGTCGCGGCGGGTGGTCTCGCGCATCGCCCGCCCCGCGGCGATGCGCGCCGAGGTGGCGTACGCGGGCGCAAGCAATCCGAAGTTGTCCAGGCTGACCACCACGATCACCAGGTGGCGGTCGTCGACCCGGCTGCGGGAGGCGATGAACGTCCCGGCGGCCTCGTAGAACGCCGACCGGTTCAGCAGACCCGTCACCGGCTCGAGGTCGCCGCCGATCGTGGCCTCGCCGAGCATCTGCACGAAGGCCTGGCAACCCACCGTCGCCGACAGGATGATCACCAGCACCGCGGCGATCATCCCGGCGCCCCAGATCGGATCCCCGGCCTGGGTCAGCCGGACGAACGGGATGGCGCCGACCACCAACGTCGCCAACAGCATGCCGAACACGTGCCGCGCGCTGTGGAAGAACACCAGGTAGCCGCCGATCCCGGCGAACGCACAGGTGGCGAAGATGCCGCTGACCGGGTTGGACTGGACCAGCGCGACCGCGGTCACCGCGATCGACGCGAGCGTGACGAACAGCAGCGACTGTCGCCGGCTGGGCCAGTGGGCGCGGCGCCACCACAGCGCCAGCCCGATGGCGACCAGCGCCGCCGCGATCGAGATGCTCACGTTGACCGGGCCGTGCGGCCCCGCGGGGGAGAAGATCATGAAGAGCGGCAGGATGGACAGGCTGCCGACCAGCGTGGACACCACCCGGGTGGCGGCCGCCTCGGCCCCGCGGGCGGCCAGCAGCGCCGTGATCCAGTAGTAGTGGTCGGGTTGCCGTCCCCAGGCACGCAGTGTCCGAATCATGACAATGCGCTGCTCCTCCGACCGTCGTCCGCACCGCAACCGGACGGACGTGCAACTAATCTCCCTCAGGCTACGCGGCCCAACTGCGGTAATCATTGGGTTGCTCTGAATGACGGCGGTAGACTCGGGGCACTGAGCAAACCGCCCCGAAGTGAGAAAGCAGGCAGAAAAGCCCACGTGACGCCCCGCGATACCAACGCCGCACCCGCCGCCTCCGTACCCGCGGGTTCCTCGGTGAAAAGCAGCATCAATGTGCCGCCCGATCTGGTTGTGGGCCTGCTGGGCTCTGCCGACGAGAATCTCCGGGTGCTGGAACGCAGCCTGGACGCCGACCTGCACGTGCGCGGCAACGCCGTCACGCTGTCCGGGCTCCCCGCCGACGTGGCGCTGGCGGAGCGGGTGCTCACCGAGTTGCTCGCCATCGTCGGCAGCGGACAGACCCTGACCCCGGACGCCGTGCGGCACAGCGTGGCCATGGTCAACGGCGCCGAGGACGCGTCGCCGGCCGAGGTGCTCACCCTGGACGTCCTGTCGCGGCGCGGTCGGACCATCCGGCCCAAGACGCTCAACCAGAAGCGCTACGTCGACGCGATCGACGCCCACACCATCGTGTTCGGTATCGGCCCGGCCGGCACCGGCAAGACCTACCTGGCGATGGCCAAGGCGGTGCACGCGCTGCAGACCAAACAGGTCAACCGGATCATCCTGACCCGGCCCGCGGTGGAGGCCGGGGAGCGGCTGGGATTTCTGCCCGGCACCCTGAGCGAGAAGATCGACCCGTACCTGCGCCCGCTCTACGACGCGTTGCACGACATGATGGATCCCGAGGCGATCCCGAAGCTGATGAGCGCCGGGGTCATCGAGGTCGCGCCGCTGGCCTACATGCGCGGCCGGACCCTCAACGACGCGTTCATCATCCTCGACGAGGCGCAGAACACCACGCCCGAACAGATGAAGATGTTCCTGACCCGCCTGGGTTTCGGGGCCAAGATCGTCGTCACCGGTGACGTGACCCAGGTGGACCTGCCCGGCGGGGCCAAGTCCGGGCTGCGCGCCGCGGTCGAGATCCTCGACGGCATCGACGACATCCACGTCGCCGAACTCAGCAGCGCCGACGTCGTGCGGCACCGACTGGTCTCGGAGATCGTCGACGCCTACGAGAAGGCCGGTGCCCGGGCGGGCGACGCCCTGGGCAACCGCGTGACCCGTCGCGCGCGAAGGTGAGCCGGCCGTGAGCATCGAGGTGTCCAACGAGTCCGGGCTTGATGTCTCCGAGGAGGAGCTCATCAGCGTGGCCCGGTTCGTCATCGACAAGATGAACGTCAACCCGGCCGCGGAGCTGTCGATGGTGTTGCTCGACACCGCCGCCATGGCCGATCTGCACATGCGCTGGATGGACCTGCCCGGTCCCACCGACGTGATGAGCTTCCCGATGGACGAGCTGGAACCGGGCGGGCGGCCCGACGCCAGCGAACCGGGTCCGTCGATGCTCGGCGACATCGTGCTGTGTCCGCAGTTCGCCGCCGAGCAGGCCAAGGCCGCCGGGCACGACGTGGAGCACGAGCTGGCGTTGCTGACCGTGCACGGCGTGCTGCATCTGCTGGGCTACGACCACGCCGAGGCCGACGAGGAGAAGGAAATGTTCGGGCTGCAGCGGCAGCTGCTCGAGGACTGGTACCACGATCAGGCCCAGCTGTACCGGCGTAACCGACAGGCCGAGCGGGACAGCAGCCTGCTGGGCAAGTCGGAGTACTTCATGACGCCGGCCACCGACGATCAGCTGTGACCGAACTGGCGCCGTTGCTGGGCGCGATCGCGCTGGCGTGCCTCGGTGGGTTGTTCGCCGCCATCGACGCCGCCATCAGCACCGTGTCCATGGCGCGCATCGAGGAGATGGTGCGCGACGAGCGCCCCGGCGCGGTCCGGCTGGCCCGGGTGGTCAGCGAGCGGCCGCGTTTCATCAACCTGGTGGTGCTGCTGCGCATCGCGTGCGAGACGGCGGCCACGGTGTTGGTGGTCGAGTACTTGCGGGACCTGATGAGCGTCGGCTGGGCGCTGCTGATCGCGGCCGCGGTCATGGTGGTGGTCAGCTTCGTGCTGATCGGGGTCGGACCGCGCACCGTCGGCCGGCAGAACGCCTACTCGATCGCATTGGCCTCGGCCCTTCCGCTGCAAGGGATCTCGGTGCTGCTGGCCCCGATCAGCCGGCTGCTGATCCTGCTGGGCAACGCCTTGACCCCGGGCCGCGGCTTCCGCAACGGGCCGTTCGCCTCGGAGATCGAGTTGCGCGAGGTCGTCGACCTGGCGCAGCAGAGCGGTGTGGTGGCCGACGACGAGCGCCGGATGATCCAGTCGGTGTTCGAACTCGGGGACACCCCGGCGCGCGAGGTGATGGTGCCGCGCACCGAGATGGTGTGGATCGAGTCGGACAAGAACGCCGGCCAGGCGACCTCGCTGGCGGTGCGCAGCGGACACTCGCGGATCCCGGTGATCGGCGAGAACGTCGACGACGTCGTCGGCGTGGTGTATCTGAAAGACCTTGTCCAGCAGACGTATCATTCGGTCAACGGCGGCAGCGACACCCAGATCGCCGACGTGCTGCGCCCGGCGGTGTTCGTCCCGGATTCCAAGCGGCTCGACGAGTTGCTGCGCGAGATGCAGCGCGACCGCAATCACATGGTGCTGCTGGTCGACGAGTACGGCGCCATCGCCGGGCTGGTGACCATCGAGGATGTGCTCGAGGAGATCGTCGGTGAGATCGCCGACGAGTACGACGCCGACGAGATCGCGCCGATCGAGGAACTGGGCGATCGCTGTTACCGGGTGTCCACCCGGCTGGCCATCGAGAACCTCGGCGAGTTGTACGACGGCGTGGAGTTCGAGGACGATCTCGACGTGGACACCGTGGGCGGACTGCTCGGCCTGGAGTTGGGGCGCGTGCCGCTGCCCGGGGCCGAGGTGGTCTCGCACGGGCTGCGGTTGCGCGCCGAGGGCGGCAACGACCATCGCGGGCGGGTGCGCATCGGCACCGTCCTGGTCCGGCCCGTCGACCCTGAACCCGAGCCCGAGGAGGAGTCCCGGTGACGAATACTGAGGGCGAATTCCGTTCAGGCTTCGTGTGTTTGGTGGGCCGGCCCAATACCGGCAAGTCCACGCTGACCAATGCGCTGGTCGGCAGCAAGATCGCCATCACGTCGAACCGGCCGCAGACCACCCGGCACACCATCCGGGGCATCGTGCACCGGCCGGACTTCCAGATCGTCCTGGTGGACACCCCGGGCCTGCACCGCCCGCGCACGCTGCTGGGGCAACGCCTCAATGACCTGGTGCGCGACACCTACAGCGAGGTCGACGTGATCGGGCTGTGCATCCCGGCCGACGAGGCGATCGGGCCGGGGGACCGCTGGATCTTCCAGCAGATCCGCGAGGTGGCGCCGCGCACCACGCTGATCGTCATCGTCACCAAGATCGACAAGGTGCCCAAGGACCGGGTCGCGGCCCAATTGGTGGCCGTGGACCAGGAATTCGGCGAGCACGCGCGGGACATCGTGCCGGTCTCGGCGACTGCCGGCACCCAGGTCGACGCCCTGACCGACGTGCTGGTCAGCCATCTGCCGCCCGGGCCCGCGTTCTATCCCGACGGCGAGCTCACCGACGAGCCCGAGGAAGTCCTGATGGCCGAGCTGATCCGCGAGGCCGCCCTCGAAGGGGTGCGCGACGAGCTGCCGCACTCGCTGGCGGTGGTCATCGACGAGATCGAGGAGCGGCCCGACCGCCCGGAAGACGATCCGCTGATCGACGTGCGCGCCCTGCTGTACGTCGAGCGCGACAGCCAGAAGGGCATCGTCATCGGCAAGGGCGGGGCCCGGCTGCGCGAGGTCGGCACCGCCGCACGCACCCAGATCGAGCGGCTGCTGGGCACCAAGGTCTATCTGGATCTGCGGGTGAAGGTCGCCAAGAACTGGCAGCGCGACCCCAAACAGCTTGGCCGACTGGGCTTCTGAGCTGTCCGCCTACGGGTGATTCGGCGGCCGCTGGCCGAACTGTCGCGGCGGCGCCGGGACCGGGTTCGCGCCGTCGCCGGTGCCGTAGACCGCGACCACCACGCTGCGGTCGGGGACCAGGTTCTCCGACCAGACGCCGATGTCGACGTTGGCGCAGTCGTGCATGATCGCGTGGTAGTCCGGCCGGTACCACCACTGGTTGAGGATCTCGACGCCGCTGATGGCCAGCGCCGGGTTGATCGCCACCGTTTCCGACACCGCGCCCTGGTAACCGGCCTTGCGGGCCCGGTCGGCCACGGTGGACCCGTCCGAGCCGATGTCGCCGTCGAGCGCGCGGTTGTGCAGCACGTCGTTGGTGTGCCACTGGGCGGCCAGGCGTAGCTTCGGATTGATCTTGATCTTGGTGTCGCAGCCGGCGCGCTCGTGCATGGTGTACACGTTGGCCACGACACCGTCGTTGAGTCGGCGGTTGTCGGCCCCGGCGATCGGCGCCGCCACCGACGCGAAGGCCATCGCCGTCACCACACCCAACGCGGACCCTGCCGCGACGCTGCGCATCCTCATGCGCAGGGAGATTACGCGAGTGCCCAACCGGGCACAGCCGATTGGTCCCTCAGCCGAACTGCCGCGGCCCCACCGGGGCCGGGCCGGCGGCGTCACCGTGGCCGTACACGGCCACCAGCACGCTGCGGTCCAGGCTGTTCACCGACCACACCCCGATGTCGGTGTTGCCGCAGTCGGACATGGTCGCGTGGTAGTCGGGCCGGTAGAACCACTGGTTCATGATCTCGACGGCGTTGATGGCCAGCGCGGGGTTGATCGCGACGGTCTCGGCGACCTCACCCTCGTAGCCGGCCGCGCGGGCCCGGTCGGCCACGGTGGACCCGTCCGAGCCGATGTCGCCGTCGAGCGCGCGGTTGTGCAGCACGTCGTTGGCGTGCCACTCGGCGGCCAGTCGCAGCTTGGGGTTCACCCGCACCATGGGTTCGATGTCGTAGTCGTCGGCGCAGCCGTTCTTCATCATCATCGTGTGCACGTTGGCGACGATGCTGTTGTTGAGGCGCTTGTTGTCGGCCGCGGCGGTGGGGGCCGCCAGGACTGTGACCGCGCTCAGAGCTGTGACCGCAGACATGATCGCGGCGGTGCGTGTGGTCCGTCTCATCTGGCCGATCTTAGAGGTCAGTCGGACTGCGTCCACCAGGCGGTCGGTTGGTGGGTGTGCCAGCCGTTGACCGCCTCCAGCGCGGCGGCCAGTGAGATCAGCAGCGGTTCGCTGTTGGCCGGCCCCATCAGCTGCACGCCGATCGGCAGGCCGCCGTCGGCGAACCCGGCCGGAATGTTGATCGACGGCCACCCCAGGACGTTCCACGGCCAGGTCACCGGGCACGCGGCGATCATGGCGCGGTCGGTGCCCAGGCCGCCGAGGTCGTCGAACGCGTCGACGCGCAGCGCCGGCCGGGCGGTGGTGGGGGCGACGATGACGTCGACGGTGTCGAAGATCGCCCCGACCCGACGCTGCGCGACGGCCTCGTGCCGGCGCGCCCGGCGCAGCACCTGCTCGGAGAGCACCCGGCCCATCCGCAGGTTGGCCCTGGTCCGCGGGTCCAGCTCGGCCGCGTCGCCCATCCGGTGCGCCCAGTCCAACAGCCCCGAGGTCGAGCGGGACAGGAAGCTCCACGACAGGCGCAGCCCGTAGTCCGGGCTGCCGGTCATGACGGTGTGCCCGAGTTCGCCGAGCTGATGGCCGACCCGCTCGAGCGCGGCGCGGATCTGCGGGTCCAGCGTGGCCCGAAACCCGGTGAACGGGAACCGGGTCGACAGCGCGACGCGCAGCGCGCCGGGCGCGGTGCCGACCGCGTCGACGGCCGAGATCGGCGGCGGCCGGTGCAGATCCCCGGCGGCGTTGCCGGACACCGCGTCGAGCACCAGCGCGGCGTCGGCGACCGTGTGGGCCAGCACCCCGTTGACGGTGATGCCGTTGAACGACTCGGGCAGCGGCCCGGTGGAGATGCGCCCGCGCTGCGGTTTGATGCCGACCAGGTTGGTCCACGCGGCCGGGATGCGCACGCTGCCCGCGCCGTCGGAACCGAGGGCCGCGGGCACCAGCCCGGCGGCCACCGCCGCGGCGCTGCCACCGGAGGAGCCGCCCGGAGTGTGGTTGGCGGACCACGGGTTTCGGGTGTGCCCGAACGCCGGTCCGCTGGTGAACGGCCACTGGCCGAACTCGCAGGTGTTGGTCTTGCCGACGATCACCGCGCCGGCCGCCCGCAGCCGGCGGACCACCTCGGAGTCCGCGGTCGCCGGCGGCACCGGACCGGAGGTGCCGAAAGCCGTTGGCGCACCGGCCACGTCGACGTCATCCTTGACCGCGATGGGGATGCCCAGCAGCGGGGCCCGGTCGCCGGCCGCGCGCCGCCGGTCGGCCTCGGCGGCCTCGGCCAGCGCCGAGGCGGCCAGCACCACCCGAAACGCGTTCAGCCGGGGCTGGCTGGCCTCGATGTCCCGCAGGGACTGCCGCACCAGGTCCACCGCGGTGGCGGCGCCACTGGCCAACTGGAAGCGCTGATCGGAGACGGTGGGAAACGGGGTTGTGGGGCGCATTGTGTCTTCGACCCTACTGAGCGCGGGCACCTGCCCGGCGGGCGTGTCCGGCGCGCCAAGTGGATCTGGTCGGTGCGGCAGGGGACACTGGTCCGATGCGGCTTTATCGGGATCGGGCGGTTGTGCTGCGCCAGCACAAGCTCGGCGAGGCCGACCGCATTGTTTCGCTGCTCACTCGGGACAACGGGTTGGTGCGCGCGGTCGCCAAGGGGGTGCGACGCACCCGCAGCAAGTTCGGCTCCCGGCTTGAACCGTTCGCGCACATCGACGTCCAACTGCACCCCGGCCGCAACCTCGACATCGTCACGCAGGTGGTGTCCATCGACGCGTTCGCCTCCGACATCGTCAGCGACTACGGCCGCTACACCAGCGCGTGCGCCGTCCTCGAGACCGCCGAGCGGCTCGCCGGCGAGGAACGGGCCGCGGTGCCGGCCCTGCACCGGCTGACCGTGGGCGCGCTGCGGGCCGTCGCCGACGGGGCGCGGCCCCGCGAACTGGTGCTCGACGCCTACCTGTTGCGGGCGATGGGCATCTCCGGCTGGGCGCCGGCCCTGACCGAATGCGCCCGCTGCGCGGCCCCCGGCCCGCACCGGGCGTTCCACGTCGCCGCCGGTGGCAGCGT
This sequence comes from Actinomycetes bacterium, assembly GCA_023460175.1. Classification (GTDB taxonomy): domain Bacteria; phylum Actinomycetota; class Actinomycetes; order Mycobacteriales; family Mycobacteriaceae; genus Mycobacterium. The sequence continues at coordinate 8,757 of JAEWRC010000061.1, forward strand.
GTGCATGCACTGCCGGCCGTCCGGGTCGAGCACCCCGGCGCAGGGTGTGCTGGATCTGATGGCGGCCCTGCACGACGGCGACTGGGAACATGCCGAGGCGTCCCCGTCGAACTACCGCAGCCAGGCCAGCGGTCTGGTGGCCGCGCACCTGCAGTGGCATCTGGAGCGTCAGTTGCGGACATTGCCGCTGGTGGAGCGCGGTGAACGGGCCGTTCACGGCGGTCTTGGGACGGCCCTCGAACAGCGCCTCGCCGCGGTCAGGCAGGATGTGCCCCATGGCTTTGAAGAGGGAAGGAAAGCAGGCCCAGGCGGACTGCCCCCAGCTGCCGCCGGCGCCTGAGGACTATCCGAGCTTTCCCGACACCTCGACGTGGCCGGTGCTGTTCCCCGACCTGCCGCCGGCCCCCGACGGCGGGCCGCGTCGCCCCCCGCAGCACACCTCCAAGGCCGCGGCGCCGCAGATCCCCGCCGACCAGCTGCCCAAGCACGTCGCGCTGGTGATGGACGGCAACGGCCGCTGGGCCAAGCAGCGCGGCATGGCCCGCACCGAGGGGCACAAGATGGGTGAGGCCGTGCTCATCGACATCACCTGCGGGGCGATCGAACTCGGCATCAAGCACCTGTCGGTGTACGCGTTCTCCACCGAGAACTGGAAGCGCAGCACCGAGGAGGTGCGCTTCCTGATGGGCTTCAACCGCGAGGTGGTGCGGCGCCGCCGCGAGGCCCTGGACATCATGGGCGTGAACATGCGCTGGGTGGGATCGCGCCCGCGGATGTGGCGCAGCGTCATCAAAGAATTCGACATTGCCGAGGAGATGACCATCGGCAATGACACGATCATCGTGAACTACTGCGTCAACTACGGGGGGCGCACCGAGATCGTGGAGGCCACCCGCGAGATCGCCCGGCAGGCGGCCGAGGGCAAGCTGAAACCGGACAAGATCGACGACGACACCATCGCGCGGCACCTGCACCGGCCCGACATCCCGGACGTGGACCTGTTCATCCGGACCTCGGGGGAGCAGCGGGCCAGCAACTTCATGCTGTGGCAGTCGGCGTATGCCGAGTACGTCTTCCAGGACAAGCTGTGGCCGGATTACGACCGCCGCGATCTGTGGGCGGCCTGCGAGGAGTACGTCTCGCGCAACCGGCGGTTCGGCAGGGCCTGATGTCGGAAGCCACGCTGACCCAACGGTTGTCGTCCGCGCTCGCCGACGTCGCGACCGTCGTCGAGGAATCCGACGGCGCGCTGACCGTCAGTCAGGCCGGGGCGGTGGCCTCGCTGCGGGTGGTCACCATCGCCGAGGGCCTGGAGATGGTCTCGTTGACCCAGCCGCTGGCGTGGGATCTGCCGTTGAACGCCAAGCTGCGCGCGGCGGTGGCCGAGCATGCGGCCCACACCGTGCTGGGCACGGTCGCGTTGATCGAGAAGACCCCCGAGCCCTCCTCGGCGAAGCATGCCGGCACCCCCGCCAACGGCGACTCGGTGACCACCGCACGGCGGCGTACGCCGAGCAAGAAGATCGCCGATGTGATGCTGCGCTACAACTTTCCCGGGGCGGGCCTGAGCGACGACGCGCTGCGCACGCTGATCCTGATGGTGTTGGCCGCCGGTTCCGACGTGCGCCGCGCCCTGCTGGACTGATCCGGCGCGGGTCTCAGCGGCAGGCCCGGCAGGTGCCGAAGATCTCGATGGTGTGGCTGACGTCGGAGAAGTCGTGTGTCTCAGCCATTTCCGCGGCCCACGCCTCGACCTCCGGGCCGTCGACCTCCACCGTCGCGCCGCAGTGCCGGCAGACCAGGTGATGGTGGTGGTGGGCCGAGCAGCGCCGATAGACCGACTCGCCGGTGTCGATGCGCAGGGTGTCGACCAGGTTGGCCGCCGACATCGACTGCAGGGTGCGGTAGACGGTGGTCAGCCCGATGTTCTCGCCGCGGCGGCGCAACTCGTCGTGCAGTTCCTGGGCGGTGCGGAATTCGTCGACGCTGTCGAGCAGTTCGGTGATGGCCGCGCGCTGCCGGGTCGCGCGGGCGGGCCGGGCCGCCGTCATGGGTGGTCCTCGGCGGCGTGGGCGACCGCGTCGACGACGATGTGGGCCAGGTGGTGATCGACCAGTCGATAGAGCACCTCGCGCCCGGAGCGTTCCCCGGCCACGACGCCGGCGGACTTGAGGATGCGCAGGTGCTGGCTCACCAGCGGTTGCGGCACGCCGAGCGCGTCGACGAGTTCGTGCACGCAGCGGCGGGACTCGCGCAGTTGCAGCACGATCGCGATGCGCACCGGGGCGGCCAGCGCCCGCAGGATGTCGCCGGCGGCGTCCAGGGTTTCCCGCTCGGGCAGTTCCGGGAAGGGTGCGTCGGAGTGCGGATGGTGTAGTTCGTCGGTCGACGTCGACATGCTGGCCACCTCCCGAGTCTATTGGAAACGATTTTCAATATCAGGTTGCCACTGTTTCATGCAGCACTACGCATGTCAAAGGCTTCGGTCGAACGCGCAGGCGCGTGTCGGCCGGTGCCGCTAGCGTCGCTGCCATGAATCCTCTGGAGATCATCGTCCGCGGTCACGCCCGGCAGCGCTACCCGGCCGAACGCGCGAGCGTGGGTCTGTCCGCCACCCTCGAGGGCGGCGAGCGCGAGGACGTGTACCGCCGCGCCGTCGCCCTGGCCGAGCCGCTGGGTGAGGACCTGCGGCGGCTGCAGGATGCCGAGGCTGTGACGCGGTGGAGCAGCGACCAGTTGCGGGTGTACAGCTACCGGCCGTACTCGGAGACCAAGACCCGCCGGCTGCGCTACCGGGTGGCCATCAAATTCGACGCCGAGTTCACCGACTTCGAGCAGCTCTCGGCGTTCCTGGATCGCTGGGCGGTCTCCGACGGCGTCGAGGTGGGTTACACCCACTGGGATGTCACCGAGGACAACCGCCGGGAGTACGAGGGGCAGCTGCGCCGCGCCGCGGTCGGTGACGCCACCGCCAAGGCCCAGGCCTACGCCGATGCCGCCGGCCGCGGCAAGGTCGTCGCGGTGCAACTGTCCGACCCGGACATGCTCGACACCGGCCATCGACCGGCCCCGCGCGTGATGACGATGGCCGCGCTGGCGGACTCCGCGGGGGCCCCGGAGCTCGATCTGCAGCCCGACGACATCGAGCTCTCGGTGTCGGTCGATGCGCGATTCCTGGCTGAGTAGGTCGGGCGGTTAGGCTAGCCGGGTTGCATCCCCCCAGACAGGAGAGCTTTTCCCGTGGCGTCCGTCATCGATTCCGTCGTCAACCTGGCCAAGCGTCGCGGCCTGGTCTATCCCTCCGGCGAGATCTACGGCGGCACCAAGTCCGCCTGGGACTACGGGCCGCTGGGGGTGGAACTCAAGGACAACATCAAGCGGCAGTGGTGGAAATCGGTTGTCACCAGCCGCGATGACGTCGTCGGCCTGGATTCCTCGATCATCCTGCCGCGCGAGGTGTGGGTGGCCTCCGGCCACGTCGACGTGTTCCACGATCCGCTCGTGGAGTGCCTGAGCTGCCACAAGCGGCATCGGCAGGACCACATGCAGGAGGCCTACGCCGAGAAGAAGAAGCTCGACGATCCGGACTCGGTGCCGATGTCGGAGATCGCCTGCCCGGACTGCGGGACCAAGGGGCAGTGGACCGAGCCGCGCGAGTTCAACATGATGCTCAAGACCTACCTCGGCCCCATCGAGTCCGAGGACGGCATGCACTACCTGCGGCCCGAGACCGCCCAGGGCATCTTCGTCAACTTCGCCAACGTGCTGACCACCTCCCGCAAGAAGCCCCCGTTCGGCATCGGCCAGATCGGCAAGAGCTTCCGCAACGAGATCACCCCGGGCAACTTCATCTTCCGCACCCGCGAGTTCGAGCAGATGGAGATGGAGTTCTTCGTCGAGCCGTCGACGGCCAAACAGTGGCACCAGTACTGGATCGACACCCGGCTGCAGTGGTACGTGGACCTCGGCATCGAGCGCGACAACCTGCGCCTCTACGACCACCCCCGGGAGAAGCTGTCGCACTACTCCGACGGCACCGTGGACATCGAGTACAAGTTCGGCTTCCAGGGCAACCCGTGGGGTGAGCTGGAGGGCATCGCCAACCGCACCGACTTCGACTTGACCACCCACTCAAAGCATTCCGGATCCGAGCTGACGTTCTACGACCAGGCCAACGACACCCGCTACACGCCGTACGTCATCGAACCCGCGGCCGGCCTGACCCGGTCGTTCATGGCGTTTCTGGTCGACGCCTACACCGAGGACGAGGCCCCCAACGCCAAGGGCGGGGTCGACAAGCGCACCGTGCTGCGGCTGGACCCGCGGCTGGCGCCGATCAAGGCCGCGGTGCTGCCGCTGTCGCGCCATGCCGACCTGTCGCCGAAGGCCCGCGACCTGGCCGCCGAACTGCGTCAGCTGTGGAACATCGAATTCGACGACGCCGGCGCGATCGGTCGCCGCTACCGCCGCCAGGACGAGATCGGCACGCCGTTCTGCGTGACGCTGGACTTCGATTCGCTCGAGGATCAGGCCGTCACGATCCGCGAGCGCGACAGCATGTCGCAGGAGCGGGTCGCGCTGTCGGAGGTGTCGAACTACCTCGCGGTGCGGCTCAAGGGCTGCTGACCGCTCGTCACATCCGGCCGTAGCGGCTGCGGACAAAGCTGTAGGCGCCGAAGGCCGCGAGGCCCAGGGCCGCCGCGACCAGCAGCACCTTGCCGAACGGGGCCGCGCCGACGGTCTTGATCGCCGCGTCCAGGCCGGTGGCCTTCGACGGGTCGGCCTGCAGGGTCGCCAGGATCACCAGCAGCCCGGCGCCGGCCAGCGCGAAACCCTTGGCGGCGTAGCCGCTGATGCCGACGGCCACGATCGCGGTGCCGCCGGAGACGCGCAGGTCGTCGAGGAACTTCTCCGAGGCGCCCTTGTAGACGTGGTAGGCGCCGACGGCCAGCACCCCGACCCCGACGGCGATGAGCAGCGCCTTGCCCCACCCGGAGGCCATCAGCTGACCGGACAGGCTCGCGTTCTGCTGCGCGCTGGACTGGCCGCTGCCCATCGCGAACCTCGCCGCGGAGAAGGCGATCGCGAAGTTGATCGCCGCCAGGCCGAGGGCCTTGCCGCGCTTCCAGGCCGGCCGGTCGCCCTTGCGGCCGGAACTCTCACCGGGTTTGGCCCCGATCACGGCCTCGGCAACCCGCCACAGCCCCAGCGCCACGAGGCCCGCCGCGGCCACCCAGAGCAGGACCGCGCCGCCGGTGCTGCCGGCCAGGGTGGCCAGCGCGCCGGACTGGTCGGCGTTGCCGCCGCCGCCGACGAACGCCACCCGGGCGACGATGTAGCCGACCAACAGGTGCAGCACGCCGCTGACCGCGAAACCCGCCCGCGCGGCGTACTCGAAGGCATCGCTGTCGGTGGCGCGGTCGGCGGCGCCGTGCAACGAGTCCGGCACATGGGCCGCGGAGGGGTGGGCTGCCATCGGGTCCTCCTGTGGAGCGGATGGACCCGAATACCCCAGATGTGACGTGGGTGAAACGCGCGTGGCTAGAAGCGGCCACCGCCGCCGCGGTAGCTGCGGGTCGACGAGCGCGACGCACCGCCGTAGCTGGTCGGGCGCCCGGGTCGACCGCCGCCGCCCCAGCTGCCGCCGTAGCCGCCACCCCAACTGCCGCCCCGGCCGCCGCCGAAGCCGCCGCGCAGCACGTTGCCGATGATGATGCCGCCGATCACCGAGCCCAGATCGGAGCCGCCGCCGCGGCCGCCGTAGTGGGAGCCGTAGGCCTGCCGGGCGTAGCTGACGTCGTTGTTGGCCAACTGCTGGGCCTGGGCGGCCAGGGCGGCCGCGCCGTTGGCGTGGGCGATGGCCTCGGCGACGTTGCTGGTCTTCTTGGCCTCGGCGGCCTCGAGCTGGCGGGTGGCTTCTGCCAGACGGGTGCGGGCCTCCGAACCGATGCTGCCGCGGCGGGTGTCGACGAAGTCCGACACCGAGCGCACCCGCGACTGCGCGGTGAACAGCGCCTGCTCGAGCAGCTTGGCCTGCTTCTGGGCCTCCTGCTGCTTCTCGGCGATGACGGCCAGGATGGCGTCGAGTTCGGCGTCGGCCTTGTTCAGCCGGGTGTAGCTGCCCAACGGATCCTTGGCGCCGTTGGTCTTCGCGTCCTCGACGGCTTGGACGGCGGCATCGCGCAGCTTGGCCAGCTGGTCGGCCTTCGGCGTCTTGGGCTGACGCAGATGCGCTGTCGCGGTGTCGATCCCGGCCTGGATGTCCTCGATCTCGGCCGGCAGGTCGTTGATCGCGCGGCTGATGTCGCCGGCGGCGGTGTCCACCGCGTCCAGCAGCGTCTTCGCCTGGCCCAGCGCGTTCTCCGCGCCGCGGATCGCGTCGATCAGCGGGTTCTGGTCGGGGGCCGGGCGGCTCAGCAGCGAGCGGCCCTCGCTGATGGTGCGGTCGGCGTAGGTCAGCCGCTCGCGGGCGGTGTCGACGTTGTCGCTGACCGACTCGAGCGCGGTGGGGGAGAACTGCTCGCGCAGCCCGGCCATCCGCTGGGTGGCCGGCTGCACCCGCGCGGTGAGCGCCACCATCTGCTGGGTCAGCCCGTCCAGCCGCGACGGCGCGTTGATCAGCAGGTCGCGCAGCTGCTGGAAGGCGTTGCTCTGCTCCTCGAGGCCGCGGTCGGCCTTGGCGGCCGACACGATCACCCGGGTCAGCAGCTCGCGGCGCTGCAGCGGGGTCTCCGGGATCGCGTCGTCGAGGATCTGCCGGGTGGTGAAGGCCTGCTGCAGCGCGGCTTTCGCCTCCTCGACGGCCTTGCGGAACGGCTCGGTCTTGGTGGGACCGAACTCCTCGATCGCCAGTTCCAGCTCGCCCTCGCTGGTGCGGACCGCGTTGTCGACGTCGACGACGATGGTCTGGCTCAGTTCGTCGAGGGCCTCGAGCGGCACCTTGGCCAGCGCGGCGGGATCGGTCGGATCGACGCGCTTGGCCGCCTCGACCTCCGCGGCGTGCCGACGCGCGCGGCGCCGGCGCGACCAGACCCACAGCCCGAGCAGCAGCAGACCGATGACGGCCAGCACGGCCAGGACCGGGGCCAGGGACAGCTGCCCGCCGGACGATGGCGCGGCGCCGGCGTTGAGCCCGTCGGCCGCGGCGATCGCCGCGCCGGCCCAGTCGTCGTCGCGCAACGCCGGTTCGATGTCGTAGCGGCGGATGTCATCGGTGCGCGTCGAGCTGCCGCCGCTGATCGTCGAGGGCACCTGGAAGGCCATCGAGCGGTCCACGGTCGCCACCGCCAGCAGGGCGTCGTCGTCGCCGAAGTCGCTGGCCCGCATGGTGTTCTGCGCCCACGTCATCCAGCCCAGGCCGTCGAAGGACTCGACGTAGACCACCCACAGCTTGATGCGGCGATCGTCGTAGAGGCGGTCGACGGCGCGTTCGACCTGGGACAGTTCGCTGCTGGAGAGCGCCCCGACGCGGTCGGTCACCTGGGTGGGCAGCCGGAACGGCGGCTCGGCGGTGACCGTCGGGGTCGTCAGCAGGGCCGCGAGCAGGACCACGAGCAGCACGTGCAGTGAGCGGGCAAGGCGCATGAAGCCAATCTAATGCGACCGGCGCGGGCGTCGGCGCCAATACACCCCGGTGCTGGCAGACTGTGCCTCGGTGAGCACTAGTCAGCAGGACCCCTACAGCGATCACGATCGCGAGCGCCTGGTCGTCGAAGGCCCGAAGTCCGCCGCCCTGCCCGGCAACACCGCCGAGCATCGCAGCGACTTCTCCCGCGACCGGGCCCGCGTGCTGCACTGCGCCGCCCTGCGCCGACTGGCCGACAAGACCCAGGTGGTGGGCCCGCGGGAGAGCGAGACGCCGCGCACCCGGCTCACCCACTCGCTGGAGGTCGCCCAGATCGGCCGCGGCATGGCCATCGGCCTGGGCTGCGACCCGGACCTGGTGGACCTGGCCGGCCTGGCCCACGACATCGGCCATCCGCCCTACGGCCACAACGGCGAGCGCGCCCTCAACGAGATCATCACGAAGGCGGGCGGTTTCGAGGGCAACGCGCAGAACTTCCGGATCCTGACCCGGCTGGAGCCGAAAGTACTTGACGGCCAGGGCGGCTCGGCCGGGCTGAACCTGACCCGCGCCGCGCTGGACGCCGTGACCAAGTATCCGTGGGCGCGCGGCGAGAACCGCCGCAAGTTCGGCTTCTACGTGGGCTTCCCCGACGACGACGCGACGGCCGCCGAATGGGCCCGCAAGGGCGCGCCGGGGGAGCGGCCCTGCCTCGAGGCGCAGGTGATGGACTGGTCCGACGACGTCGCGTACTCGGTGCACGACGTCGAGGACGGGGTGATCTCCGGGCGCATCGACCTGCGGGTGCTGGCCGACGACGACGCCGCCTCGGCGCTGGCCGCACTGGGGCAGGAGTCCTTCGGCGCCGAGCCCGACGAGCTGCGGGCGGCCGCGCAGCGGCTGTCCGAGCTGCCGGTCGTCGAGGCCGTCGGCAAGTACGACGGCACGGTGGGTGCGTCGGTGGCGCTCAAACGGCTCACCAGCGAGCTGGTCGGCCGGTTCGCCAACGCGGCCATCACCGGCACCCGCGAAGCCGCCGGGCACGGGCCGCTGGTGCGCTTCGCCGCGGAGCTGACCGTGCCGCCAACGGTGGCCGCCGAGGTCGCGGTGCTCAAAATCCTGGCGCTGCAGTTCATCATGTCCAACCCCGAGCACCTGCTGATGCAGGCCGAGCAGCGCGAGCAGATCAAGGCCGTCGCCGAGTTCCTCTACGCCGACGCCCCGGCCACCCTGGACCCGCTGTTCGTGCCGTACTTCCTGGCCGCCGAGGACGACGCCGGCCGGCTGCGGGTGGTCATCGACCAGATCGCGTCGTTCACCGAGAGCAGCCTCGAGCGGTTGTTCCCGGCCGCGAGCAAGCTCATCCCGGGCCAGCTCGCCGTCGACTTCCCCTGACCGCTTTCCCTCATGCGCGAGCGTGCGTGTTCGCGGCCGACACGCCGCCAAAATCTCGTAGTCTGCGCCCGCTCGCCAGTGGAGTGAGGACGCCGCGGGCCTCGGCCTAGACTGTGCCCGTGGCCGGGCGTATTGCAGATCGCGACATCGCGGCCATTCGTGAACGCATCCGCATCGAGGATGTCGTCGGCGATTACGTGCAACTTCGCCGCGCCGGGGCCGACTCGATGAAGGGTCTGTGCCCGTTCCACGACGAGAAGTCGCCGTCGTTCCACGTCCGCCCCAACCACGGCCACTTCCACTGCTTCGGCTGCGGCGAGGGCGGCGATGTCTACGCCTTCCTGCAGAAGATCGAGCACGTCACCTTCGTCGAGTCCGTCGAACTGCTCGCCGACCGCATCGGCTACACCATCACCTACACCGGCGCGTCGGCCACCAATGTGCAGCGCGACCGCGGCAGTCGCAGCCGGCTGATCGCCGCCAACGCCGCGGCTGCGGAGTTCTACGCCGCCGCACTGGATTCCCCGGAGGCCGCACCCGCGCGCGCCTACCTCACCGAACGCAACTTCGATGCCGCCACCGCCAAGCACTTCGGGTGCGGGTTCGCGCCGTCGGGCTGGGAAACCCTGACCAAGCACCTGCTGCGCAAGGGATTCGAGTTCAAGGAACTCGAGGCCGCCGGGCTGTCGCGGGAGGGCAAGCGCGGCCCGATGGACCGGTTCCACCGGCGGCTGCTGTGGCCGATCCGCGGCACCAGCGGCGAGGTGATCGGCTTCGGCGCCCGGCGCATCTTCGACGACGACCCGATGACGGCCAAGTACGTCAACACCCCGGAGACGTTGCTGTACAAGAAATCCAACGTGCTGTTCGGCATCGACCTGGCCAAGCGGGACATCGCCAAGGCGCATCAGGCCGTCGTCGTCGAGGGGTACACCGACGTGATGGCCATGCACCTGGCCGGCGTCACCACCGCCGTCGCCTCCTGCGGCACCGCGTTCGGCGACGACCACCTGGCGATGCTGCGCCGGCTGATGATGGACGACAAGTTCTTTCGCGGTGAGCTGATCTACGTGTTCGACGGCGACGCCGCCGGCCGGGCCGCCGCGCTCAAGGCGTTCGAGGGCGAGCAGAACCTGGCCGGACAGTCCTACGTGGCGGTGGCCGCCGACGGGATGGACCCGTGCGATCTGCGGCTCAAGTCCGGCGACGCCGCGCTGCGGGATCTGGTGGCCCGCCGAACGCCGTTGTTCGAGTTCGCGATTCGCACCGCGCTGGCCGAGTTCGACCTGGACAGCGCTGAGGGCCGGGTGACCGCGCTGCGCCGCTGCGTGCCGATGGTCGCGCAGATCAAGGACCCGACGCTGCGCGACGAGTACGCCCGCCAGCTCAGCGGCTGGGTCGGCTGGGACGACGTCGCCCAGGTGATCGGGCGGGTCCGCGAGACCGCCAAGGGCGGCCGGCGCAGCACCGGCCGGGACACCCGGCGCGCGGCCGCCGGCCCGTCGGCCCCGCAGGTGCCCCGCCCAGACCCGCGGGACCCGACGCTGTGGCCGCAGCGCGAGGCCCTCAAGGCGGCGCTGCAGTACCCGGCGTTGGCCGGTCCGATCTTCGACACGCTGAGCCTCGAGAGCTTCACCCATCCCGGCTACGCTGCGGTGCGGGCGGCGATCGAGGCCGCCGGCGGCACCTCCGGCGGGGTCAGCGGCGGGCAGTGGATCGACCAGGTGCGCCAGCAGGTCGCCACCCCGGCCGGCGCCGCCCTGGTCCACGAGCTCGGCGTGGAGGCCACCCAGGTCGACGACGACGAGGTGCTGCCGCGCTACATCTCCGGGGTACTGGCCCGGCTGCAGGAGGTCTCGATCGGCCGGCAGATCGCCGAGCTGAAGTCCAAGCTGCAGCGCATGTCCCCGGTGGAGCAGGGCGACGAGTACCACGCGCTGTTCGGGGACCTCGTCGCGATGGAGGCCTACCGGCGCAGCCTGCTCGAACAGGCCTCCGGCGACGACCTCACTGCGTGAGCGCCGCCCAGCGGTTACGCTGGTCCCTGCTGTTGGCCGAGCGAAGGGTATGGGATGGCACGCACAAGGTTGCTGGTCGCCGGATTCGCGATCGCCGGTGCCGCCGTCGCGGCTCCGCTGCTGAGCGCGCCCGCCGCCGAGGTGACCGAGGCCGCGCCGGCCTGCCTGGCCTGGATCGGCAGCATGAACGACGGCAAGTGCATCTCCTGGTCGATGGGCAGCGCGGTCGACTCCTCGCTCAACGGCATCCCGATCACCGTCAACGGCCCCATCCCCGACGGCGGGGGCAACAGCGTCGGCCCGAGGTACTGACCGTGTTGGTGCGACGTCTCGCGGCCGCCGGCGCCCTGGCCCTGTTCGCCACCTGCGCCGGCAGCGTCGCGGTGGCCCACGCCCAGCCGGGTAATTGCGTGTCGTGGCTGGGGGCGCGCGACACCGGTCAGTGCATCAGCGAATCGAACGGCGGACTGCCTCAGGTCGGCTTCAACGGCTGGGGCGTCGAGACCGGGCCGCTGCTGCCGGGCCGGTCGATCGACATCCCGCTCGGCTGACGTCCGCCCGCGTAGATAGGCGCGCTCAGGCGCGCGGATCCGGCTCGATCACCGTGGTCTGACTGTCGATCTCGGTGAGCTTCACCATCGACGGGTCGGGGGAGACCCGCTCGGCGATCTTGCGCCGCCCCGCATCGATCATCGACTTGGTGGCCGGATGCGCGGTGACCGTCCGATAGGTGCCGACGATCTGTTCGTAGCGTTTCCGGCCGGCCTTGGCGCCCAGCACATAGCCGACTCCGAGGACGGTCAGAACACCTAACAAAGCGGGCCTCCAAGAACACGGTGGGCGGACCTCCCCATCCTGCCTCATGATCGCCGGATGCGCCGACGGGTGCCCGCGCCCGGGCCCCGACGACCCGCGTCACCAGCACGATTCTTGCGCTCGGTAAGCTGTGCGCTAGAGTCTTGCTTCGGTCAATCCCCTGTAGCTCAATGGCAGAGCACCCGACTGTTAATCGGGCGGTTGATGGTTCGAATCCATCCGGGGGAGCTTCTCTTCTCTAAGCTCCGTCCGCCACCTGCTCGGCGAGCTTCTCCGGATGCAGCATCTCCGCGTACCGGCACTGCTCCGGAATCCCGAACGCGTCGACCAGCAGTTCGGCGTAGGGACGCAACCGACGGCACCGGTCGTTGATCCCGCGGGTGACGGCCTTGGCGCGTTCGGTGGACAGGTAGCGGTGCTCGATCCACCAGGCCTTGTCCTTGTCGATCACGCTGAGCGCGTACAGGTCACACACCATCCCGAGGATCTCGCGGGCCTCGTCATCCTCACACGCGTCGATGCCGGCGACGAACGCCTCGAGGATCACCCGGTCGATGTGCGCCTGTGCGGCGTGCAGCACGTGGTCCTGCACGGCGTTGAACGCGTCGAACGCCGACATCTCCTTGGCCTTGCCCTGGAGCCGACGGGCCACCGAGGCCAGCATGTACTCCTCGCGGTCTTCGAACATCTGGACCTGGGTGCCGCGGTTGAACAGGCTGCCCTCCTCCTCGTTGTCCTGCCGGGTGTCGAGGATGGTCTGGATGATGGTCTCCGCCGCGGTGCGCTTGAGCACGCGCTCACCGGCGAAGTTGGCGGCGAAGCGCACCCACTCCACCGGGCTCATGCCCTTGATGTCGTCGGCGTAGGCGGTCAGCAACTGCTTGGCCACCAGTTGGGTCAGCACGTGGTTGTCGCCCTCGAAGGTGGTGAAGACGTCGGTGTCGGCCTTCAGGGCGATCAGCCGGTTCTCGGCCATGTACCCGGCGCCGCCGCACGCCTCGCGGGCCTCCTGGATGGCGCGGGTGGCGTGCCAGGTGTTGGCGGCCTTCAACCCGGCCGCGCGCGATTCCAGCTCCTGCTGCTCCTCGGGGTCGGGGTCGTCGGCGGTCTGCAACTCGTGGCACTTGGCCACCAGCTCGTTCTGGGCGAACTGCAGCGCGTAGGACTCGGCGATCAGCGGCAGCAGCCGGCGCTGGTGCACCAGGTAGTCCATGATGACCACCTCCTCGCCGGTGTCCGGGTCGTCGAACTGCTTGCGCTGCAGGCCATACCGGGTGGCGATGTCGAGGGCCACCCGCGCGGCGGCGGCCGCGCTGCCCCCGACGGTGACCCGGCCGCGGATCAGCGTGCCGAGCATGGTGAAGAAGCGCCGGCCGGTGCTCTCGATCGGCGAGCTGTAGGTGCCGTCGGCGGAGACGTCGGCGTACTTGTTGAGCAGATTCTCCCGCGGCACCCGCACCTGGTCGAACACGATCCGGCCGTTGTCCACCCCGGGCAGCCCGCCCTTGTAGTGGCAGTCGGAGGTGGTGATGCCGGGCAGGTCGTTGCCGTCGTCGTCGCGGATGGGTACGACGAAGCAGTGCACCCCGTGGCCCTCGCCGTCAGGCGTGATCAGCTGCGCGAAAACCGCGGCGACGCGCGCGGTTTCGGCGGCGCCGCCGATGTAGTCCTTGCGTGCGCTCGGGGTGGGCGAGTGGATGACGAACTCTTCGGTGGCCGGGTCGTAGGTGGCGGTGGTCTCCAGCGACTGCACGTCGGAGCCGTGGCCGGTCTCGGTCATCGCGAAGCAGCCGAGCAGATCCAGGTCGATGAGCTTCTGGACGTAGGCCTCGTGGTGGCGTTCGGTGCCCAGGTTCTCGATGGCGCCGCCGAACAGTCCCCACTGCACCCCGGCCTTGACCATCAGCGACAGGTCGCTCATGGCCAGCATCTCGATCTGCGTGACGGCGGCGCCGACGTCGCCGTTGCCGCCGTGTTCCTTCTTGAAGCCGTCTTCGGCGGCGCCGGCGGCCGCCATGATCTTGAGTTGCTCGGCGACCTTCGTCCGCGCGATCACCGTGTTGGGCGTGTAGTGCGGCCGGAAAACATCCTTGGACAGCTCCGCGCGCACGCGGTTCTTCACGTCGCGCCACCGGCCATCGAGGGTGTTCTGCAAGTGCTCCGCGGTTGTCGTCATAATTCGACCGTAGCCCTTGGACGACGACCGCAAACGTGTCTCCGCCAACCCAGGCAAGCCTGAGTTGGGGCCGGTCACGACGCTGGCGTTGAATCTAGGTATGCCGAGGCCCCTGCCGCATGATTTCGATCACGAGCATCCCGACGTGACCGGGGGCTGGCTGCGGGCCGCGACGTTCGGGGCGATGGACGGACTGGTCAGCAACACCGCGCTGATCGCCGGGGTGGCCGCCGGCGCCGATTCCAGCGCGGTGGTCCTGGCCGGGGTGGCCGGTCTGCTGGCCGGGGCGTTCTCCATGGCGCTGGGCGAGTACACCTCGGTGACCACCGCCAACGAGCAGATCGACGCGGAGGTGCGCGTCGAGAAGCGTGCGTTCAAGCTGTTCCCGGAGGCCGAGCAGCGCGAGATGACGGTGGCGTTCCAGGAGATGGGGCTCTCGGCGGACACCGCGCAGCGCGCCGCCGCCGAACTGCACCGCGACAAGCATCAGGCGCTGCGCGTGCACCTGGTGACCGAACTCGGCGTCGACCCCACCGAGAAACCGTCGCCGCGGCTGGCCGCGGTGTCGTCGTTCCTGATGTTCTGCATCGGCGCGATCGTCCCGCTGATCCCGTACCTGCTCGGCTACGCGTCGCTGACTGCCGGGCTGATCTGCGGCGGCGTCGGGCTGATCATCGCCGGGGCGACGGCCGCGCACTTCACCAAGCAGCCGCTGTGGTTCGGCGGGGCGCGCCAGTTGCTGTTCGGGGCGATAGCCATCGGCGCGACCTACGTCGTCGGGTTGCTCGTGGGTCAGGTCGTCTGAGTGCTGCGCGTCGTGGCGCTGGTGGCCGCGGTGGCGGTGGCCTGCGCCCCGGTGGCCGGCGCGGAACTGCGCTACCTGGACCAGGTGCGGGTCCCGCACGGGGAGGTGTTCGACGGCACGGTCATCGGTGGGCTCTCGGCGATCAGCTACCACCCCGGCGAGGATCGCTACTACGTGCTCAGCGACGACAAGGCCCAACGCGGGCCGGCGCGGTTCTACACCGTGGATCTGCCGGTGCGGGACAACAGGTTCGGCGACGTGGGCTTCACCGGCATGCACCCGCTGGCCGGGGCCGGCGACGCCGACGCCGAGGGGTTGGCGGTCGACGCGCCGCGGGGCAGGTTGTACTGGTCGACCGAGGGCGGGCGGCCCGGCGGCGACGGTGCGCCCGTGCTGCAGCCGTGGATCCGGATCGCCGGTCTCGACGGCAGCGCCCTCGGCGAGTTCGCGCTGCCGGCCAATTTCGTGGTGGCGCCGGAGCAGGACCGGGGAATCCGCGCGAACAACGGGCTCGAGGGGCTGGCGCTGAGCCCCGGCGGCGGGTCGCTGTTCGCCGGCCTGGAGGAGCCGCTCTACGAAGACCCGCCCGCACTGACCCGCATCACCGAGTTCGACGTCGAGGCCCGAAAACCCGTCGCGCAGTACGCCTATCGGCTGGAGCCCGCGCCGGTCGGGCGGTCCAACGGGCTCTCGGGCATGGTGGCGCTGTCGCAGACGTCGTTGCTGACCATCGAGCGCGCCGGTGGGCCGGGGCCGACGATCCGGCTGTTCCGGGCCGAGATCGGCGCGGCGACCGACACTCTGGCCGCCGCGGTGCTGCCCGCCGACGTGGTGCCGATGACCAAGACCCTGGTGGCCGACCTGAGCGCCGCCGGCGGGCCGGTGCCGCTGGACAACATCGAGGGCATCACGCTGGGGCCGGCCGACGCGGTGGTCCTGGTCAGCGACGACAACTTCAACCCGGCCCAGGTGACGCAGTTCCTGCTGCTGTCCGGCCCGCGCCGAGAAGAAGCCAAGTGACACCCCGTCCTGGGGAAACGTGTACGGCAGCTACTTCTCGGCGGCAGACGCGGCAGACGCGGCAGACGCGGCGGACCCGGCAGACGCGGCAGACCCGGACTCCAACAACCGCCGGAATACCCCGACGGCGGACTCCAGCACCTCCCGGTCGGCCTCGTCGAGGGCCGCGAGCAGGGGATCGACCACCGCGGCCCGGTCGGCGCGCACCTGCTGCAACGTGCGCACGCCCCGGTCGGTGATGCGGATCAACACCGCGCGGGCATCGGAGGGGTCCGGGGTGCGGGTGGCCAGCCCGGCCTGCTCCAGGCGGCGGACCTGGGTGGTCATGGTCGGCTGCGAGCAGTTGTCGCGCTGGGCCAGGTCCGAGATGCGCGCCTCGCCGGATTCGTCGATCATGGACAGCAGCCGGGCCTGGGCCCACGGCAGCGGCGGTCGGCTGCGCTGGGTGGCCATCCGGTTGAACCGGGCCACGACGGACAGCAGTTCCACCCCGAGCTCACTGCTTGGCGACGACATGCCCCCACGTTAGATAGCTTTGCTATGTAGATCAACCCGACTCCGGGCGCAGCGCCGCGACCCTGGCAGAATCGTGAAATGACCGCAACCCGGCCCGCACCCCGTCCTGCGCGGGCCGGTTCGTTGCGCCCCGCCGAGATGGCCCAGGCCTCCGTCATGGCCGCGCTGTCCGCGGCATGCGCGGTGATCGCCGTCGTCGTGCCCTTTGCGCAGGGCGTTTCCCTGCTCGGCATGGTGCCCATGGGGCTGCTGGCCTACCGCTACCGGCTGCGGGCGCTGATCTCCGCGGCCTTCGCCGGCGGCGCGATCGCCTTCCTGGTGGCCGGCCTCGGCGGCTTCATGACCGTCATGATCTGCGCCTACATCGGCGGGCTCACCGGCATCGTCAAACGCAAGGGCCGCGGTGTGCTGACGGTGCTGGGCACCAGCATGATCGCCGGTCTGGCGTTCGGCCTGTTCGTGGTGGTGGCGTTGCTGGGGCTGTCTCGGCTGCGGGTGCTGATCTTCGACACCATCACGGCCAATGCCACCGGCCTGGCCCGCTTCAACGAGGCCGCGGCCCGGTTCACGGACTGGCTGGGGGTGCCGCCGTTCACCTGGCTGGGCGACGGGCTGGCCGCGACGGCGGATCCGATCCGCGACGTGGTGGAGTGGGGCCTGCAGTACTGGCCGCTGCTGGTGATCGGCTACGCGGTGTGGTCGATCATGTTCACCTCGCTGATCGGGTGGTGGGTGCTGTCCCGGGTGCTCGAACAGCTGCGCGGCATCCCCGACGTCCACAAGCTCGAGACCCCCGGGCCCGGTACCCCCGGCCCGCTGCCCGTGCAGCTGCGCGATGTCCGGTTCCGCTATCCCGGCGCCGAGCACGACGCGCTGTCGCCCATCGACCTGGACATCGACGTGGGCGAACACATCGCCGTCACCGGTGCCAACGGTTCCGGCAAGACCACCCTGATGCTGCTGCTCGCCGGCCGCGAACCCACCTCCGGCACGGTGGCGCGGCCGGGCGCGGTGGCGCTCGGCGAGGCCAAGGGGACCTCGGTGGTGCTGCAGCACCCCGAAAGTCAGGTGCTGGGGACCCGCGTCGCCGACGACGTGGTGTGGGGGCTGCCGCCGGGCCGCGAGGTCGACGTCGAGGCCCTGCTCGACGAGGTGGGCCTGACCGGCATGGGGGAGCGCGACACCGGCGGACTGTCCGGCGGCGAGTTGCAGCGCCTGGCCGTCGCCGGCGCGCTGGCCCGCAACCCGTCGCTGCTGATCGCCGACGAGGTCACCTCGATGGTCGATCAGGCCGGCCGCGACGCCCTGCTCGAGGTGCTCTCCGGGCTGACCCGGCGGCACCCGATGAGCGTCCTGCAGATCACCCACTACGCCGGGGAGGCCGCGTCGGCCAACCGCATCGTGAGCCTGTCGGAATCCCGCGACAACACCGAGATGGTCGGCACCGCCGTCGTGCCCAGCGCCACCGGCGCCGTCGACCACGGCGGCGCCACCCCGGTCATCGAATTCGACCGGGTCAGCCACGAGTACGGGGCGGGTACGCCGTGGGCCAAGATGGCCTTGCGCGACATCAGCTTCACCGTGCACGAGGGCGACGGTGTCCTCATCCACGGCGGCAACGGGTCCGGCAAGTCGACGCTGGCCTGGATCATGGCCGGCCTGATCACCCCGACCTCCGGGGCGGTGCGGGTGGACGGTAAACCGGCCGTCGAGCAGTCCGGCGCGGTGGCGGTCGCGTTCCAGGCCGCCCGCCTGCAGCTGCTGCGGCCTCGGGTGGACCTCGAGGTGGCCTCGGCGGCGGGGTTCCCGCCCGACGACCACGACCGGGTGGTCGCGGCGCTGGCTCGGGTCGGCCTCGACGCTGCCCTGGCGCGCCGACGCATCGACCAGCTCTCCGGCGGGCAGATGCGCCGGGTGGTGCTCGCGGGCCTACTCGCGCGCTCGCCGCGGGTGCTGATCCTCGACGAGCCGCTGGCCGGGGTCGACGCCGCCAACCAGCGCAACCTGCTGGTGCTGCTCGAGGAGTTGCGCCGCGAAACCGGCCTGACGGTGGTGGTGATCTCGCACGACTTCGAGGGCCTGGCCGGACTGTGCCCCCGCACCCTGCATCTCAAGGACGGCGTGCTGGAATCCGCGGCGGAATCGGCGAAGGAGCTGTCATGACGGCACCGACGAAACGTCAGCGACGCCCCGTCGTCCTGCTGCGCCCGGTGCCCGGGACGTCGCCCATCCACGAGTTGTGGGCCGGCACCAAGCTGCTCGTGGTATTCACGCTTTCGGTGCTGCTGACGTTCTTCCCCGGTTGGGTGCCCATCCTCGGGGTCGGCGTGCTGGTGCTGGTCGCACTTCGGCTGGCGCACATCAGCCGCGGGGTGCTGCCCACCATCCCGTGGTGGTTGTGGCTGCTGCTGGCCTTCGGGGCGCTGACCGCGGCCCTGGGCGCCGGTAGTCCCGAAATCACCGTCGGCTCGGTCGAACTGGGCCTGGGCGGGCTGTTGAACTTCACCCGCATCACCTTGCTGGCGGTGACGCTGCTGGGCCTGTGCATGTTGGTGTCGTGGACGACGAATGTCTCCGACATCGCGCCGGCCATCGCGACGTTGGGCCGTCCGTTCAAGGTGCTGCGAATCCCCGTCGACGACTGGGCAGTGGCCACTGCGCTCGCGTTGCGCTCGTTCCCCATGCTGCTCGACGAGTTCCGGGTGCTCTACGCGGCCCGCAAGCTGCGGCCCCGGCCGCACTTCCCGCGGCGGATGCGGCTGCGCCGGCTCGGCTTCGAGATCGTCGACCTGCTGGCGGCGGCCATCACCGCCGCCCTGCGCCGCGGCGACGAGATGGGCGACGCGATCACCGCCCGCGGCGGCACGGGCCAGTTCTCGGCGAGCAAGGGGCGGCTCCGCCGCCGCGACGTGGTGGCCCTGGCGATCGTGTTCACCTTCTGCGCCGCGGCGATGGGTTCGGAACTGTTCCTGATGGGAACCAGCCCGGGACGTTCCTGACGGAGCCGCCCTCTCCCGCACATGAGAGCCCTCTCATCTGGGTCTCATGTCGCGCTCGCGGGGGCCGGGCATGGTGGTCGATATGTCTGTGCCCGCCCTGAATCTGCTGCTGGGGCCGGACGCCGCCGACATCCTGGCGGCCGCCGCCGGTGAGTACGACGCGGACCTGACGGCCCTGCGGGTCGCCGACGCCCACGTCGCGCCGACCGGCGGCGTCCGGGTGCGCTACGTCGCCG
>JAEWRC010000062.1 GCA_023460175.1 Actinomycetes bacterium
GAATCCGTGCACCAGTGACCACGCGGCCAATTCTGCGCCCGTCGGGTCGGCCACGGCGTGCGGGTCGGCGAGGGTGGCCACCCCGCGGGCGAGCTCGGCCCCGGCCGCGCTCTGGGCTGCGGCCAGCTGGGTGTCGGTCATATCGAGCAACGAGTGATCGAACATGACCGCGTAGTGGCCGGGATGGTCGATCGCGAATCGGACGTATGCGGTGGCAGCGTCGACAAATCGCGGGCGGGCGTCAGTCAGGGCGGTGGCGAGCAGGCGGTAGCCGTCAGTGGCCAACGCCGTGAACAACCCCCGCCGGTCGGTGAAGTGATGCGCGGGCGCGGCGTGCGAGACGCCCGCCTGGCGGGCCAGCTCGCGCAGCGATACCGCGTCGACGCCCCGCTCAGCCACGAGACGAGCAGTCGAGGCCAGGATCACCGCCCGCAGGTCACCGTGGTGGTAGGTCACCTTCTGCTTTGACATGGCGCGATCCTAGCCCGCCAATCTTGACAGTGTCTACATAGCGGTTGTAGCGTGGCCCCTGCCAAACTAGCCACTGTCAAGATTGGACCTTGCGATGGTTCCACAACTCACTCTGATCGTCGTCACGTTGGCAGCTCGGGCAGCCGGGTGGCTCGGCTGGGACTACACCGACAACTGGCCCGCGTCCGTCGCGGTCGGCCTGGCGGCGATGTTCTTGGTTACCGGCATCGCGCACTTCGCGCCGCCGCTGCGGGCCGACATGATCGCGATCGTCCCGCCGCGGCTTCCGCACCCGGCATTGCTGGTGACGCTCACCGGCGTGCTCGAGTTGGTGGGCGCGGTGGGTCTGCTGATCCCGACCACCCGGCCGGCCGCGGCGCTGTGCCTGTTCCTGTTGATGGTCGCGATGTTCCCGGCCAACGTCCATGCGGCCCGGATGGTCAACGCGCCGAAGTCCATGCACTCGCGGTTGGGCGCCCGTACCGGCGTCGAGGTCGTGTTCCTGGCGGCCGCAGCGGTAGTGGCCGTCGGCAGCCTCTGAGCACGGGACGCATCGGCCCGTAGCAACTGACCAATACCCATGTCAACAAAGGAGTTCGAGATGATCAACCCCTATCTGGACGGTGATTTCGCCCCACTGCACGAGGAGTTCACCCTCACCGACCTCGACGTCACCGGCACCGTTCCGGACTACCTCGACGGGCGTTATCTGCGCAACGGTCCAAACCCGATCGGCGAGATCGATCCCGAGCTCTACCACTGGTTTCTCGGCGACGGCATGCTTCATGGCATCTCCATCCGGGACGGTCGTCCCCAGTGGTACCGCAATCGCTGGATTCGCGGGCCGGTTGTCGCGCGCGCACAGGGTGGGACACCACGCGGGCGCCACCTCGGGCCGTCGGGAATCGGCGCGAATACCAACGTGATCGGTCATAACGGGCGTACCCTCGCACTGATCGAAGCCGGGTACCCGGTCTATGAACTCTCCGAGGAACTCGACACCATCGGTCCGTACGACTTCGATGGCACGCTCAGCGGCGGATACACCGCGCACCCCAAACGCGATCCGCTCACCGGTGAACTGCACGCGGTGTCCTACCGCTTCGGCCGCGGCAACACGGTGCAGTATTCGGTGCTCGGCGCCGACGGCCGGCTTCGACGCACCGTCGACGTCGAGATGACCGGGGCGCCGATGATGCACGACTTCTCGCTGACCGATCGCCATGTCGTCTTCTACGATCTTCCCGTCACCTTCGACACGCGCCAGTCCGCGGAAATGACTGTCCCCCAGCCTTTGCGGCTGTCGGCGCAACTCCTGCTCTCGGCGTTGATCGGACGGGTTCGCATCCCGGACCCGATCGTGGCACGCCTGCCACAACCCAAGGACTCCGACCGCCGGTTCCCCTACCGGTGGAACCCCACCTACCCCGCCCGAATCGGCGTGATGTCCCGGGACGGCAGCTCTTCCGATGTCCGCTGGTTTGACATCGATCGGTGTTACGTGTTCCACACGCTGAATGCCTACGACAACGGCGACACCGTCGTGCTCGACGTGATCCGACACCGCACGATATTCGACCGCGATATGCGTGGTCCAGCCGAAGACCCGCCCACCCTGGACCGCTGGACCGTTGATCTGGCCGCCGGGACGGTCCGTGCGTCACGCATCGACGAGCGCGCACAGGAATTCCCCCGGGTCGATGAACGCCGCCTCGGCAAGCAGCACCGCTATGGGTACGCACCGGGACTCGGCGACGCCACGTTGTACAAGCACGACTTCGTCAGCGGCAGCACCGCAACCAAATGGTTCGGGCCGGGCAAGGCCCCCGGCGAATTCGTGTTCGAACCCTCCTCCGCCGACGCCGCCGAGGATCAGGGCGTACTCATGGGATTTGTCTACGACCGCGCCACCGATCGCAGCGATCTGGCGATCCTCGACGCCCAAACCCTGGAAAACATCGCGAACATCCACCTGCCGCACCGGGTACCGGCCGGCTTCCACGGAAACTGGCTGCCCGCCGCGCGGTGAGGCTACAGCAACTCATGACCGCCAACTAGGCACGGAATCAACAAGTATCAGGACAGGAGCAGACGATGCCACAGCTCACGCCCGTCGGGACCACGGCGCGAATGACCGCAGCGGAGCGGGCCGCCGAGTCCGCCCGCCCGGATCGGCTCTTCGATGACCCGTTGGCCGCGCTCCTAGCCGGCGAGGTGGGACGAGAGTTGGCTGCTCACTTCGGTAGGACGACTCCCTTCGACAACCCCACCGTGGCGGTACGCACCAGGTTCTTCGACGACGCCCTGACTGCGCTGGTCGCCGAGTCTGCGTCCGGCGAGCAGATCGTGTTGCTGGCGGCGGGCAGGGACACTCGCGCCTACCGACTGGGTTTCCCGCCGAGCACCACCCTGTACGAGGTGGATCACCCAGAGGTGCTCGGCCTCAAGGCAGCTCTGCTTGCGGATGTGGGCGCTTAGACCTTCGGGCAGTAGAACTGCGGCTGACCGCGGTACTCCTCGGGCGGCAGGTTCCGCTCCGGCGTTTGGACCAGCGGCGAATCGGCAGGCCGCCGTCCCAGGCTCCGATCCATTGCGGAGCGTTTGCGCGGGTGCATCAGCCGGCGCTTGGGTCCGTACTTCGAGACCAGCGTGATCACGTCGCACAGCCGGTCGTGCGCCCACTGCTGTCGGGGCGACCACGTGTAGCCCATCAGCTCCCGCACCGACGGGTCGTAGAGTGCGACGGTCATGAACGTCAGGAAGCGCTGCATGACCTTCAGGTTCAGCGCCCACAACGGGTCCGGAACCCACTGCAGCGACGGATGTTTGGGCATGGTGGACAGATCCATCACTTCGCGGGCGGCCCAGTTGTTCTCCAGCACATTGCTGCACATGTGGTCCCAGTACTGCTGGAATTCCTCCCAGGACTTCGGCACCGGCCGCATACTCATCCCGTACATCCGGTACCAGGTGACGTGCTCGTCGAACAGCTGACGCTTGTCGGCCTCGCTGATCCCGCCGCCGAACTTCTCGGCCGCCAGCAGCGTCGACTTGAAGAACGTCGCGTGCGCCCAGTAGAAGACGTCCGGGTTCAGCGCGCTGTAGCGACGCCCCTGCTCGTCGACGCCCTTGATGCCGATGTGGTAATCGCGGACCTCGGCGCCGGTCTGCGGCGCGCGGTCGCCGTCGAAGACCACGCCGCCGATCGGATAGATGGACCGCAGCAGTCGGGGAATGCGCTCCAGGAAGAAGATCGAGTGCTCCTGCACCGCGGCGCCGAGTTGCGGATGCATGTTCTGCATCGAGCCCGCCCAGGTGCCCTGGAACAACCCGGTCCACTGCCCGAAGTACTTCCAGGTCAGCGAGTCGGGGCCCAGGGGTACCGGCGGGGCGTCGTAGCCGCCGGCGGTAACGGGACAGCCGGCTGCCACCGTCGGGGCCTCAGCCTCGGTAACCGGGCAGGTGTCGGACGCGTCTTGAGTCACTGGCCAACCTTTCCGTCGGGGTCAGTCCATTCTGACTACGTTCGTTGTCATTGTCCACTCCGGACAGTACGGGCACGGTGCGCTCGAGTGGTCGACACCTCCCCGACCTGCGGTTTTGCGCAAGAGGGCGCTCGACAACTCGACATCGCGCAAGACTGTCACCGTGGACATTCGCCGAGGAGCGAGCTCCCACCTACCCAGACGCTCGCGACAACCCCGAAATGAAGGAGATTCGCATGCCCACGGTGGCGGAACAGATGGTGGCGACACTGAGGGCCAGCGGCGTCCGTCGCGTCTACGGAATTCCGGGCGACTCCCTCAACGGGTTCACCGATGCGCTCCGCAAGGACGGTGGCATCCGGTGGGTGCTGGTGCGCCACGAGGAGGCGGCGGCATTCGCCGCAGCCGCCGACGCCGCGGTGACGGGTGAGCTCGCGGTAGCCGCGGGCAGTTGCGGGCCGGGCAATCTGCATCTCATCAATGGCCTGTACGACGCGAACCGTTCGCGGGTACCGGTCCTCGCGATCGCGGCGCACATCCCGACCGCCGAGATCGGCACCGGCTACTTCCAGGAGACCCACCCGCAAGACCTGTTCCGCGAAGCCTCCGTGTACACGGAGTACGTCGCCCACCCCAGTCAGATGCCCCACGTGCTGGAGATCGCGATGCGCACTGCCGTGGAGCGGCAGGGCGTCGCGGTCGTGGTGATCCCCGGCGACGTGGCGCTCTCCGACGCCGTCACCGACCGGGCCACCGCCATCCGGGCGAGCCGCTCGGTCGTGCTGCCCGCGGCAGACGAAATCACCCGCGCCGCAACGCTACTCAACGATGGTCAACGGGTCACCATCCTGGCCGGCGCAGGTTGTGTCGGCGCCCACGCCGAGGTGCTGGCTGTCGCCGAGGCGCTGGGCGCCCCCGTCGTGCACGCACTGCGCGGCAAGGAATACATCGAGTACGACAACCCGTACGACGTCGGCATGACCGGATTGCTCGGATTCGCTTCCGGCTACCGGGCGATGGAGAACGCCGACACGGTCCTGATGCTGGGCACCGACTTTCCCTACCGGCAGTTCTATCCCGAGCACGCCACGACCATCCAGGTCGACATCCGCGGCGAACAACTCGGCCGACGGCATCCACTTGAACTCGGGCTGGTCGGAACCGTCAAGGACACGGCCGCCGCACTACTTCCCTTGCTGGAGCGCAAGACTGACCGCAGTCACCTCGAGGACTCCCGCGACCATTACCGACGCACCCGCGCCAAGCTCGACGAGCTGGCGACGCCGTCGAAGCGGGACGCGCCCATCCACCCGCAGTACCTCGCGCGGCTGGTCGACCAGCACGCCGCCGCGGACGCGGTGTTCATCCCCGACGTCGGTTCCCCGGTCGTGTGGGCCGCGCGCTACCTGACGATGAACGGCCGCCGACGGCTGATCGGATCGTTCACCCACGGATCGATGGCCAACGCGCTGCCCCATGCCGTCGGCGTGCAGGCGGCGTTTCCGGAACGCCAGGTGGTGGCGCTGGCCGGCGACGGCGGACTGGGGATGCTGTTGGGCGAGTTGATCACCCTCACGCAGAACAAGCTCCCCGTAAAGCTGGTGGTGTTCAACAACTCGTCGCTGAACTTCGTCGAGCTCGAGATGAAGGCCGCCGGTTTCATCAACTACGGAACCGAGTTGGTCAACCCCAACTTCGCCGAGGTCGCCCGCGCCATGGGCATCCACGCCGTGCGGGTGGAGCACTCCGAGGATCTCCCCGACGCGGTTCGCGATGTCCTTGCCCACGACGGGCCCGCCCTGCTCGATGTCGTCACGGAACGCCACGAACTGTCGATGCCGCCCGCGATCAACGCCGAGCAGGTCAAGGGCTTCACGCTCTACGCAATCCGCACCGTCATGTCGGGCCGCGGCGACGAGTTGATCGATCTGGCGAAGGCCAACCTCCGACAGCTCTTCTGACACAGCCGGTTCACGGGTCCGAAGTCGTCAGGGCCCTGAGCCCCGAAACAGCCGCGCCGCAGGGCCACTTCTTCGGGGGTGCGGCCTGCGCGGTGTGGGCAGGAATTTTCATCGACGCGTCGCGTTGTACATCGAATGGAGCCCCGACGCCGCCCGCCCATTGCGGCCGACACCCAGCGGCCTGGAGCCTTCCACCCCACACGCAGCGTTGCGACCACTGAGACCGCGCCCGAGAGGCCCTCCCTGCCATGAAGTTTCGCCTGTTCAAACTCCGCCCACGCGCCTCATCGTCGATGAGCCGCCGACGCATCCCAATCCTGTTGCAGGCATTCATCGTCGGCGCCGCCGGTGTCGCGGCACTGCTGAGCGCGTCTGTCGGCCCGGCCGCGGCCGCACCGACCGGCATCGCCAACACCGGCTGCGTCGACGTCGAGGTGGTCTTCGCCCGCGGCACGTTCGAAGCGCCCGGTATCGGAAAAGTCGGCGTCCCCTTCGTCGAGGCCCTCCGTGCCCGACTGCCCGACCAGAGCGTCGGGGTCTATGCGGTCAACTACCCCGCCTCGACGGACTTTGCCCGTGCCGCCGACGGCGTAGCCGACGTCACCAATCACCTCAACGACATGGCCGCTCGCTGCCCCACAACCGACATCGTGCTCGGCGGCTACTCCCAAGGAGCCGCAGTCACCACCTATGCGACCAGTGACGCCGTGCCCGCCGGCTACGCACTGCCCGCAGGTCTATCCGGGCCGCTGCCACCTGCGGTGGCCAACAACGTTGCCGCTGTTGCATTGTTCGGCAAGCCGTCGGTTGGCGTCGTCAAGCTTTTGCAGCAAGGTGCGCCTCCCATGAGGATCGGCTCCGCCTTCGCGGATAAGACCCTCGACCTGTGCGCGCCTGCCGATCCGGTCTGCCAGTTCGGCAGCCTCGACCGCAGGGCGCACAGCGCCTACGTCAGCAACGGGATGGCCGATCAAGCCGCCGACTTTGCTGCACGACGGATCATGAGACGCTGACGCGGCGATCCCCTCCGCGCCGTCCGCACACCACGCAGTTCACAACCTTCCTGGCAATTACAGCTAGGCTTCTGACGACAATTGAGTGAACTGGGAAGGACCCCCGTGGGAAAAATTGTGACGATCGAGTACGTCGACGACTTCGACGGGACATCGATTGACGCGGAATCGGTTGACACCGTCGAGTTTTCGTATCGAGGGCAGGAATACAGCCTCGTCTTGACCAAGAAGAACGGTGCCCAGTTCGATAAGGACATTTCTCGCTACATCACCGCCGCCAAGAAGGCCCAGGCCCGCGAAGCACGGGCCGCACGCAAACCGGCCAAACCCACATCGCGAAAAGCAACCACCTCGAAGACGCCCCCGCGGCGCAAGGCAGCTTCGCGCCGAACTGCAACGGCAGCCATCTCCGGTCCGGAGCGCACTCGTGCGATTCGCAAATGGGCAGCGGACAACGGGCACTCCGTTTCTACCCGCGGCCGGATACCGGCGGCGGTCCTCCAGGCCTACGACGCGGCACACTGACCGGACCCAGCACGCCGAATAAGCGCTCAGCGCGGCACATCGGGCGGAGTGATGCTCCGCGGCTCCAGCCCCAGTGTCCGGACGTGTTCGGCGATCGAACCGAGGTTGGTGGTCCACACGTCGTCGTGCTCGAGGACGTAGCGCATCAAATCGTCGAGTTCGGCGGCGCGCGAAGTCCGTCCGGTCAGGAACGGGTGGTTGGTCAGCACCCAGCAGGCGCCGGCCTTGCGTAGCCCGTCGAACTCCAGCTGCCACAATTCCCGTGCCTTGCGGGGACTTTCGATGAGCCCGCTGCCGGCGATGTCGGGTAGGAAGCAGAATTGCTCCCAGTCGTCGAGCGCCCACTGGATGGGGATCTCGACCAGCGGACCGTGTCCGGGCACCGCCAACTCGTACGGGAGGTCGGCATCCATCAGGCTGGAGTCGTAGAGGAAGCCGCGCTCGGCCAGCAGCGCAGGGGTGCGCCACGACAGATCCCACATCGGTGCGCGATACCCGACCGGCCGCACCCCGGCAACGTCGGCGAGGGCGGCCAGGCCGCGGTCGATGGCGTCGATCTCCTGCTCGAGGGTCAACGCGGTGGGCTGTTCGTGGAGGTAGCCGTGGTGGGCGATCTCGTGACCGGCGGCCACAATGCTGCGGACGGCCTCAGGGTAGCGGTCGGCGGTATGCCCGGGGACGAAGAAGGTCGAGGCGATCTGGTGGCGCTCCAACAGATTGAGGATGCGCGGAATCCCCACCAGCGGCCCGTAGGCCTGGTGGCTCATCACGCTCATCCGCGCGCCCGCCGCCTCGTTGCCCCAGAGCACGGCCGATTCGGCATCGACGTCGAAGGTGAACGCCGCCGCCGCGGATTTGCCGTCGGGCCAAGGAAATTCGCTCATCGGTCGGCCATCAGCGTGATCAACTCGTAGGCCAGGTTGGCCGCGGCGACCGCGGTGACCTCGGCCTGGTCGTAGGCCGGCGCCACCTCCACGATGTCGGCGGCGACGATGTTCAGGCCCCGCATGGCCCGCAGCACCGCTACCAGCTCGCGGCTGGTCATGCCGCCGATCTCGGGGGTGCCCGTCCCCGGCGCGAACGCGGGGTCCAGCACGTCGATGTCGATCGACACGTACACCGGGTGCGCACCGACTCGCTCGAGCACGCGCTCGATGACCCCGTCGACGCCGATGCGGTCGATGTCGCGGCAGTGCACCACAGTGAATCCCAGTTCGGCGTCCTCGAGCAAGTCCGCTCGGTCGTAGAGCGAACCGCGGATGCCGACGTGCGCCGAGTGGTCCTTGACCAGCAGACCCTGTTCGGACGCCCGCCGGAACGGGGTGCCGTGGGTGCAGGGCGCGCCGAAGTAGGTGTCCCAGGTGTCGAGGTGGGCGTCGAAATGCACCAGCGCCACTGGGCCGTGGACCTCGTTGACCGCCTGCAACGAAGGCAGCGCGATGGTGTGGTCCCCGCCGAGCAGCACGACCCGTTGTTCGGGCCGGGTAAGCAAACCGCGTACCCCGGCGCGGATCTCGTCGACCGCGACCGTGATGTCGAACGGGTTGGCCGCGATGTCACCGGCGTCGACCACCTGCGCCTGCGCGAACGGGCTGACGTCCAGGGCCGGATGATAGGGCTTGAGCAGCCGGGAGGCCTGCCGGATGGCCGCCGGGCCGAACCGGGCCCCGGGCCGGTAGGTCACCCCGCCGTCGAAAGGCACACCCACCACCGCGATGTCGTAGTCGTCGACCTCGTGGCGCTGCGGCAGGCGCGCGAAGGTCGCCAGACCCGCGTACCGCGGCACCGCCTGCGCGTCCACCTGACCCAACATCCCGGTCTCCGACCGCACGTACTGCATGTTCCCTCCGTCTGTGCTCATACCCTCCCCCTTGTCGATCCGCCGTTGCTGGAGATCACCTGTCCGACGATCGCCTCGACCTCGAAGTCGGCGAGCAATTCCACCGCCGCGGCGATCTCGTCTGGAGAACCGATGCGGCCCAAGGGAATGCCGTCCGCGTACTGCTGCTGCACGGTCGCGAGGTCCACCCCGGCGGCGTCGGCGTCGACCTGCAGTTGCGGCGTATCGGTCACTCCGGGGGCCACCGCGTTGACGATGATCCGCTCCGGCGCCAGTTCCCGGCCCAGCGTCTTGACCAAGGCGATCAACCCGGCCTTCGACGCAGCGTAGGCCGTCGTCTCCGGCCAGCCCGTCACTCCCCATTCGCTGCTGACGACGACGATGCGGCCGCCGCCGAGTACCCGCATGTACGGGAGCACCGCCTGCACTAGGAAGAAGGTGCCGCCGAGGTTGGTGTCGACCACCTTCCACCAGTCGTTCGGGTCGTGGTCGAGCAGCGGCGCCATCGTCATATAGGCGTGGTTGGCCACCAGCACGTCCAGGCGTCCGGCAGCACCGACCACGTGTTCGGCGATGCGCACGCATTCCGCCGGATCGGAAACGTCGCCGGGGGCAGCCAACCCGCCGAGTTCGGTCGCCAGCGCGCGCAACGCTGCGCTGTCGTCGATGTCGTTGACCGCCAACGTCGCTCCGGCGGCAGCCAACCGGCGCGCATGCGCGGCGCCCATGCCCTGTGCCGCGCCGGTGATCAGCGCGACGCGTCCTTGCAGGCTCATATCACCGCTCCTGCGTTGACGTTGAGGACGTCCCCGGTGCTGAAGGTCGCATCGCAGACCAGGTATTCGACGCAGCGAGCCACCTCCCGCGGCGTGGTGAGCCGGCGCAGGGGCAGTGATTTCAGGTATTCCGGTGCGCGGCAGGGGTTGTCGGCGGCCAGCAGCGGGGTGTCGGTGGGGCCGGGGGCCACCGCATTGATCCGCACACCGCGGTCGGCGACCTCGGCGGCCAGGCTGCGGACCAGACCGAGTACCGCGCCCTTGGCCGCCGCGTAGTGGGCGTCGCCGTCGCCGCCACCGACGGCCAACTCGCTGGCGACCGCCACCAGGGTGCCGCGGTTGGCCAGCAGGTCGGGCAGGCAGGCCCGCGCGATGTTGAGCAGTCCGCCGAGGTGGACGCGCAGCATCGTGTGCCATGCCGCGGCGGTGATGTCGGCGACCGGGATCATCTCGTAGTGCCCGGCGGAGTTCACCACCGCGCTGATCGGCCCGAGCCGGTCGCGCAACTCGGCCACCCCGGCCGCGACCGCGGCCCCGTCCGAGATATCCACGGCGACAGTGTGTTCGACGTTGGGCGCCGGGTTGCGGTCCAGGCAGCCGACGGTGTAGCCGCGCCGCGTCAGCGCGGTGACCACCTCGGCCCCGATGCCACTGGCGCCGCCGGTGACCAGCGCAACCGGCGCCGTCATCGACGATCCGCCAGCTCGTCCTCGGCTTCGAGGTCGTCCACCACCGCGGCGGCGGTGATGTTCTTGCGCACCGAGCCGAACAAGGCCGTGCCGAGCACCAGGAGCACCCCGACGCCGATCCACACCGACCAGTCCAGGTAGCGCTCATCGAACGCAACCCGCGGCCAGGCGATGTTGATGAACTGCAGCACCGCCCACACCACCGCCGTCGCCGCCACCGGCAGCGTCCAGGCGCCCAGGGAGAACCGGGCCGGTGTCCACTGCCGGCGCAGCAGCACCACCAGGAAACCGATCAACGGGAACAGGAATGCCAGGTAGAACCCGCCGGCGGTGAAGTTCACCATCAGGGTGTAGATGTCGCCGGCGACGATGCTCAGGCCGAACAGCGCCGCGCCGACCACGGTGGTGATCAGGATCGCGATCGTCGGGATGCGGGCCTGGCCGTGCAGCCGGGCCAGTGCGCCCGACGCCGGCAGCGCACCGTCGCGGGCGTAGGCCCAGATCACCCGCGAACCGGAGGTCTGCAGCGCCAGGAAGCTCGCGAGGAAGCCGATGATGAACAGCACCTGGACGGGTTTGGCGATCCCGGGTCCGAGCGCGGTGGTCAGGGTCTCGTAGACCGGGTCGGCGACGGCGCCCTCGGCGACCGCGTCGAGGTCCGGGACGGCCAGGATGATCGCCAGGCTGGAGTAGGCGACGACGAGCGCGATGAAGCCGAGCGAGAACAGCACCGCCTTGGGCAGGTAGCGCCGCGGCTGGTGCACCTCCTCGGCGATGGAGCCGGCGCTTTCGAAGCCGACGAACGAGAAGCCGATGAACGCCACCGCCAGCAGGAACGGCCCGGACAGGTACGCGAAGAGGTCGATGTCCGCACCGCCGCCGGTGAACAGCACCGACAGCGAGTTGTGGCGGTGGAACAGCAGCAGCCAGGTGCCCAGACCGACCGAGCCGATCACCTCGGCGATGATGCTGGCCGTCATGAACACTTTCAACGCGCCCCGGCCGATCAGGTTGACCGCGGTGCCGCCCAGCAGGATCACGAGGGCGATCAGCGCCTGCAGACCGCCCGAGGGCGCCTCGATGCCGATGATGTTGGCGACGAAGCCGGCCGCGCCGAGCGCGACGGTGGCCATCGCGATCACCAGCGTCCACATGTAGGCCCAGCCGGCGAACCAGCCGTAGCCGGTGCCGAGCAGCCGACGCGACCACTGGTAGATCGAGCCCTCCAGCGGCCAGCGCGACACCAGCATCGCGAAGACCAGGGCGACCAGGAACTGTCCGCCGAACACCAGCACGAAGCCCCACCAGAAAGACGGACCGGCAGCGCTCAGGGCCAGGCCGAAGATGGCGTACAGCGCGACGATCGGCGAGATGAAGGCGAACGCGAAGGCGAACGCCGACCACAGGGAGAACTCCCGGCGCAGCCCCTGCGGCTGCTGCTCGGCGATCGATGACGACATGAAGTACTCCCCTTCGGGTCCGTGCGCGGTATCCCCGAACTATCTCCCCAGCTCAGCGCGGAAGCCACACCAGGTGCGGAACACGCAGCGATCCGACCGGGCGACGCCCCCTCATTGGACAATCGCACAACGCTAACGCCCGCAAATGTGTCGTCGGCGTTACGCTCGTCCAATGACGGGAGGGACGAGCGACACCGGCGCTCCCACCCTTCGGGCGCTCCTCGACGCGCCTCTCGGTCTCGTCGTCCCGGATGGCGCGCCCCAGGATCTCGACCGGCCGATCAGCTGGGTCCACATCACCGAGATGCGCGATCCGTCGCGCTACCTGCGCGGCGGCGAGCTGGTGTGCACCGTCGGCCTGAGCCTGCAGGACCCGCAGGACTGCCGGACCTTCGCCGAGGCGCTGGCTCGCGCGGGCGCGGCGGGCGTGTGCTTCGGCGTCGGCGACGGGCATGACGAGGTGCCCGCCGCCCTGCTCGCCGAATGTCGGCGGCACCGGTTGCCGGTGCTGATCGCCGCGCCGAGCGTGCCCTTCAGCACGGTCAGCCGGTTCATCGCCGAGCACGAACTGGGCGCGGAGATCGCCGTCGCGCGGGCGACCTACGCGCTGGTGCCCGAACTGCTCGCCGCGCTGCGCCGGCATGCCTCGGCAAGGGACATGCTCGACACCGCCGGCCAGCTGCTGGGCTGCTACTTCCTGCTGGACCCGGAACCGACGGGCGAGGCGGCGTCGGTGTCGGTCGACGTGCCCGGCGTCGGGACCCTGGGCTGGATGGGCAGGGGCGTGCCGCCGGAGCCGGCGCTGCTGGAGCTGATCGCGCGGTTCGTGCGGGCGACCCAGGTGGAACGCGACGTCGAGGCCGCCCTGGCCCGGGAACGCGTCGGCCAACTCCTGTCACTCGTCGAACGTCGGATGCTGCTGCCCGATGCGCTGAGTCAGCTGCTGGAGTGGTCCGGATTCGCGGCCGGGCAACTCAGCTGCTCGGCCTGGCCGGCCGGGGCCGGTGCCCTGCTGTCGATGGCGGTCCCCGACGCGTTGGTCGGTGATGCCCCCGACCTGTGTTTGATATTGACGACTCAGCCCCTCGAGGGCACCGACGATCTGTCGCTGCCGTCGGGCCACTCGGCGCTGGTGCCGTTGACCGAACTCGGCTCGGCGATCGGGCAGGCGCGCATCGCGCTGGATCTCGCCCAGCGCCGGGGCCTGCGCGTCGGACCCGATCAGCTCAGCACGCTCGACAGCCTGCTCGACCAGCTCCCGTCGGCCCAGCTGGCGCCGTTCCGGCAGCAGCTCATCGATCCGCTGGCCGAGATGGACCGGCGCAAGGGAACCCAGCACGTGCGCACGCTGCGCGCCTTCCTCGCCGCCAACGGTTCGCTCAGCGACACCGCCCGGGAGCTGTATCTACACATCAACACGGTGCGGCATCGACTAGTGCGGATCTACGAGCTCACCGGCCGAGATCCGTTGGACCACAACGATCAAGCCGCGTATTCGATCGGTTTGCATGCACTCGAACGGGAATCCGCGGGCTGATTCCGCGTGTTTGCGGCCGGCGTCGGTTGAGGTCCTCACTGCGGGCCGTCCGCGATGCGCGGGCGGTCGACGAGGCGGCGACTTTCAGAGACTCCGTTCAGCGGCTTGTTCGCCCGGCGGGACGCCCTGGTTTCCGCTCCCATTCCTGAGCAAACTTGCGTACGGCGGCGGCATCCCAGATTGCGCCGCCGCGCAACTCGGCCAAGGGGGCTGGAAACGCGGCAGCCGAGCGCAGTTGATGCACCCGTTGACGTGCCACACCCAGCTCATCGGCGATCTCGGCCGCTGACATGAGCTCAGGCATGGTTGGGGCCTCTGCGCGCCGTCGCCACTCGTCCTCGCGGACAATCTCGATGCCGGCCGGCGCGGCACCGACGACCTCACTGATGTTGTCCACGTATTTGGCGATCACGTCGACCAGATGCAACTCGGCGGGTGCGTAGACCGTTACGTCGACAACACCGCGCTTGGGGACGCGGGAGACCGTGGCGTCGAACTGCTCGGACCAGTGGTCCATCGTGTCCACCGTAGGGTCGAGCGCATAGCTGACGGTGGCGACCCAATCATTCATTGCCCCTCCTCCTTCCGGCGCTGTGCGCGTTGCTCCTTCTTGCTCGGCGGCGGTACCTGCAGGCCCGCTTTGCGTAGTGCAACGTGGAGGTCCGCCATTCGCCGTCGCGGGTTGCTTGGTGTGGCCGGGTACCGCGCGATGTAGTTGCCATAGACGTCGTAGAACCTGGTGTAGCCCTTGGTGTCGTCATCGACGGTCCAGCCCTGAGACTTTGCCCATTTGGCGAGGTCTGCGATATCGCTGTTCACCATGCTGCCTTTACCCTTGCGATGTGTCAAGGATAGTTTTGCGCCCGCGGTCGCACTCGGCGGTGGCCCTGCGAACGAGCAGCCCACCGACAACGACGGGGTGATCTCCAGCCATCCTTAACTCGGAGATCTCGCGACGGCCGACGCCGGCGGAACTGACGACCTTGTCCCAGTAGATGTCATTGGTTGCGAGGTCGTGGAGCACCTGGTTCTCCAACACGTTGGATATGCGGTGCAACCGTGTGCGACCGGGGCAGTGGGTCCACATGCGCGGCCCATCGAACCGAGTGTTGGTTGCCAAAGCGAAGTCTTTATCGGACCAATCTCCCTCAGCCATGGTGCTTTTCACTTCGCACCAGACTTCGAGCGGGATGTTGTCGGTGCCCGGGCGACGTACACGACCAGCGAGCTCAGTGACAACCTCTCGCGCTTTGACGCCACGCGCACCATGCACGCCCACCTTCGTGAGGAATGCGATCTGATTGGCGGCACGGTCGATGGTGAGATGCCAGCAATCGCGGTACCCGGCCTTCCTGATCCCGGTGATCCTGCCCTGCACACCGACGCGCATCAGCAACTGCAGGACGCCCTCGATCAACGCACGACTCGTCGATGCATAGTAAACGCGGCCCTGCTTGGTCTTTGCGTCCCACCGCACGGAACCGTCAGTAGCCCACAGGTGGCGCAGGAAGAGGCCGACCTGTTCGGTCGGCAGCGCGAAAACCTCGGCCGGGACGAACTTTTCGTAACTCCGAAGTCCAAACAGTCCGAGCCCGTCCAACCATTCGGCAATCGGATTGCGCTTCCCGCGAGCCAAGCGATACGGCGCGGGCAGTCGCAACGTGGTGGCCCGCGCTGCGGCGTACTCATCGCGGATAGCGGTCACACCGAAGTGAGCTGCAGCAATAGTCACCGCGGCCAGGTTCGCCTCGTCGATGGAGGCGTATCGGATCGGCTGCCGCCGAACGCACGAGCCGTCACCGATCATGTGCGCCAACAGGATTATCTCCGCGTCATTCATCGCCCGCGAATCGGTGGGCGTACCCAGACGCCGCAGGACACCGACCCTGCTGCCGCCAGCCAGATCCGACACCGGCACCCAGCAGTCGACCTCGAGGACGTGGTGATCCGTCGCAAGTTCGAGCTGACGACCCGACGCGAGGTTGACTCGGTGCACTTCGCGACTGCGATGGGCCACCGTCCCGGACGACTTTCGTCGGACTAGGCGTCCACGCTCATCAACCGACCACAGCAACGGCTTCTCGCCCGTGCGCTTCAGGGTCTCGAGCGACTCGTCAAACCCGTTGTCGGCCCTAGCCACTCGCATGCTGACACGCGGCGCGGCGTCAGCTGTCATACCGTCAACGTACGGGCGACCACCGACATTCTGCAGACCGTCGACCAGGGCTGCACTGGCCGACCGACTTCACCAAGAGTCGCAGTGAACCGAACGCCTTACGCCCGACCCAATTAAATGGCCAATTTGCTCTTTTATTTATGTAGGCTGCAAAACCCCGTGTCGTCCCCAAGGCCCGTGAACCGCCCCGCTTGTCGCGTTGCATCGGGTTTGTCGGTTACGCTATTGCATTACAAATGGCGAATCGTAGAGGGCTAGACGGCCGCACCGCGTGCGTTGTACTCGACAACCGACCACTATCCCGGCCATACAAGCAGTGACTGAACCACCCCGGGCGATTCACTAAGTCCCGTGCGTTACAGAGGTCAGCCCACAGAGCTCGCATTCGTCAGCAGCACAGCTGCCTCGTTGTAGGGAAACGCTCGGTAGAACAGCCGGGAGCGCGGTATGACGAGGGCCGCAGCCTCGGCCTTGCTCACCACCCGTGGGTCAACGAGCACAACAGCCCGTCCGCGCTTGCGCAGCACCGTGGGACCACCGGCCAGCACGTTCTTCAACCAGTCCGTCTGCGGGCCGTAGCCGATGAGGATGGCGTAGCCCTCATGGGTCTTGAATACCAAAAGGGGCGTGCGATATCGCTTACCCGACTTCCGCCCCACGTGCTCGAGCGTCCCGAGGCTCGGAAGCCACGGTGTGATCGTGCGAGCCGCCGGATTGGTGACTCGCTTGTTGAACTCTGCGATTCGTCGAGGCACGCGCATTGTCGGAGTCTAGGTACGGGTCGAAGTGAGTGACCGCAGTGGCGGGTCGACTCACCTGCCCGCCGGCACCGAGGTTGTGGGATGACCCGTGGCTCAGGCGTAGGGACAATCACCAACGACGTTCGCGTACGCCGGAGCAGATCATCCGAAAGGCCACACTAAGGGCTACGCTTAACAATTCCTACCGAGCCATATTCGCAAAACGCGACAAATGCAATTGATGCGCCACGGTAATTGTGGCCGTAGGCCCATTCCGGTGCTTACCCAGAATAATGTCGGCTTCACCACCGCGCGGGTCATCACGATCAAATGCATCGGGGCGATGCAAAAGCATAACCATGTCCGCATCCTGCTCCAAAGAACCGGATTCGCGCAGGTCAGAGACTTGAGGCTTCTTATCTGTACGCTGTTCTGGGCCACGGTTAAGCTGGCTAATTGCCACTACCGGAACGTCTAATTCCTTCGCCATCAATTTCAATTGTCGCGAGAAATCCGACACTTCTTGCTGCCGTGATTCATATTTCTTACCCGAGCTCATCAGCTGCATGTAGTCGACCACGATCAGCCGCAGGTCGGATTTCTGCGAGAGCCGCCGCGCCTTGGCCCGGATCTCCATCATGGTCAGGTTCGGCGAATCGTCGATGAACAGCGGCGCCTCGCTGATCTCGCTCATCCGCCGGGCCAGTCGGGTCCAGTCGTCGTCGCTCATCCGGCCCGAGCGCATGTCGCCGAGCTTGATCTTCGCCTCGGCCGACAGCAGTCGCATGACGATCTCGGACTTGCTCATTTCCAGCGAGAAGATGACGCTGGCCATCTGGTTCTTGATCGAGCAGGACCGCATGAAATCCAGCCCCAGCGTGGAGTTGTGCGTGGGCACCATGCCGCGCCCGGCCAGGTACAGGTGCGCGGGGTTGTCGACCTCCACGCAACGCACCGGCACGCTCGGCCGCCGACGCACGTCGGCGATCTGCACCACCGGCGCCAGCACCGCGGTG
Organism: Actinomycetes bacterium; assembly: GCA_023460175.1. Taxonomy (GTDB): domain Bacteria; phylum Actinomycetota; class Actinomycetes; order Mycobacteriales; family Mycobacteriaceae; genus Mycobacterium. The sequence goes on from JAEWRC010000062.1 coordinate 17,690, forward strand.
CCGCCGCCACCGCCGGTCCCGCCGACGAGGGTGTGCATGCCCGCGCGCAGGGCTGCCGTCGTGCGGATCCCGTCACCGGTGGGCCACTGATGCTGCGCATCCGCGACGATCACCGTGCCGTCGGAGAACTCCACCTCGAAGCACGGCCGGCCGAGCATCACCTCGGTGGCGGCCACCACCCGCGTCGGCTCACCGTCGGCGTCGAGCAGTTCGTCGCCCACGGCGACATCGCCCATCGTGGTCCAGCCGTGCGGCGTGGGCAGCGGGGTGTCCAGCGCCAGCGCCTTCCCGACACCAGGGCGCGCCGCGATGATGATCATCTGCCCGGCATGCAGACCGTTGGTGACGTCGTCGAGTTCGGTGAAGCCGGTCGGCACACCGCGGGCGATGCCGCCGTTGGAGGCGATCGCGTCGATCTCGTCCATCGTCGGCTGCAGCAGGTCCTCGAGCGGGACGAAGTCCTCGGTGCTGCGCCGGTCGGTGATGTCGTACATCTCGGCCTGGGCGCGGTCGACCACCTCGGCCACATCGGCGCCCTCGGCACCGGCATAGCCGTACTGGACCACCCGGGTGCCGGCCTCCACGAGGCGGCGCAGCAGCGCCTTCTCGGCCACGATGCCCGCGTAGTACCCGGCGTTGGCCGCGGTCGGCACCGTCGAGATCAGGGTGTGCAGATAGGGCGCTCCGCCGATGCGGCGCAGCAGCCCGCGCCGATCCAGCTCGGCGGCCACGGTGACGGCGTCGGCCGGCTCCCCGCGCCCGTAGAGGTCCAGGATCGCGTCGTAGACGTTCTGGTGCGCGGGACGGTAGAAGTCCCCGGGCCGGAGCCGCTCCAGGACGTCGGCGATGGCGTCCTTGCTCAGCAGCATGCCGCCAAGCACGGACTGCTCGGCTGCCATGTCCTGCGGCGGCTGCCGACCGAAGTCCTCACTGGGCGGGGACTCATCCATCCCCGACTGCCCGAGATCATCAACTACGGCCATACGGCTACTGCGCCCCCTGCCCTCTCACGCAACCAAACACCTGTTCGACTTCATGGACTGACGGTAGGCCAGGGCACCGACAGCTTCACTGCAAGATTCCCAGGGCCTGAGACCCTGCGCCGCTTCCGCGCCGAGTCGACCGTAGACGTTGCTGGCGGGCAGTGGAACCACCCCTGTTAGCGAACCTGTGCACTGCGTGTGGATAGCTGCGGGTTGCCATGTTAGGTGGGTGGGGAGAACCTGTGGAGCAATGTTGTGTTGAGTTGTATTACCGCTGATAAACGGACCATAGAACGCCCTGCACACTGTGGATGGGAATCGTGACGGCGTGTCGTGTCAGGTTGCGGTCTCGGGCGTGTTGTGTTGCGTTCGGTGGTGCGCCAGGTTAACGGCGGGTGCGGTTCGCTGCGCAACCTACGCCCAAGTCAGTTCGCCAGCTACATACAGCAACTCCCCGGCGGTCGCTGGTAAGGCGACCACCGGGGAGTATTGGCGCTGCAGCCGAATAGCGGCGACGTTGCCGAGCTAACTAGCCGGCGACGACCTCCACCGGCACGGTGGCATTGAGGCCCGAGTGCAGGTGCACCTCGACCGAATGCGTGCCGAGAGCCTTGATGTGCCCCTTGGGCAGATCCACGGCGCGCTTGTCCAGGCTCGGTCCGCCGGCCTTCTTGATGGCCGACACGACGTCACCGGGGGTGACGGAGCCGAACAGCTTGCCGGAGTCGCCGGCCGTCTTCACGCTCAGCGAGACCGAACCCAGGGCCTCGATGGCGGTCTTGAGTTCCTTGGCGTGGTCCAGGTCGCGCACGGTCTTGATCTCCTGCGCGCGACGGATCTCGTCGGCCTGGCGCTGGGCGCCGCGGGTCGCGACGATGGCCAGCCCGCGGGGCAGCAGGAAGTTACGGCCGTAGCCGTCCTTGACCTCCACGGTGTCGCCGGCCGAACCCAGCTTGTCCACCTCGGCGGTGAGAATGAGCTTCATGATCTGGTGTTTCCGTTTCTAGCCGAGTCGCTGTCAGCGAGTACTGGACGTGAAGGGCAGCAGGGCCACCTCGCGGGCGTTCTTCACTGCGACGGCGACGTCGCGCTGGTGCTGCACGCAGTTCCCGGTCACCCGACGGGCACGGATCTTGCCGCGCTCGGAGATGTAGGTGCGCAGCAGCTGGGTGTCCTTGTAGTCGATGACCTGGTTCTTGCCCTTCTTCGAGCAGAACACGCACTTGCGGGTCTTGACCGGCTTCTCGGGCGCGGGACGACGCTTGTTGGCCTTGGCCATGGTTGTTCTCTTTCTGTACTGCTAAAGGTTTGTATTTGGAGATATCAGAAGGGGGGCTCGTCGTCGGCTCCGCCGAAGGAACCCGATGCCGGGGCGCTGCCCCAGGGGTCCTCGGCCGGGGCTGACGAGCCGCCGCCACCACCACCGGCGGCCGCGCGGGATCCCCCGCCGCCACCGCCGCCGAATCCGCCACCGCCGCCACCCCGACTGACCTTGTTGACCTTGGCCGTCGCGTAGCGCAGAGACGGGCCGATCTCGTCGACCTCGAGCTCCACCACGGTCCGCTTCTCGCCCTCGCGGGTCTCGAACGAACGCTGCTTGAGCCGGCCCTGGACCACCACGCGTGCACCGCGGGTCAGGCTCTCGGCGACGTTCTCGGCCGCCTCGCGCCAGATGTTGCACCGCAGGAACAGCGCCTCGCCGTCCTTCCACTCACCGCTCTGGCGGTCGTAGATGCGCGGCGTCGACGCCACCGTGAAGTTGGCCACGGCAGCACCCGACGGGGTGAAACGCAGTTCAGGGTCGGCGGTCAGGTTTCCGACGACGGTGATGATCGTGTCACCAGCCACGGGTGTCCTCCTCAAGTCCTGGTCGAGCAACGGTGTAGGTCTGGGCTTCCGCAGGCGAGCCTACGGAAACGGGGTGACGACCACCGGGCTTCAGTGCTTGTCGGTCCGCATCACCTTGGTGCGCAACACCGACTCGTTCAGACCGAGTTGACGGTCGAGTTCGCTCACGGTGGCGGGCTCGGCCTTGACGTCGATGACCGCGTAGATGCCCTCGGCATGCTTGGCGATCTCGTACGCCAGCCGGCGCCGGCCCCAGATGTCGACCTTGTCGACACTGCCGCCGTCCTTGCGGATGACGTTGAGGAACGTCTCCAGCGAGGGAGCTACGGTGCGCTCGTCGAGTGTGGGGTCAAGGATGACCATGATTTCGTATGGACGCATGAGGAACCCATCACCTCCTATGGTCTTCTCGGCCGCGGCGTGTTCCGCGGCAGGAGGGTCGCCTGCGTCGGCAACCGGACCAGGCTACAGGAACCGCCGGTCACCTGCGAAATCGGCGGTTGCCGCGGCCGCCGGCACAGGCGCGGCCTCGGGGACGGGCTGTGCCCTGGGGCGCAGCCACCGCGGCAGCCAGCCCGGCGGGTTGTCCGGGGCGCGGTCGAATACCCCGCCTGCCGGATCGTCGATCCGCCCGGACCAGCGCACCAGGTCCTGCCGGGGCCGGTAGATCTGCCGGATCACCAGCGCGCACAGCCCCAGCACCGCCAGGTCGCGCAGCAGCACCGTCGTGGTGAACCACTGCTCGGGCAGGCCCCGGTTGGCCTCGCCGTAGAGGTAGTACATCCGCGGCACCCAGACCAGCGCATCAACGGTCATCCACGCCAGCAGGATCCGCCGGTGCGGCAGCGCCAGCACCGCCAGCGGCACCAGCCACAGCGAGAACTGCGGGCTCCAGACCTTGTTGGTCAGCAGGAACGCGGCCACCACCAGGAACGCCAGTTGCGCCACGCGCGGGCGCTGCGGCGCGGTCAACGCGATGTAACCGATCCCGACACAACACAGCACGAACAGGACCGCGACGACGGTGTTGAGCACCGTCGGCGGCTCCCAGAATCCGAGATCCGAATCGAATCCGCCCCACCCGGTGAACGACTTCACCACGTTGTACAGCGAATCCATGTCGTCGCCGCGACGGGTGTTGAGCCGGAAGAACTCCGACCACCCGCGCGGGAACAGCAGCATGATCGGCAGGTTGACCACCAGCCACGCGGTGATCGCGGCCAGCAGTGTGCGGCCCACCTCGACCAGGCGCCCGGTGCGCACGCCCAGCAGCAACAGCGGCCCCAACAACAGCAGCGGGTACAGCTTGGCGGCCACCCCCAGCCCGATCAGCACGCCGGCCAGCACGGGTCTGCGCCGCGCCCAGGCCAGCAGCGCCCCCGTCGCGAAAGCCGTTGCCAGCGCGTCGAAATTGGTGAAGATCTGGAAGATCACCAATGGGGAGGCGGCCACCAGCGCGGCGTCCCAGATCCGGCGGCCGGCCAGCTTCGCCGTCGCCCACACCGTCGCCAACCAGGCCAGCGCCAACCCGAGCGCGACGATGTCGAAGAACACCACCACTTCGGCGACCTTCGGCAGCGCGATCGTCGCCGACAGCGCGGTGTAGGTCTTGGCCAGCGCCATCGACACGTACTGATAGAGCCCGGTCAGCACCGGATACTCCATGTAGCGCACGGCCGGCGTGCCGTCGTACTGCTGCCGCGGGTCGCCGGCGCCGTCGGTCTCGAGCCAACTCGACTTGTACGGAAACTTGCCCTGGCTCAACAACTCTGCGCCGTAGAGCGGCACGGTGTCGGAGTAGCACAGCTGGTAGTAGGCGCGCTGATGGTCCCAGTTGGCCACCATCTGCGCGGGGCTGCCCTCCCCCACGGTCTGCAGGCACGGCGACTTGGTCACCCAGCCCAGCGCCAGGAACACCAGCGCGAGGGCGAAGATCACCCGCAGCGGGGTGGCGAAGCGATTGCGGCCGATCAGCGCGTGCCGACCGACCGGGCCGCCGATCGTCTCCGAGAGCGCGGCGCCCAACGGGTCGGTGCGGCTGGGAAAGTCACGGTCATCGGCGCTGCGCAGGTCGCGCGCCAACGGCAGCGGTGACACCGTGGCACGCTCGGCTGCACCCGGCCCGTCGAGCTCATCGAGGGGCTCGTCCGCGTCCTGGCGCCCCCGGGTCACGGCGGCGGGGGCGGCGGCGGTACGGGAGCGTTCGGATCAAACGGGGCCGGCGGCGGTGGCGGCAGCTCCGGCGGGCCGACCGGCACCGTCGTCGGCGGCCCGATCGGGATCGTGATGCCCGGGGCCACTTCGATGCTCGGCTGGATCACCGTGCCGGGCTGCGGCGGCAGCGTCGTCGTCGGCGTCTCGGTGGCCGGATCGCGCGGCGGGGGCGGCGGCGCCGGCACGCCCGCGTACCCGCCGATCGATTCCGGCTTGGGGAAGCTCTCCTGATCGGTGCCCTGCAGGGCGCCGTCCATGGTGTCCTTCCAGATGTCCGACGGCAGACCCGAGCCGTACACCGAACCGCCCCACTGGTTCTTCAGCGGCTTGTTGCCCTCGGTGGTGCCCACCCACACCGCCGTCGACAACGACGGGGTGTAGCCGACCATCCAGGCGTCCCGGTTGTCGCCGGTGTCGCCGAGCTGATGCGTTCCGGTCTTGGCCGCCGACGGGCGCCCGCCGGCCAGCGCGTGGCCGTTGGAGTAGGCCGCGATGGGCTGCATGGCCGAGGTCGCGTTGTCGGCGACGGATTCGTCGATGCGCCGCTCGCCGCTGTTGTCCTGGCCGCCCGCGTCGAACAGCACGTCGCCGTCGGCGTTGACCACCTTCTGCACGAAGTGCGGCGCCCGGTATATCCCGGACGCGGCCAGCGTGGCGTACGCCGAGGCCATGTCGATGACCCGGGACTGATACTGGCCGAGCACCACGCCGTTGTTGGGCGGGCCGCCCTGGCCGTCCTCGCTCAGGGTGTGCTCGACGCCGGGGAAGCTGGTCGCGATGCCGGCGCGGTGCGCCGCGTCGGCGACATCGGAGGGCCCGTTCTCCAGCTTGAGCATCAGCCGGTAGTAGCTGGTGTTCAGGGACCGCTTGAGCGCCTCGGCGATATTGCAGGTACCGCAGCTGCCGCCCTCGACGTTGCCGATCTCGATGCCGTTGACCGTCAGCGGCGAGCTGTCGACCTGATAGCCCAGGCCCATGCCCTGCTCGAGCGCGGCGATGAGCGCGAACACCTTGAACGCCGACCCGGTGGGCAGACCGGCCTGCGCGAAGTCGAAGCCGTTGGCGTCGGATCCGCCGTAGTACGCCTTGACCCCGCCGGTCTTCGGGTCGATGGAGACCACCGCGGCGCGCATGTCCGGATCCTGGCCCTCGAGCGCGTCGGCCACGGCCTCCTCGGCCGCCTCCTGCGCCTGCGGGTCGATGGTCGTGGTGATCTGCAGACCCTCGGTGTTGAGCTGCTGCTCGCTGATGTTGAACAGGTCGAGCAACTCCCGGATGACCTGCCGCTCGATGAGCCCGTTGGGGCCGGTGGTCTGGTTGGCGCTGCCGGCCTGGTCCGGCGGGATGGTCACCGGGAACACCTGCTCGGCGCGCTCCTGCGGGGACAGCGCACCGATCTCGACCATGCCGTCGAGCACCCAGTTCCAGCGAGCGGTCGCGCCCTCGGGGTCGACGGCGGGATCCAGCGTCGACGGGCGCTGGATCAGCGCGGCGAACAGCGCGCCCTCGGAGACGGTCAGCTCCTCGACCGGCTTGTCGAAGTACGCCCGGGAGGCCGCCGCGATGCCGTAGGCGCCGCGGCCGAAATAGATGATGTTCAAATACGATTCGAGCACTTGGTCCTTCGACCATTCGCGGGACATCTTGGTGGAGATGACCAGCTCCTTGGCCTTGCGCACCAGGCCGCCGACGCCGCTGCGGGCATCACCGACCAACGCGTTCTTCACGTACTGCTGGGTGATGGTCGAACCACCCTGCATGTCCCCGCCGAAGATGTTGTTCTTGAAGGCGCGGGCGAACCCGGTGAACGAGAAACCGGGGTTGCTGTAGAAGTCGCGGTCCTCGGCGGCCATCACCGCCTCCCGGACGTGCACGGGGATCTGGTCGATCTTGACGTCGACCCGGTTGCCCTCCGGCGGAACGATTTTGGCCAGCTCGGAGCCGTCGCTGGCGAGGATCGTCGACACCTGGTTGGTCCGGATGTCACCGGGCTTGGGGACGTCGACAATGCTGTAGGCCATCGCGAACGTGATCAGCGGCAGCAGCAGGAACACCACCGCGCACGCGGCCACGCCGCGACGCACCCAGCGCCAGTTGATCTGGAACTGGCCGCGCCCCGATCCGCCGTTGCCACCCGATCCGCCACCGGATCCGCCGCCGGTGCGCGGCGGTGGGCCGGGCGGCGGCTTCGGGGGCGGCGGGGTGCCGTCGAGGGCAGCCTTGACGACGTCGATGGGGTCGCGCAAGCGCGGGTCCGCACCCTCGCGCACCGGCGGGATCACCGCGGTGGGACGCAGATCCGGCGCCGGCCCGTCGCCGCGCGCGGCATGTCGGCCGGAACCGGGCTTGGGGTTGGGACCTGGCTGGGGATTCGGACCGGGGTTGGGACGTGACGCGGGGCGCTTCTCCGGCACCGTGGGCTGTTGCCACGGCGGCCGGGTGCTCTCGGTGCGGCGCTGATCGGCAGGCGGTGCTCCCCGCGGAGCATCACTGGCTGACCGGTCGTGGCGCCCTTCGCTATTCACTGGCCGTGCGCGCGCTGTTGCGCGCCGTTCGGGTGCCCCGCTTGGGGGCACTCTTCGGCTTCTTTGGCGCGCCAAGCACGTAGGACTTGACCAGGTGATTCCAACTGCAGGTTCGGCATACCTCCACCACGTGTACCGCGAACTCCTCGAACCGGGTCGCCAGCAGTACCAACTCCTCGGCGGTGCGGGCCGACCCGGACACCGCCCCCAGGTGCTCGCCGAACACCCAGGACACCAGGGTCAGCTGCTCCTTGCGGCAGATCGGGCACATCACCGAGCTGGGTTTTCCGTGGAACTTGGCGGCGCGCAGCAAGTAGGGGTTGGCGTCACACACCTCGGTGACGCCAGTCCGGCCGGAATACACCTCGGCCAGCAGTGAACGCCGCCGCAAGGCGTAATCCACCACCTGTCGCTGCAATCGCACGTTGACCAGAGTACGTCGGCCCGTCGACCACCGAGGCTCGACCGGCCGCAGGCGGGTCGACGAGCGGACGTCTCGATGCGCCGTCGACCTCCTACGATCATCGGGTGGCGACACGGCAGACGGCGAATACCCGAGCCAAGGACAGTGACCGAAACGACACGTGCAAAGTGCTCGACAGCGCGCTGGCCGACGGTCAGCTCTCCGGTGTGGAACACCGGCAGCGGGTGGCCGCGGCCACCAGCGCCACCACGCTGGGCGAGCTCGCGGCGCTGGTCGATGACCTGCAGAACGCCCACGCCCCGGTCCAGCTGCCGTCGTTGACCAAGCCGACCCGCAGCCGGGCGGTGCTGGCGGCGGCGGCCGCGGGCCTCGTCGTCCTGGGGATCGGCATCGGCTGGGGATTCTTCGGCGGATCTTCGGCTCCGGGCCCGCTGGGCGCGGCCAAGGATCCCGGCGCGCAGCCCGACGGCGTCGCCCCGGTGGTGCTCGCGCCGCCGCGCCAGTTGCACTCGTTGGGCGGGTTGACCGGCCTGTTCGAGCAGATGAAGCAGAAGTTCGGCGACACCATGGGATATCGCGCGGTCATCTATCCCGACTACGCGTCGGTCAACCGGCCCGACCCCGCCGAAGAACGCCGCGAGTTCTCCTACTCGTATCGCGGCGGGTGGGACGACCCGTCGTCGTCGGCCAAGAGCGATTCGGCGCGGCTGGTGGACCTGGCGCAGTTCGACCACCAGGCGATCGTCGGCATCCTGCGCGGCGCCCCGGAGACCCTGGGCATCAACCCCGACGACGTCACCAACACCTATCTGATCATCGACCCGTCCGGGGATCCGACGACGCCGGAGGCCGTGGAGATCTCGGT
>JAEWRC010000063.1 GCA_023460175.1 Actinomycetes bacterium
GGACTGGGAGGACGTGATCGACCGCACCGCACTGGGTTTCGACCAGATCAAGCCGCCCGGGCTGGCCGAGGTGCAGGCGCTGCGCGCGGACGGCACCCCCATCGCGGCCGCCGACGCGCAGCGCAACCGGTCCCGCAAGGTCACCGTCGGCTGCGGCGAGGGTCCGGTGCTCGCGGTGGCCGGCCGGTTCGTGAACACCTCGGTGAGCACCACCGTCGGCGCGCTGCTCGACGGCGGGCCGCTGCCGGCGCGCCCGTGTGAGTCGGCCCCGCTCGAGTTGCCCACCGGTCAGCAGGAGTTGTTGGTCAGCCCCGGCGCGGCCTTCATCGTCGACGGGGTGCAGCTGTCCGGGCCGCTGGCCGAGCGGGTCGGCCCGGCCGCCACGGCCGACGCCCCGGCCCAGCGGTGGTCGGCGGATCACCGCGAGCTGACCGTGCCCGCCGCCGAGACCGAGCGGGTGCTCGTCGTGCCGGAGAGCATCAACCCGGGCTGGACGGCGCGGGCCCCCGACGGCGCGCAGCTCACGCCGGTGACGGTCAACGGCTGGCAGCAGGGCTGGGTGGTGCCGGCCGGCACGTCGGGCACGGTGACCTTGAGTTTCGCCTCCAACGCCCTGTACCGGGTGGGCCTGGCGGGCGGGCTGGCGCTGCTGCCGATCCTGGCCGCCTTGGCGCTGCTGCCGAGCCGACGTCGCCGCGACGATCCGGTGCGGCCGTGGGCGCCGCGGCCCGCGCCGGTGATCGCCGCGCTGATCGCGATGGGCGCGTTGATCTCCGGGGTCGTGGGCGCGGTGGTGTTCGGCGCCGCCGCGGGCCTGCGGTATCTGCTGCGCGCGCGCCCGCGCGCGGATCGGGTGCTGACGCTCGGCGGGTCGTCGGTGGCGTTGACGCTGGCCGGCGCGGCACTGTCGCGCTACCCGTGGCGTTCGGTCGACGGCTACATCGGCCACTCCCCGTGGGTGCAGTTGGCGGCGCTGTGCGCGCTGGCCCTGCTGGCCGCCTCGCTCCCCCGTTTCGCCCAAACTCCCCTTTCGGCCGAAAAGGTCGAGTAGCTTGCGGCATTACGTCGATTTCGGCGCCGCCCCGGTGGGCTGCGCCTACGATTCTGCTTGTGACACAAGTCAACACCGTGCGCGGAGCCATTGACGTCGACGGACTCGGCGCCACCCTGATGCACGAGCACGTCTTCGTGCTGTCGCCGGAGATGATGCAGAACGACCCGCAGGTCTGGGGCGACGAGGCGGCCCGCAAGCGCGACGCGATCGCCCGGCTGACCGAGCTGAAGGCCCGCGGGGTGGACACCATCGTGGACCTCACGGTGATCGGGCTGGGCCGCTACCTCCCGCGCATCGCCGAGATCGCCGCGGCCACCGAGATCAACATCGTCGTCGCCACCGGCGTCTACACCTACAACGACGTCCCGATGTACTTCCACTTCACCGGCCCCGACACCGCGCTCGGCGGACCGGACCCGATGATCGACCTGTTCATCCGCGACATCACCGAAGGCATCGCCGGCACCGGCGTCAAGGCCGCGATCCTCAAGTGCGCGACCGACGAACCCGGCCTGACGACGGGCGTCGAGCGGGTGCTACGCGCCGTGGCGCAGGCCCACCGCCAGACCGGCGTCCCGATCTCCACCCACACCCACGCCGCGACCCGGCGCGGCCTCGATCAGCAGCGGATCTTCGCCGAGGAGGGGGTGGACCTGACCCGGGTGGTGATCGGGCACTGCGGGGACACCACCGACCTGGACTACCTCGAGGAGCTGATCGCGGCCGGCTCCTACATCGGGATGGACCGGTTCGGCGCCGACGTGTACCTGCCCACCCCGGAGCGCGTCGACACCGTGGCGCGGCTGTGCGAACGCGGCCACGCCGACAAGATGGTGCTCTCCCACGACGCGTCGTGCTTCATCGACTGGCTGCCCGAGGAGATGGTCCCGGTGGCGCTGCCCAATTGGCACTACCTGCACATCCACAATGACGTGCTGCCGGCGCTGCGTGAGCGCGGCGTCACCGAGGAGCAGATCCGGGCCATGCTGGTGGACAATCCGCGCAGGATCTTCGCCACCGGGGGCGGCTACTGATGAGCGCCCCGGCCACCCCGCCGATCCCCACCCAGCTCGCCGAACTCGCCCGCGCCGACCCGGACGCGCCCGCCCTGACCTGCGGAGGCCGCACCGTCACCCGCGCGCAGCTGGATGCCGACACCACTCGGCTGGCCCGCGCCTACGCCGAAAAGGGCGTCGGCACCGGCGATTACGTGACCATCCTGATGCCGAACTCGATCGAATGGATCCAGGCCGTCATCGCCTGCTGGAAGCTCGGCGCGGTGCCGCAGCCACTGGCCCCGACCCTGCCGGATGCGGAGTTGGCCGAGATCCTGGACCTGCGCGAGCGCGCGCTGCTGGTCGGTCGCCCCGACCCGCGCGGCCAAGTACCCAGCGTCCCAGCCGATTTCAGACCCGCGCCGGACACCTCGGCGGCGGCGTTGCCGGAAGCGGTCTCGCCGGTGTGGAAGGCGATGGGCTCCGGCGGCAGCACCGGCCGTCCCAAGCTGATCGAGACCGGCGGCGACAGTCGCGTCCCAGCGGCCATCGGCGCTCCGCTGGGTGCGACCGCGCAGGACGTGCAGCTGATCAACGTGCCGATGAGCCACAACACCGGGTTCACGGTCGCGGTGGCGGGCCTGCTGCTCGGGCAGCACCTGATCCTGATGCCGCGCTTCGATCCGCACGACTTCCTGCGGCTGATCACCGAACACCGGGTCAGCTTCCTGGCCACGGTGCCGACCATCCTGCAGCGCGCGCTGGCGGCCTACCGCGCCGACCCGGACGCCTACGACCTGTCCTCGATCCGCCGACTCTGGCATCTGGCCGCGCCGTGCCCGCCGGCCATCAAGGCCGCCTGGATCGAACTCGTCGGGCCCGACGCGGTGTGGGAACTGTACGGCGGCACCGAATTACAGGCGTTGACCTTCATCTCCGGGACCGAATGGCTGACCCACCGCGGCTCGGTGGGCCGGGTGGTGGCCGGCGAGATGAAGGTGCTCGACGACGACGGCAACGAGTGCGCGCCCGGGCAGGTCGGCGAGATCTATATGCGCCCCACCCCGGGCAGCGCGCCCACCTATCGCTACATCGGGGCGACGGCCAAGAGCCGCGACGGCTGGGACTCGCTGGGCGACCTCGGCTACTTCGACGACGAGGGCTACCTCTACCTGTCCGACCGGCGCGTGGACATGTTCACCGTCGGCGGCAAGAACACCTACCCCGCCGAGATCGAGAACGCGCTCAACGACCACCCGCAGGTGTCGAGCTGCCTGGTGGTCGGCGTCCCGCACGAGGACCTCGGCCAGGTGCCGCACGCGCTGGTGCAACTCGCCGCCCCCGACGCGCTGGACGCTGCAGCGCTGGACGCCGACGGGGTCCGCGACTACCTGCGCGACCGACTGGAACCGCACAAGGTGCCGCGCACCGTGGAGTTCGTCGACCGCCCGCTGCGCGACGACGCCGGCAAGGCGCGGCGCTCGGCGGTGCGCGCCGAGGTCATTTCGCGATCGCCGGCTCCGGCTCGTCGGTGACCGAGCTGTCCAGCGGCGGAATGGGTTCGGCGCGGCGATACTCCCAGCGCCGCAACGCCTGCCGGCACGGGTTCTCCACCAGCGCATAGCTGACCGCGGCCATCGCGATGCCGAACACCAGCGTCAGCACCAGGATCACCGGCATCGCCCCGTTGAACACGAACTTGCCGACCAACGGGAACGCCATGGCCAGCGCCGCGAGGTGCCACACGAAGATCCCGTAGGACCAGCGCCCCAGCGTCACCATGGTCGGGCTGCCCAGGATCCGGTGGTTGGTGTCCGGCCGATCCAGCACCAGCGGCGCCAGCAGCCCCCAGGCGATGATCGCCCCCATCGCGGTGCGCACCACGAACTGATCCAGCCGCGCCGGGGTCATCCCCTCCGGGCCGGCCAGCGGCGAGGCCGAGATCAGATACGCCACCACGACGATGCCCGCCATCACCCACCGTCGGCGCGCCAACCGGTGCATCCAGCCCATCGGACTGACGGTCCACTCCGCGAGCAGGATGCCCGCGGCGAACCACGACGCGTAGGCCGGCGGCCAGTTCAGCGGGTTGACGCCCGCGGGGGTGTCGATCGGCAGCAACCCCCAGGCCAGGCTCGCGACCGCCACCCCGGCGATGACGGGCACCCGGGCCCGCACCGGCAGCCGGCGCGCCAGCAGCGCCAGGAACGGCAGCGCCAGATAGAAGGTGACCTCGACCGACAGGCTCCACATCTGGGTCAGCCCCGGCGTCAACGTCAGCGGCACATAGATCTGGGTCAGCGTGAGGTTGGCCAGCCACACCGTCGGGCTCGCGCCCATGGCGTCGGGCAAAAACAGCAGGATGATCACGACGGCCAGCAGGTAGCCGGGCATGATCCGGACCACGCGGGACCGCAGGTAGTGCCCGGTGCGGGGCCGTTCCCGCAGGTCGCGCGCCGCCGCGGCGTGGCCGCGCCACAGCAGGAAGCCGGACAGCGCGAAGAACACCGCCACCGCCAGGTCGAAGCGCGCCCACAGCCGGCCGGTGATGCCACCGGACTGCGCGGTCTGGAACGCCACGTGGGTGATGACCACCCCGATCGCCGCGCAGGCACGCAGCCCCTCGACCGCGGGCAGGAAACCTCGCGTCCCGCCCACCTCGGCGGGCCGGGCACGCCCGCCGGACACCTCACTCACCCGACCTAGTGTGCCGTAACCGCGTCACCGGATACCGGTACCCGCCTGCAAGCATGGAATTCTGGAGTCTGCTGTTAGGGTCGAACGGGTTTGCCTGTGCTGCCCGGACCGGAAGGAAGGTACGCCCACCTTGAACCGTGCAGTCATGTTGCGTATCGGCGCATGCGGCCTGTTGGGGCTGGGCGCCGCCCTGTTGATCGCCGCGCTGCTGCTGTCCACCTACACGGCGGGCAAGATCAAGAAGATTCCGCTGGATCTGGACGCCACCCTGGTCAGCGACGGCACCGGCAAGGCGCTGGACCCCGCCTCGCTGGCCGGCGAGGTCTTCGTCATCGACGAGGGTGTGCCGCTGGTGTCCCAGCAACAGATCAGCGTCGAGTCCCCGGCCAACGCCGACGTGGTGACCCTGCAGGTGGGCACCTCGGTGCGCCGGACCGATCAGCAGAAGGACAACGGCCTGCTGCTGGCGATGGTCGACACCGTCACCGTCGACCGGGCCACCGCCATGGCCGTCTCCGACGACGCCCACCCGGGCGGCTCGGTGCAGAAGCCGCGCTCGATGGAGGACACCAAGGCCCCCACCAACATTGCGCTGCCGCACGAGGGGCTGTCCTACCGCTTCCCGTTCGACACCGAGAAGAAGACCTACCCGTTCTTCGACCCGATCGCGCAGAAGCCCTTCGACGCCAACTATGACGGCGAAGAGGACGTCAACGGCCTGACCACCTACAAGTTCACCCAGAACGTCGGCTATGACGCCGACGGCAAGCTGGTCAAGCCCATCCGGTACTCGTCGCTGTACGACAACGACGAGGACGCCGAGGTCACCGCGCGCGCCTCCCAGTGGGGCGTCCCCGGCGAGCCCGACGACCAGGTCACCATGACGCGCTACTACGCCGCGCAGCGGTCGTTCTGGGTGGATCCGGTGTCCGGCACCATCGTCAAGGCCGAGGAGCACGCGAATCACTACTACGCGCGCGACGCCCTCGAGCCCGAGGTCGCGCTGGCCGACTACACGGTGACCTCCAACGAGGAGACCATCGAGGGTCAGGTCGAGGCCGCCCGCGACGAGCGCGACCAGATCGCGCTGTGGTCCCGCATCCTTCCGATCACCTTCACCGCCGCCGGTCTGATCGCGCTGGTGGCCGGCGCGCTGCTGGGCTCGTTCAGCCTGCGCGCCGAGGCCGAGCTGATCGACCCGGGTCTCGACGGCAAGGAGGGCGGCTTCTTCGGCGGGTTCGCCAGCCGGCGCGGCGAGGACACCGGTCCGATGCCGGCCGCGGAGGCCGAGACCGAGAAGCTGCCCGCGCAGCGCCCGGATCTACACCCCGACCAGGGCCCGCCAGACCGCACGTGAGCCCGGCGGGCGCGAAGGTGCCCAGGCTGCGCGCCACCGCGCTGGCCGTGCCCGGGTACGCGCTGCTGCTGACGCTGCTGATCACCGCGCCGCTGCTGGCGCCGGGATACCTGCTGCTGCGCGACGCGGTGTCCACGCCGCGGTCCTACCTCACCGACGCCGCCCTGGGCCTGACCGAGGCCGCCCCGCGGGCCCTGCCGCAGGACTTTCTGGTGGCGCTGGCCTCCTCGCTGATCGACGGCGGGATCGTGGTCAAGGCGCTGCTGATCGCCGGGCTGTGGTGCGCCGGGGTGGGTGCGGCCCGGCTGGCTGCCGCGGCGCTGCCCGCCGCCGGGATGGCCGGACAATTCGTTGCGACGACGGTCGCGGTGTGGAATCCCTATGTCGCCGAACGGTTGCTGCAGGGGCACTGGAGCCTGCTGGTGGGCTACGGGGCGCTGCCCTGGGTGGCGGCGGCCATGCTGCGGCTGCGCGCCGGGCAGCCGGGGTGGTGGGCGCTGGCGTTCTGGATCGCGTTCGCCGGGCTGACCCCGACGGGGTTGTTGCTGGCCGTCGTCGTCGCGGTGGTGGCGGTGGCCGCGCCCGGGGCCGGGGTGGCCCGGGGTTGGTGCGCGACGGGCGCGGTGCTGATCGGGGCGTTGGCCGCGCTGCCGTGGCTGGCCGCGGCGCTGCTGTCCGATTCGCTGTCGGGGTATCAGGCCGGCGGGGCCGGCACGGCCGCGTTCGCCGCCCGCGCCGAACCGGGCCTGGGCACCCTGGGCAGCCTGGCCGGCCTCGGCGGGATCTGGAACGCGCAGGCGGTACCCGATTCGCGCACAACGCTTTTCGCGGTGCTGGCCACCGCGGTACTGCTGGGCATCGTCGCGTTGGGGTTGCCCGTCGTGTTGCGTCGAGGCGCCGCCGTACCGCTACTGGTGCTCGCGGGTGCCGCGGTGCTGCTGCCGGCGTTGACGGCCACCGGTCCGGGCCTTGCGCTGGTGCAGGCGGTCTCGGAGGCCGTGCCGGGCCTCGGCGTGCTGCGCGACGGGCAGAAGTGGGTGGCGCTGGCCATGCCGGGCTACGCCGTCGCCGCGGCCGGCGCGGTGCTGACTCTGAGGCGGTGGCGGGTCAAGCCCGCGCTCGCCGCGCTCGGGATGTGCGCCGTCGTGCTCGCGGTGCTCCCCGATCTGGGGTGGGGTGTCGGTGGCCAGGTGGCCGCGGTGCGCTACCCGCCGGGCTGGGCCGAGGTGGCCGCGCGGATCAACGCCGACCCGCGCCCGGTGGCGGTGCTGCCGCCGGATTCCATGCGCCAGTTCGCCTGGGCGGGACCGGCCCCCGTGCTCGATCCGCTGCCGCGCTGGCTGCGCGCCGACGTGTTCAGCACCGGCGACCTGACGATCTCGGGGGCGACGGTGCTGGGCGAGGGCGGCACCGCCCGCGCGGTGCAGGAG
>JAEWRC010000064.1 GCA_023460175.1 Actinomycetes bacterium
CGCCCTTGGGGGCGATGCAGTAGATGGTGACTTCGGTCTTGTCCGGGGCGATCGGGCGGAAATGCCGGATCTGGGTGGAGAACTGATCCATCAGATACACATTCGGATACAGGCACAGGTTGCGCGAGCCCTTGACCATGAATTCCCCCTTGGCCTCCCCATAAGTGTTTTTCAACTCGTCGAGGCGGTCCCACAGGGGCCGGTCTTCGGGGTTGGCGGCATAGGTCCACAGGCACAGATGCCCGTGGGGGAAGGACCAGTAGCCGCCGCCGGATTTGCCCCAGCCGCCGGCGTCGAGGGTTTTGGTGACGTTGGTCGATTCGCCGGAGGAGCGCCGCGAGGTGGTGGCGGCGTAGTTCCAGTGCACCGCCGAGACGTGGTAGCCATCGGCGCCGTTTTCGGCTTGGACTTTCCAGTTCGCGTCGTAGGTGTAGGTCGAGGCCCCGGGCACGACTTCCAGCCCGTCGGGGGATTGGTCGACCAGCAGGTCGATCACCTTGACCGAATCGCCCAGATGCTCCTCGAGGGGCAGGACGTCGTCGTTGACCGAGCCGAACAGGAACCCGCGGTAGGACTCCATCCGGACTCGGGTCAGGTCGTGGGAGCCGTCGGTGTTGAACGAATCCGGATAGCCCGCACCGTCGGGGTCTTTGACCTTGAGCAGGGAGCCGTCGTTGCGGAACGTCCAGCCGTGGAACGGACACGTGAAGGTGGGGCGGTTGTCGGTCTTGCGGCGGCACAGCATCGCCCCGCGATGGGAGCACGCGTTGATCAGACAATGCAGCTCGCCCTTGCGGTCGCGGCTGATCACCACCGGCTGACGCCCGATATAGGTCGTGAAATAGTCCCCCGGGTTCGGGATCTGGGACTCATGAGCCAAATACACCCAGTTGCCCTCGAAGATGTGCTCCATCTCCAACTCGAAAATCTCGTCATCAGTGAAAATCCGGCGATTCGCCCGGTACACACCGGCAGCCGGGTCCTCCACCACCGCATCCGCAAGGATGGATGCAGCGTGATCCAGGGTTTCGGTCATTGGTTCCTCCGCTTACAGGTGTGGGCTACTCAAACCATGCCCTGACTGGCACTCCCCCTCAATGGAATTGCCGCTGCATTCCGCTGGACAAAAATTCCGGGGCCCCGCGGCCCCGGATCGTCCCGATGAGCGGAAAGAACAGGCACCCGTGGTTCGGGGCGGACACCATGGACCCACACTTGGGCGAAGCCGGCCCGGCCACGCGAGGAGACGCCGATGACTGTGCAGAAATCGATCAACCTCACTGGATCGGCGCCCACCATCGAGGCCGCGGTGCACGAGGCCCTGGATCGGGCGAACACCACGCTCGAGGGTGTCACCCACTTCGAGGTCACCAAGATCAGCGGCGAAGTCACCGACACCGGACCGGTTTTCGTGGTCGAGCTGATCGTCTGGTTCACCTTGTTGGAGCGGATGCACGAGTGAGCCATCCCCCATGACCTCCGTAGCAGACCCCCGGATTCGGGAATGGCCCGACGGCATCGGAGTGGCCGCGATGCCGATCGGCGTCAACCACATCGAAAGCGTCAACGTCTATCTCATCGAGGACGGCGACTCGATCACCCTGGTGGACTGCGGCATCTGGCAGTCCGACGAACCCGACGACGGGCTGGTCGAGCTTCGCTACGCGCTCAACCGGCGCGGCTACGTGCTCGAGGACGTGTCCCGGGTGATCGTCACCCACGCCCACATCGACCACTACGGACTCGCCGGGCGGCTGATGGAGCTCACCGGTGCCGAGCTGCTCATGCACGCCATGACCGATCTGGACTGCGAGAAGTACCGCCACCCCGAGACCGCCCAGGCGCGCAAGCGTGACACCTACAGCGATCATGGCGTCAGCAAGGCCGAGCTGCCGGAGTTCGCCGACACTCTCGTCGAGTGGATGCCGTACCTGCATTCGGTGGTCGAGGCCTCCACGCGCCTGCACGGCGGCGAGGTCATCACGATCGGTGGCCGGCAGTGGGAGATCCTGCACACCCCCGGCCACTCCCTGGGGCACGTCTGCCTGTGGTCGGCGCAGGACCGGCTGTTGTTCTCCGGCGATCATCTGCTGCCGGCGGTGACTCCCCCGGTCACCTTCGAACGCGGCTTCGACAAGGACCCGCTGCGCAGCTACCTCGAATCGCTCAAGTTGGTCTCCGAGCGCGACCCCGCGCTGGTGCTGCCGGGACACGGACGCGCATTCGCCGACGGCCGGCGCCGCGTGGACGCCATCACGCGTAACAAACAACGCCGGCTCGACGCCATCCACGCCATGATCCGACGGCACCCCTGCACGGTGCGCGAGATCGCCGAGGTGCACGTCGCCAAGGCCCTGTTGCAGTTCCAGCGCAACCTGGCGATGGCCGAAACACTGGCCCACCTCGCCTATCTGCGGTGGCAGGGCCTCATCGAGCGGCGCACCCGGGAAGACGGTGTCTACGAATGGTATTCGACCGATGAGCCCGGCTAGCGCCTCCCCAGGTTTCTGGATCCACCCGTTCCGATGAAAGAGGTTCACCATGTCCACTTACGTGTTGCTCACCAAGCTGACCGAAAAAGGTTATGAGACAATGCATCACAATCCGGACCGGCTCGATGCGGTCGAGGGTGAGATCACGAAACTGGGCTGCTCGGTCGTCGCCCAGTACGCCCTGCTCGGCGAATGGGACGTGCTCTCGATCATCGAGGCCCCCGATCCGGGAACCGTGGTGCACATGAACATCGACCTGAGCGCCCGGGGCACGTCGACCCGAATGGTCATGGCCGCTTTGACTGCCGACGAATTCAAGGAGAAGCTCAAGGGCGACACCCACCTCGCCTGAGGAGCGCCCACCATGAACCTTGCGCCCACCGTCACCCTTGCCAACGACGTGCGGATGCCCCAACTTGGCCTCGGCACCTGGCCGATGGACGACACCGAGACCGCCGAGGCCGTCGCCACCGCGCTGCGCCTGGGCTACCGCATGCTCGACACCGCCGAGAACTACGAGAACGAACGCGGTGTCGGGGAAGGGATCCGACGCTCCGGGGTGGACCGCGCCGATGTTTTCGTCACGACCAAGTTCAACCGCAAATGGCACAGCATCGAGGGGGCGCGGCAGGCCTGCGAGGCCAGCCTCGCCCGACTGGGGCTGGACTACGTGGACCTGTTGTTGGTGCACTGGCCCAACCCGGACCAGGACCGCTACGTCGAGGCGTTCGCCGGGATGGTGCCGCTGCTCCGGGCCGGGCTGGTGCGCGCGATCGGGACGTCGAACTTCACCCCCGCGCACTTGCAGCGGCTGTTCGACCAGGGCCTCACCCCGCATCTGAATCAGATCCAGCTGGACCCGTATCACCTGCGTCCGGACCTGGTGAAGGTACACTGGGCCAACGACATCGTCACGGGCACCTGGAGCCCGATCGGACGCGGCAACCAGATGCTGGGCGACCCCGCGATCACCGAGATCGCCGAGCGTCTCGGCCGCACCCCGGCGCAGGTGGTGCTGCGCTGGCACGTCCAGCAGGGGTTCGTGCCCACCCCGAAGTCCGCCGACCCGGGCCGCCAGCGAGAAAACCTGGACATCTTCGACTTCACCCTGACCGACGCGGACATGGCCGCCCTGGGTGCCCTGGACCGGCCGGATCCCGACATGCTCGACGCGGACACCTTCGGCCACTGAGGGGTTCGCCCGCTGAGGGGCTCGCTCAGTCGCGCGCCGCTTCGAAGTCGTAGCGTTCCAGCAGCAGCGCGACCACGAGCCCGGCGACCAGCCCCCAGAACGCCGCCCCGATGTTCAGCACGGTGACGTCGGAGACCGTGACCACGAACGTCACCAGCGCACCCAGGGTGAAACGCGACGAGAACGCCGTGACGAACGAGCTCTGCAGCACTCGCAGCATCGCCAGACCGGCGAGCGTGGCGATGAACGCCGGCGGGGTGGCCAGCATCAACGTGGTGAACTGCTGGGCGAACAACCCGAACGCGACGGCCAGCACGCCGCAGCAGATGCCCGCGGTGTAGTGCCGCGACCGCTCACCGGAAGCCACCAGCAGCGCGTTGGTGGGTCCGGTCAGGCAGGTCGAGACCGAGCCGACCCCGGCCGCCAGCAGCGACCAGGCCCCGCACGCCACCGTGACCGCGTTGACCGGGGCGGCGTGACCGGCGGTCCGCAACACGGCGACCCCCTGACCGTTCTGCACCACCAGGACGGTGATCGCCAGCGGCACAACCAGTTCCACCATGGCCTGCACCGACCATTGCGGCACCTGCAACACGGGAACGGTGATCCCCGCGGAAATCGGGCCCGCGGCGAACCGCCCGGACACCGCGACGGCCACCGCCCCGACCACCAGCGCCGCGAGGATCGGCGGGATCCGCCGACCCACCGTCGGCCACGCGCTGAGCAGGAGGAACACCGCCACCATTGGGACCGCCACCGCGACGTCGCCCAGGGCGTGCACCAGGTCGATACCGAACTTGAGGAAGACCCCGGCGACCATGGCCATCACGATTGGCATGGGTATCAGCGCCATCGCCCGGCGCACCCAGCCGGTGAAGCCCAGGAACAGCATCAGTGCGCCGGTCGCGAAGAACGCGCCGACGACCTCCGCAAAGGACAGGTGGGCCAGCGCCGGCCCCACCAGCACGGTGCCCGGAATGGTCCAGAAGAAGGCCAGGGGCTGGCGGTAGAGCCAGCACATCAGGACGGTCAGGATTCCATTGAACAGAAACACGCCGAACACCCAGGAAGCCAGCTCCGCCTGGGACAGCTGACCCTGCGTGCCGACCGCCAGGATCACCGCGACCGGACCGGTCGCCGCGAAGATCAGACCGATCAGGCCGTTGGCGGCGTACTGCGGGCCGAAGTCGGCGCCGATGCTGCGCGGTCCGGGCAGCGGCCGCGCGATCGGTTCGAACAGCGGCGCGCGGTCGCCCCGACGGCGGTCCACTCGGCTACCGGGGGTCGGGCTAGCCGCCCACGGCGGCGGCGCCCGCCGCGGCGATGTCGTGGTCCTCCTCGGCGCTGCCGCCGGAGACGCCGACCGCCCCGACGACGGCCGCACCCTCGGTGATCGCGATTCCCCCGCCGAACACGGTCAGCCGGTCGGTCTTGACGATGCCGTGCAGCAGCGGCGGCTGGTCCTTGATCGCATCCCACCAATCGCGGGTCGCCATGCCTTTGAACGCCACCACCGAGTAGCCCTTGTTCTGCGCCAGCTCACCCGACATCAGCGGGGCGCCGTCCATCCGCGCGTAGCTGACCAGATGGCCACCGGCGTCGACCACCGCGACGCAGACCGGGACCTTGATGGACGTCGCATGCTCGGTTGCCGCGGCGATCGCCTTGGCGGCTCCGGCCAACGTGATACAACGTTGCGTCTGGATTTCGGTCATATCCGAAAGCTACCGGCAATCGGCGCCGAGGGCCGATTCCGCGGCCTGGAACACCACTGGATGGAAGAAACTTTCCGTCGTTGCGGACCGCTGGGATCGTGTGGTCATGGGTGACGCCTCGTTCGCGGCTCCGTCGGCGGTGGGACGACGGCTGCTGGCGGCCGGGCCGGGCGCGGGTGCCGGGTGGCGATGAGCGACCCCGCGGACAACACCGTCATCGATCTGGCCGACCGGCTCTGGCAGGCGGCGATCGACCGCACGCCCATCGAGCCCATCACCGAGATGCGCCCCGGCCTCACGCTCGCCGACGCGTACACCATCCAGGCGTGCAACATCCGGCGCCGGGTGCTGTCTGGCCGCGCGATCCGGGGTTGCCGGCTGGGCCGGACCTCGGTGCCGCGCCAGGACATCCTCGGGGTCGCCGAGCCCGATTTCGGGATCCTGATCGACGACATGTTCCTCGACGACGGGGATCAGGTCCCCTACGACGACTTCCTGCAACCGCGGGTGATGGCCACCCTCGGCTTCGTGATGGGTGCCGACCTCGCGGGCCCCGGCATCACCACCGCCGACGCGCTCGGCGCGGTGCGCGGGGTGGTGCCGGCCATCGAGATCGTGGACAGCCGCATCGCCGAATGGCGGGTGCAACTGGCCGACACGGTCGCCGACAACGCGTCGTCGGGCAAGGTGGTCCTCGGCAGCCGGATCACCCCGGTCACCGGCATCGACCTGCGACTGCTCGGAATCCTGTTGTACCGCAACGGTGCTCCGGTGGAGAGCGGGGCCGGTGCGGCCTCGCTGGGCAACCCGGTGCGGTGCTTGACCTGGCTGGCCAACCGGCTCCCCCCGCCCCAGCGGGGTCTGCGCACGGGCGACATCGTGCTCGCCGGCCCCCTGCACCGGTTGGTGCCGGTGCGCCCGCACGACGTCTACCACGCGGAGTTCGCCCACCTCGGCAGCGTGTCGGTGAGCTTCCGGCCCGGGGACGGAGCGGTGGCATGACCGATCCGCGACTCATTGCCGACGCCCTGATCGCCGCCGAGCGGGACCGCGCCCCCATCGCCCCGTTCACCAAGGCGAACCCCTACCTGCACGTCGACACCGCCTACAAGGCCCAGGACCTCGTGGTCGAACACCGCCGCGAGGCCGGCGAGCGGGTGATCGGCGCCAAGCTGGGCTTCACCAGCAAGGTCAAGCGGTTGGCCCTCGGTATCCACGACCCCGTCTACGGTCAGGTCACCACCGGGATGGTGCTGCCCTACGGCGAGCCGCTGCGCGTCGGCGAGCTCATCCACCCGCGCGCCGAACCCGAACTGGCCTTCCTCATCGGCGAAACCATCCCGCCGGCGACGCCACCGGCGGGGGTGCTGGCCGCCGTCGCCCTGGTGATCCCGGCCATCGAGATCATGGACACCCGCTACGACGGGTCGTTCCGGTTGGCCGACTCGATCGCCGACAACGCCGGCGCCGCCCGGGTGGTCTTCGGTGCCCAGGGGCGACGCCCCGACGAACTGGTCGACCTGCGCGTGCTGGGTTGCCTGTTCCGGCACAGCACCGGGATCCTGACCGCGGCTGGCGGTGCAGCGATGGGGCACCCGGCCGCCGCGGTGGCATGGTTGGCCACCGCGCTGGCCGAGCGCGGTGAGCGCCTCGAGGCCGGGTCGATCGTGCTGTCCGGAGGTTTGACCGCCTCGGCCGAATTACGCCCCGGCGCAGTGGTTTCCGCCGAGTTCGACGGCCTGGGGACGGTGCAACTGCAATGCAGCTGAAGATCTCCACCAACGGCCTCGCCACCGACGGCATCACCACCAACGGCATCACCACCAACGGCCATGTCGAGCACGCACCACCCCGCCCCGTCGTCCCCCCGGCGGAGGTCACACCCGCGCCCCAGAACGCGGCCCCGCCAGTGTCGAAAGGTTCGGTCGCCATGCCAGAAGTCTCGATCCTTCCCGACGGCATCAAGATCATGGCCGCCGAGGACGAGACCGTGCTGCGTGCCCTGACCCGGGTGGGCCTCAAGTACCGGGTCGGCTGCAAGCGCGGCGGCTGCGGCATCTGCAAGGTGCACCTGGTCCTCGGCGAGATCCGCTACGAGCGCCCGGTCGCCGAGAGCGTGCTCAGCGACGATGAGCGCGTCCAAGGGGTGTGCCTGAGCTGTCGCGCGGTGCCCATCACCAACATCGCGATCCAGCTGCAGGACGGTGACCGGCTCCGCAAGCTCTTGGGGTTTGTCTCGTCGAGCTCCACGTCCACCACCACCAACGACGGAACAATCGAAAGGAAACGCTGAAATGGGAGTCATGCGTTTGGGTTACGTACACCTGCGGGTGACGGACCTGGAGGAAGCCCGCGATCACTACTCGAACACGCTGGGCATGTCGGTCGTGCACGAGGAGCCGGGCCGGCTCTACCTGAAGTGCTGGGACGAGTGGGACCACCACTCGCTGGTGCTCGAGGAGGGCGGCGTGGGCCTGGTGAAGGTGGGCTACAAGTGCTCGTCGCCGGATGATCTGGCCGACTACGAAAAGCGTTGCGCGGCCTTCGGCGCGACGACCGGACGATTCAGCCGTGGCGAGAACTACACCGTCGGCGACGGTGTCCGCGTCACCCTGCCCTCGGAGCAGACCCTCGAGCTGTACTCCGATATGGAATTCAGCGGCACCGCAACCGGATCCATCAACCCCGAGGCGTGGCCCCGCGACGTCCGGGGCGTCGGCACCCACTGGATCGACCACTGCCTGATCGCCGCCGAGGACCCGGGCCTCATCGAGCGGTTCTTCCAGGAGTGCCTGGACTTCAAGGCCGCCGAGCGGGTGGTCGAGACCATGGACCATCCGGATCTGATCGGCACCTGGCTGACCGCGCCGGAGTCCCACTCCCCGCACGACATCGCGGTGATCAAGGGGCCGAACTCCAAGATCCACCACTTCGCCTACCACCTGGACGACTGGAACTCGATCCTGCGCGCCGCCGACATCTTCTCGATGGACGACGTACCGATCGACATCGGCCCTACCCGGCACGGCATCACCCGCGGCACCACGGTCTACTTCTTCGACCCGTCGGGCAACCGCAACGAGGTGTTCGCCGGGATCGGCCACCGCGTCCACCGGGACTTCCCCACCATCAACTGGACGGCCGATCAACTGGGCAAGGGCATCTTCTATCACGACCGCGAACTGAACGAGCGCTTCACCACGGTGTTCACCTAGGCCGCCGGAACATTGCCAGCTCCCAGCGGGAGAGCCAGGTGACGGACCAAGTGCGGGGCCGCTTCCGACGAAGGGGCCACGATGGCCGACGACGCCCGGCGCCCCGCCTCGCCGGGCCGCGCGCGGAGAAGACCGTGTCGCTGGCCCTGCAGGGCGGCGGCGCCCATGGCGCCTTCACATGGGGTGTGCTCGACGCGATCCTCGAGGACGGGCGGTTGGCCATCGAAGCCGTCACCGGGGCCAGCGCCGGGGCGATGAATGCGGTGGTGATGGTGGAGGGCTGGCTCAACGGCGGCATCGACGGGGCACGCAGCCAGCTCGAAACCTTCTGGCGCAAGGCCAGTATCGGCTCGACGCTGTCGCCGTTGCAGCGCGGGCTGCTCCGCCAGATGCTGGGCTACTGGCGCAACCAGCCCTGGATGTATGCCGTCACCCAGAACCTCGGTCCTTATCAGGTGAATCCGCTGAACATCAATCCGCTGCGGGCGGCCATCGACACCCTGATCGACTTCGAACTGCTGCGCAACTCCGAGGACGTCCGGCTGTTCATCAGCGCCACCAACGTCTGGACCGGCAGGATCGCCATCTTCCGCCGCGCCGAACTCACCGCCGATCACCTGATGGCCTCGGCCTGCATCCCCACCGTGTTCCAGGCCGTCGAGATCGACGGTGTCCCGTACTGGGACGGCGGCTACACGGGCAACCCGGCGCTGTTCCCGTTGTATTACGAGACGAAAACCGACGACATCGTGCTCGTGCAGATCAATCCGTTGGAGCGGCGCCAGACCCCGAAGACCGTGCGCGAGATCCACAACCGCCTCAACGAGATCAACTTCAACGGCACTCTGCTGCGCGAGATGCGCGCGGTCGCGTTCGTGCAGCGGTTGATCAAGGACGGCCGGCTTTCGGCCAAGGATTACAAGGACGTCCACCTGCACCGGATCGACGGTTCCGGCGCCCTGGACCGGTATCAGGCATCGTCGCGGCTGATCGCCGAGTGGGACTTCTTCAAGAAGCTCCGCGACGCGGGCCGACGCACCGCACAGAGTTGGCTCGCCGAGAACTACGACGACATCGGGGTGCGCACGACGGTGGATCTGGAAGGCATTCTCCGATGAGAGAGGAAACGAGCCATGTACAAGACCGCGGCCCATGTGCCGGGTGACCTGAACCGGTTGTCCCGGGAGACCGGCATGTTGCTGGCGACGGTGGACAGCCTCGCCGACGACGAGTTCCCCGTGCCGTCGACCTGCGCGGGATGGACCCGGGCACACGTGATCGCCCATCTGGCGCTGGGCGCCGATGCGCTGGGGAACATGGTGACCTGGGCGCTGACCGGCGTCGAGACGCCGCCGTATGCGTCGCGCGAGGCCCGCGACACCGCCATCGATGCGCTGGCCGGCAAGCCGCCGGCCGAACTCAAGGCCGCGCTGCACACCGCGACGGCCGCGTTCGCCGAGCAGGCCGCGAAGTTGGGCGACGGGGTGGCGACGGAGACCGTGCAGGCCCCCGGCGGTGCGGACTTCAACGCGTACGCGATTCCCGCGCTGCGCATCTCGGAGGTGATCGTCCACCACGCCGACCTCGACACCGTGTGGCAGCTTGAGGAGGCCGACATCGACGCGCTCGAGGACAGCCTGGAACTGCTGGTCGATCGCGTGTCGGCGCACCCCGGCTTCCCCGGGGTCACCATCGACACCGACGAACGCGAGCACTACGTCATCGGCGACGGCGCCACGGCGATCCGGGGCGGTCGCGACGCCGTCATCGGCTGGCTGACTCGCGGGCGCACCGACGGGTTGCGCTTCGACGGGGAACTTCCCGCCCGGCCCGCCGGCCCGCTCGGATAACCCCAGTTCAGGCGCCGAAGTGAGGTGCCTCACACGCCGTCCAGTGGGAAGAGGCGGGCGGGCAAAACCGGGGCGGCTAGCATCGCCACCACACGAGACGCGTCCGCTGCAGGACCGAAAGGGATGCGTCCTGGAAGGGAGCAGAACGTGGAAAAGGCCGTAGGAGTCATCGGTGGCGGCATCATGGGATGCGGCATCGCGGAGGTCGCCGCCCGCAGTGGCTGCGATGTAGTACTGCGCGAGGTCAACGAGGAACTGGTCGAGGTGGCCAAGCGCAAGCTGGAGGGCTCCCTGGACACCGCGGTGCGCAAGGCCAAGCTCACCCAGGCCGAACGTGACGAGATCCGGGGCCGGGTCCGCTTCACCCACCGCATCGTCGAACTGGCCGACCGGGATCTGGTGATCGAGGCCATCATCGAGGACCTGGCGGTCAAGACCGAGATCTTCGAACTCCTGAGCCGAGTCGTCCGACCGGACACCTTGCTGGCCAGCAACACCTCCTCCATCCCGATCATGCAGCTGGCCGCGGCCACCGAACACCCGGAGCGCGTCGTCGGACTGCATTTCTTCAACCCGGCGCCGGTCATGCCGCTGGTGGAGATCATCGCGTGCGAGGCGACCTCCGAGGAAACCCTGAGCCGCGCACGCGAATTCGCCGCCGATCAGCTGGGCAAGACCACCATCACGGCCAAGGATCGGGCCGGCTTCGTGGTCAACGCCCTGCTGATCCCCTACCTGCTGGCGGCGATCCGGATGGCCGACGCCGGCCTGGCCACCGCCGAGGACATCGACAAGGGCATGGTCGGCGGCTGCGGGCACCCGATGGGCCCCCTGGCGCTGACCGACCTGATCGGTCTCGACACCACGATGGCGGTCGCCGAGTCCATGTATGCCGAGACCAAGGAGCAGCTTTACGCTCCCCCGGCGCTGCTGCTGCGCAAGGTCGAGGCCGGTGAACTGGGCCGCAAGTCCGGCCGCGGGTTCTTCAGCTACCCCAAGAAGTAGCCCGGGCCGCGCGACGACCCCCGCCCGGTGCGGCGGGGGTTGCGCAAGTCGTCGGCTCCGAACAGGCAGAATGTTTCTCATGGCCACCGCAAACGACTCCGGCTCCGGTTCGGAGGACAAGGGCTCCTCGGCGCAGGACACGCTCGGCAGTTTCATCCGCATGCAGCGCCAACTGGCGCAGTTGTCGCTGCGCGAGATGGCGGCGATGACCGCGGTGTCCAACGCGTACCTCAGTCAGGTCGAGCGCAACCTGCACCAGCCTTCGCTGAAGGTGATGCAGTCCATTGCGGAGGCGTTGAACATCCCCACCGCGGTGCTACTCCGGCAGGCCGGGATCACCACCCCGGAGGCCGCCGACAACGAGGCCGCCGCCGCGAGCGACAACCAGACCATCGACACCGAGCGGGCGATCAAGACCGACCCCCGATTAAGTCAGGCGCAACGTGAAGCACTCCTCGGCGTGTACCGAAACTTCCTCGCGGAGGACTGACCCGATGCCCGGCGTCGACCCGGCCGTGCGACCCGCAGTCCTGAAACTGGCCGACGGGACGTCGGTGGCCTACCGGGACCTGCCCGGCCGGCCCGGGGCCGAGACCGTCGTGTTGTTGCACGGCATCGGGATGACCGCGGACCTCAACTGGGGCGACTCCTTCGACGTCCTGCAGCAGCGGTTCCGGGTGTTGGCGCCGGACCTGCGCGGCCACGGCCGCAGCGGCCCCGCCTCATCGCGGTTCCGGCTCGAGGACTGCGCCGACGACGTGGTGGCCCTCGCCGAGGCACTGGGCATCGAACGTTTTGTCGCCGTGGGTTATTCGATGGGTGCGCTGGTGGCCCAGCTGCTGTGGCGCAGACACCCCCAGCGGGTCAGCCGGCTGGTGCTGTGCGCGAGTTCCCGGAACTTCCTCGGCACCCCGGCCGAGCGGATGGCGTCGCTGTTCGCCCCGGCGGTGACCGCCGCGGCGCGGATGAACCCGCTGTTGTCCGCGCTGAGCTTCGGGATGATGGGCCCCAGCCTGCTCAAGGGCCTCGAGGGGCCTGCGCGACAGTTCGCGCAGGCCGAGTTGAACCGCACCAGCGTCACCACCGTGACCGCCGCGCTGCAGGCGGTGTCGAACTTCACCTCGCACGACTGGATCGGCCAGATCGACGTACCGGTGTCGGTGCTGGTGACCACCCGCGACACCATCGTGTTGCCGGCCCGGCAACGACGCCTCGCCGACGCGATCCCGCACGCGACGGTCTTCGAGGTCGACGGCGATCACGCCGTGTGTCTCAACAACCCGGAGGCCTTCAGCGCCAAGCTGGTCGAGGCCTGCCTCGGCGTCGACTGAGGCCCGGATCCCGGCCGGATCGAGGCCCGGGCCGATCAGGCCAGTTCGGCGGCCCAGTCCCGCTGTTCGAGCGAATCCCGGATGTGCAGCAGGAACTTCGAGGCCGTCGAGCCGTCGAACGCGCGGTGGTCGTAGACCAACCCGATGATCCCGACCGGATGGATGGCGATCGCATCGCCCACGGCCACCGGCCGGCGCTTGACGCCGTCGGTGCACAGGATCGCCACGTTCGGCTGGTTGATGATCGGTGAGGACGCGTAGCTGGCGAACGGGCCCGGGTTGGTGATCGTGAACGTCGAGCCGGACATCTCCTTGTTCGACAGTTCCTTGGCGCGCGCGGCCGCGGCCTTCCCGGCGATCTCGCTGGCGATCCCGCGGATATTCAGCGAATCCGCGCCCTTGACCACCGGCACCACCAGCCCCTGCTCGTCGAGATCCACGGCGATACCGAGGTTCACGTAGGGGTGCAGCGTCATGGTCTTGGCCTCGAGGTCGATCGAGGAGTTGACCGTCGGGAACGCCCGCAGCGCATCGCAGGTCGCCCGGGACACGAACGGCAGGTAGCTCAGCGACGCCCCGGTCTCCTTCTTGAACTGCGTCTTGAACTGGGCGCGGGCCTTCTCGACGTTGTCGAAGTCCACCTCGACCGACGTCCACACCGAGGCCGCCATGGTCTGCGACGCCTTGAGCGTGTCGGCCAGGACCAGGCGCATCCGGCTC
>JAEWRC010000065.1 GCA_023460175.1 Actinomycetes bacterium
CCCCGGCCACGGGGGGCGGGGGGGGGGCGCCCCCCGCCGACGGCCGGGTGGTCTTCGTCCGCTACGCGCTGCCCGGCGAAACGGTGCGCGCGCGGGTCACCGACCAGCGCGGATCCTATTGGCACGCCGATGCCGTCGAGGTGCTCGAGGCCTCCGACGACCGCGTCGACTCGCTGTGTCCCATCGCCGGTCACGACGGCGCCGGCTGTTGCGATCAGGCGTTCGTGGCGCCGGCGGCGTTGCGCCGGATGAAGGGCGAGGTGGTGGCCAACCAGCTGCAGCGCCTCGGCGGCCACGACTGGCAGGGGGTGGCCGAGCCGGTGGGCGACGGCGCGTCGACGGGGTGGCGCAGCCGGGTCCGCCTGACCGTGGGGGCGGACGGCCGGGCGGGCATCCACCGCTACCACAGCGCCGAGCTGGTCACCGACCTGCGCTGCGCGCAGCTGGTCGACGGGCTGCTCGACGACCTGCCCGAGGACCGTTTCCGCGCCGGCGATCAGGTGCACGTGGTCCGCGGCGACGACGGCGCCCGGCACGTGGTGTGCGGCGGTCCGCGCCGCAAGACCCGGGTGGTCGAGGGCGAGTACGAGGCCGTGCAGCGCGTCGGCGACCGGACCTGGCGGGTGCCGGTGACGGCGTTCTGGCAGGCGCATCGCGACGCACCGGCGACCTACAGCGCGTTGATCGCCCAGTGGGCGCAGCTGCGGCCGGGGGCGACGGCCTGGGATCTGTACGGCGGGGCCGGGCTGTTCGCCGCGGTGCTGGCCGACGCCGTCGGCGCCGAGGGCCGGGTGCTCAGCATCGACACCTCCCGGGCCGGGGGCCGGGCCGGGCGCGCCGCGCTCGGCGACCTGCCGCAGATCCGGTTCGTCACCGACTCGGTGCGCCGCGCCCTGTCCGACGGGGGAGCGGCGGCCGGTGCCGCCGAGGTCGCCGTCCTCGACCCGCCACGCACCGGGGCCGGCCGGGAGGTCATCGACCTGCTCGCCGCCACCGGGGTGCCGCGGATCCTCCACATCGGTTGTGAGGCCGCCTCTTTCGCGCGTGACATCGGCCTGTACCGGGAGCGCGGCTTCACCGTGGAGCAGCTGCGGGTCTTCGACGCGTTCCCGCTGACCCATCACGTGGAGTGCTTCGCGCTGCTGACGCGCTGAGCCGGCGGTTAGGCTGTCTCGCGGTGTGCCGGGAAGTCTGGTCGGCGTTGATGCATGGTGCCGTCGATCAGCAAGGGGTTTCGAATGTCCGACCCGTCCACCTCCCGGCTGCTGGCCCGCGGTTCCTGGCGCGAGGCCGCCCGCATCGCCGACGTGCTGCGTCGCGAGACCGTCGGCGGGATCATCCTGTTCGCCGCGGCCGCGGCGGCCCTGATCTGGGCGAACTCGCCGTGGTCGGGGGCCTACGAACGGCTGTCGGCCGTAACGGTGGGCCCGGCGTCGCTGCACCTGGATCTCAGCCTGGCGAGCTGGGCCGCCGACGGGTTGCTCGCGGTGTTCTTCTTCGTCGTGGGCCTGGAACTCAAGCGCGAATTCGTCGCCGGTGACCTGCGCAACCCGGCGCGCGCGGTGCTGCCGGTCGTGGCCGCGGTGGGCGGCATGGCGGTCCCGGCGCTGATCTTCGTCGGGGTTCAGCTCTCGACCGGATCGCCGGAGACCCTGAAGGGCTGGGCGGTGCCCACCGCCACCGACATCGCGTTCGCCGTCGCCGTGCTCGCGGTGCTGGGCAGCCACCTGCCCATCGCGCTGCGGACGTTCCTGCTGACCCTGGCCGTCGTCGACGACCTGCTGGCCATCTCGGTGATCGCGGTGTTCTACACCGAACACCTCGAATTGGCTCCGCTGGCCGCGGCGCTGATCCCGCTGGGGCTGTACGCGCTGGCGGTGCGCCGCGGGGTCGGGCAGCTGTGGGTGCTGTTGCCGCTGGGGGCCGCGACCTGGGCGCTGGTGCACGCCAGCGGCATCCACGCCACCATCGCCGGCGTGGTGCTGGGGTTCACCGTGCCGGTGCTGGGCAAGCACGCGGCCACCGAACGCCTCGAACATCTGGCCCGCCCGGTGTCGGCGGGGTTCGCCATCCCGGTGTTCGCGTTCTTCGCCGCGGGCGTGTCGATCAGCGATGTCGGAATCGGCGACGCGCTGCGCGAACCGGTGTTGTTGGGAGTGATCGCCGGCTTGGTGCTCGGCAAACCGATCGGCGTGCTGGGCACCACCTATCTGCTGGCCCGGTTCACCCGCGCCAGCCTCGACGACGAACTGGCCTGGCGCGACGTGCTCGGGGTGTCGATGCTGGCCGGGATCGGGTTCACCGTGTCGCTGCTGATCGGCGAGCTGGCCTTCGGCTACGGCACCGCGCTGGGCGATCAGGCCAAGCTCGGCGTGCTGGGCGGCAGCCTGCTCTCGGCGATGCTGGCCGCCACGGTGCTGCTGAGCCGCAACGCCGCCTACCGGCGCATCCACGCCGCGGAGACCCTCGACGAGGACCGCGACGGCATCCCCGACGTGTACCAGCGCCGCGACGACCCGACTAGCGGCGCCGGCTGAGCCCGCGGATGGCCTGGGTGGCGCGATGGATCCGGGTCGGCGCCGGCGGATAGAGGGCCGCGGCCAACGCCAGCTTGTCCGCGCTCAGCTGCGCCACCGCGGCCTCGGCGAACCCGCCGTCGGTGGGCGGTTGCGGCGGCAGCGCGGCGGTGCTGCTGAGCTGCCAGCGCGAGCCGGCGTCCCGCAGCGACTCGTGCTTGATCGGGTAGTAGTCGGTACGCCCGGCGACCGCGACCCCGTCGGCGCCCGCGGCGGCCGCGAGCAGGTGCAGGTGGAAGCGTGTGCTGACCCAGGTCTGGCCGGCGCGGGCGGGCACCCCGCGGTTCCACAGCTCGGTGAACGGCACGAACAGCGCCCCGGGCAGCTGGTCGGCCACCCGGTCGTAGACCTGGCGGTCGGCGCCGGGCAGCGCCTCGACGAACGCGACGTCCTCGCCGCGCAGCCGCCAGTCCCGCACCACGCCGGTCACGGCCTCGGCCAGGCCGTCGATGCCGCGGCCGCCGTCGAAGTCGTCCATCAGGTCCGACTGCAGGCAGAACACGAAGTCGCGGGCGGCGACGGGGGAGTCCGCGTCGTAGACACCCTCGTCGGCCACGCCGAGCCAGGCGTCGTCGCCGGTGTGCGTGACCTGGCACGCGGTGTCGGCGAGCGCCTCGAACGAGGGCCGGTCGCGCACGTCGAACAGCGCGAAGTGCGAGCCAAGTTTCTGCAGCCAGGCCCGGCGGCCGTCGTCGCCGGTGGGCAGCAGCCCCTGGCCGGTGGCCACGGCGCGAATGCCGTACTGCTGCGCGGCCGCCGAGGCGGTGGCCAGCAGCGACAGGTGATGGGACCAGACCGTGTTGAGGTAGCCGCCGCCGACCAGGTGCACGGTGTCGGCGCGGGCGAGCAGTTCGATGCCGGAGACGATCCGCGGCAGCCGGCCGGGGTTGTCCAACACGTCGGCGGCGAAGTCGACGGCGGTATCGGCGGGTTGTTCGACGGTCTCGAAGCAGATACGCCACACGGTGTCGACGAAGGTGACCCGCGGGTGGCTGCGCGCGAGCAGCACGGCGGCCTGTCCCGGGGTGTGGCAGTCGACCACCACCTCGGTGTCGGGACGGGTCCGGGCCAAATAGCGCAGCCAGGACCGCAGAATGAACTCGTCGCCGAAGTTGGGGTTGCCCGCCGGTGCAACCAGATAGATCAACTTGGGGTCGGTCGGGGGGAGGTTCACACCCACAGTCAGTCCTCCATCCCGGTCATCACCTGTGACATTGCTGTGAGAATGCTGGTGGTCAGCGTACGTCAGCGCGGTCGGTTCCGAGTACTGATGGCTACCCAATAGCCCCAGGAGCCACGCCGGGGAGATGGATCTCGACGCGAGCGATTCCGGCGTTCTGCGTAGACTGACGGGATGCTTCAACAGATCCGCGGTCCCGCTGATCTGCAGCACCTTTCGCAGTCACAACTGAGTGACTTGGCTCACGAGATCCGCGATTTCCTGATCCACAAGGTTGCTGCCACCGGTGGACATCTGGGCCCGAACCTCGGCGTCGTAGAGTTGACGTTGGCGTTGCACCGCGTCTTCGACTCGCCGCACGACCCGATCATCTTCGACACCGGCCATCAGGCCTACGTCCACAAGATGCTCACCGGTCGGTGCCCCGACTTCGACTCGCTGCGCAAGAAGGACGGCCTGTCTGGCTATCCGAGCCGCGCGGAGAGCGACCACGACTGGGTCGAGTCCAGCCACGCCTCGGCGGCGTTGTCCTACGCCGACGGCATGGCCAAGGCCTTCGAGCTCAGCGGGCATCGCAACCGGCACGTGGTGGCCGTCGTCGGTGACGGCGCGCTGACCGGCGGCATGTGCTGGGAGGCGCTGAACAACATCGCCGCCGCCAAGCGGCCGGTGGTGGTCGTGGTCAACGACAACGGCCGCAGCTACGCGCCCACCATCGGCGGCCTGGCCGACCACCTGGCGGCGCTGCGCCTGCAGCCCGGCTACGAGAAGCTGCTGGAGAAGGGCCGCGCCGCGGTGCGCGGCATGCCGATCATCGGCGAAATCTGCTACCAGTGCATGCACAGCGTCAAGGTCGGGATCAAGGATGCGCTGCAGCCGCAGGCCATGTTCAGCGACCTCGGCCTGAAGTACGTCGGCCCCATCGACGGCCACGACGAACACGCCGTCGAGGCGGCCCTGCGGCACGCGCGGGCCTTCAACGCCCCGGTGATCGTGCACGTCGTCACCCGCAAGGGCATGGGCTTCGGGCCCGCGGAGGCCGACGAGGCCGAGCAGATGCACGCCTGCGGCGTCATCGACCCGATCACCGGGCTGGCCACCTCGGAGTCCGCGCCCGGCTGGACGGCGACGTTCTCCGACGAGCTGATCCGGCTGGCCCGCAAGCGCCGCGACATCGTGGCGATCACCGCGGCCATGCCCGGTCCCACCGGCCTGGCGGCCTTCGGCCAGCAGTACCCGGACCGGCTGTTCGACGTCGGCATCGCCGAACAGCACGCGATGACCTCGGCGGCGGGGCTGGCCATGGGTGGGATGCACCCGGTGGTGGCCATCTACTCGACGTTCCTGAACCGGGCCTTCGACCAGCTGATGATGGACGTCGCGCTGCACGACCTGCCGGTCACCATCGTGCTCGACCGCGCCGGGGTCACCGGACCCGACGGCGCGAGCCACAACGGCATGTGGGACCTGTCGATCCTGGGCGTCGTGCCCGGTATGCGGGTGGCCGCACCGCGCGACTCCGCCACGCTGCGGGAGGAACTGCGCGAGGCGGTGGCCGTCAAGGACGGTCCGACCGCGCTGCGCTTCCCGAAGGGCGATGTCGGGGCCGACGTGCCGGCGCTGCGGCGCCTCGACGGCATCGACGTGCTGGCCGAACCCGCCGACGGGTTGGCCGCCGACGTGCTGCTGATCGCGGTGGGGCCGATGGCCACCATGGCGCTGGCCACCGCGCAGCGCCTGCGCACCCAGGGCATTGGCGTCACCGTCGTGGATCCCCGCTGGGTGCTCCCCGTCCCGGAGGTCCTCGGCCGGCTGGCGCGCGAGCACAAACTGGTGGTGACGTGCGAGGACAACGGAGTCGCCGGCGGTGTCGGCTCGGCCGTGTCGGCGGCGCTGCGTGGCAATGAGATCGACGTGCCGTGCCGCGATGTCGGTGTGCCCCAGGAATTCCTGGAGCACGCTTCGCGCGGGCAGGTGTTCGACGAGATCGGCCTGACCGATCAGCACCTCTCCCGGCGTATCACCGGATGGGTTGCCGCACTGGGCAGCTCGGTCACCGAATCGGAAGTGAGCGGACATCTCGACTGAAACGCGTACCGCCCCCGCTATGTTCGTCACCCGGCTGCTGGGCGCGGTCCTACTCTGCGTGGCCACGCTCGTGGTCACCCCCGCCGTCGCAGGTGCGGCCACCCCGAACTGGTCGGGACTGGACGCACGCCACTACGACGGCCCCATCCCGGCACCCGGTGAGTTGATCCAGGCGGTCCCGTTGGATCCGGCCCTGTCGGTCAGCGGTGCGGGCTCGGCTCACCGGATCCTGTACTCGACCACCGATCAGCACGATCGGCCCGCCGTCGGGACCGCGGCCGTGTTCGTTCCCAAAGGTGCTGCCCCGCAGGGCGGCTGGCCGGTCATCGCGTGGGCCCACGGCACCGTCGGGCTCGGCGACAACTGCACGCCGTCGGCGAAGCCGCGCAGCGACCGCGACGACGAATACCTCTCGCACTGGCTGAACCAGGGCTACGTGGTGGTCGGCGCGGACTACGCGGGCCTGGGCACCCCCGGCCTGATGAGCTACCTCAACGGCGTCACCACCGCGCACGGCATCGTCGACTCCGTGCTCGCCGTCCACCACCTGGACCTGCCGCTGTCCCCGCGCTGGGCCGTCGTCGGCCAGTCGCAGGGCGGGGGAGCCGCCATCGACACCGCCCGCTGGGCCACCGAGTTCAGCGCGGGTTCCGGACTGGACTACCGCGGTGTCGTCGCCACCGGCACGCCCGCCAACGTGGTGAGCCTGGTCCAGCGCGCCGGGCCGGACATGCAGGTACCGGACCTGGCACCGATCGCCAACGCCTACACCGCCTACATCGTGGCGGCGCTGCGCGAGGCCGGCCCCGAATTCGACCTGGAGGCGGTGCTGACCCCGGCCGGCCGGGCCGCGGCCAACCAGGCAGAGACCCTGTGCACCCACGACCTTGCCGACGCGCTCGCCGACATGACCATCCCCGGATTCTTCACCGCCCCGGTGGCCTCGATCCCCGGGTTCGACGCGTTCCTGCAGCGCTACATGGGCACCCCGAAGGACGGGTTCGACCGGCCGATCTTTCTCGGCGTCGGCCTCCAGGACCGCGATGTGCCGCCGGAGCTGACGCTGAAGTTCCACGACACGCTGGTGGCCAACGGCCAGGACGTGACGCTGAAGGTCTACCCGGATGACGATCACAGCAGCGCGGTGCTGGCGTCGATGGCCGACTCGACCCCGTGGCTGCGCGGCCAGCTCGCCGACTAGTCCGGGTCGACCTCGGGCTCGGGGTCGACCTCGGCTTCGGGCGCGGGGTCGGGTGCGGCCGTCAACGCCGCGGCCAGCACCGGCACCACCAGCTCGCGCTGCCAGCGCCGCGCCCCGCGGGCCTGTAGGAACTCCTCGATGGCCGACGCGGGATCTTCGGTCGCAACCCAGTCCCAGCACAGCCGGCGCACCAGGTCCGGTGACATCAGGTTCTCGGCGGGCACGTTGACCCGCTCGGACAGGGCGGCCAACCCGGTGCGGGCGGCTTCGAGCCGGGCCGCGGCCTCGGGCTTGCGCTTGCTCCACCGCACCGCCGGCGGCGGGCCGTTCTGCGGCTCGTTGCGCTGCGGCGGGTCGGAGGTGGTGCGCCCGGCCTCTAGTGCGTCGAGCCAGGTCCGGGCGCTGCGGCGCTGCTTGGGGCCGCCGAACACCGGCAGCGCGACGAGTTCCTCGACGGTCTTCGGGTCGGCCAGGGCCGCCTCGACGATCGCCGAGTCGGGCAGCACGCGGCCCGGCGCGATGTCGCGGCGGCGGGCGATGTGGTCGCGGGCCTGCCACAGCTCGCGGACCTCGGCGAGGGCGCGCGGGTTGCGCACCTTGTGGATGCCCGAGGTGCGCCGCCAGCGGTCGCGCCGGGTGGGCGCAGCCTCGTAGGTTCGCAAATGCTCGAATTCCTCAGCGGCCCAATCGGACTTGTTCTGGGCCGCCAGCTCGGCGGCGATGGCGACCCGCAGCTCGAGCAGCACCTCGACATCCAGGGCGGCGTAGTTGAGCCAGGCGTCGGGCAGCGGCCGCTTGGACCAGTCGGCCGCGCCGTGACCCTTGGCCAGCCCGAGACCGAGCAGACGCTGCACCATGGTCGCCAGGTTCACCTTGTCGAAGCCGGCCAGCCGCCCGGCCAGCTCGGTGTCGTACAGCGCGGGCGGGCGGATCCCCAACTCGGCCAGGCACGGCAGGTCCTGATCGGCGGCGTGCAGGATCCACTCGTCCTCGTCGAGCACGTCGGCGACGGGCCGCAGCGTCGCCAGCGGGTCGCGGCCGTGGCTGACCGGATCGATCAGCACCGTGCCGGCGCCGGCGCGGCGGATCTGGATCAGGTAGGCGCGGTTGGAGTACCGGAAACCGGAGGCGCGCTCGGCGTCGACCGCGAACGGGCCGTGCCCGCTGCCCAGGAACTCGGCGGCCTCGGCGATCTCGTTGGCGTACACCGACACCGGCGGCACGCCGTCGGCCGGAGCGGTCAGTGGAACGGGCGCCTCGGCCTCCTCGGCCGGCTCCGTCGGTTCGGTTTCACTCATCTCAGGCGCGCGACCGTGACCCCAGGTCGGTGACCCCCGCCGGGGGCAGCCCGGCCGCGTGCTCGAGCACCTCGCAGAACGCCCGGACGTGGGTGCCCAGATCCGGGGTGATGGCCGTCCACGACGCCCGCAGCTCCAACTGGTGGGCACGCGGCGGCCCGGAGATGTCGCCGTAGCGCACCGAGGTCGTCGACGTCACGGTGCCGCCCAGCGCGGTCACGTGTTCGGAGCGCGAATCCAGGGCGTCGACCAGCCAGCTCCACGCCACCTCGGGCAGTAGCGGGTCCACCGCCTCGCTGGAATCCAGGTCGGCCTGGATGTAGGCGACTAGGCGCATGGTGCCGGACCACGCCTCGGAGCCATCCGGGTCGTGCAGCAGGATCAGCCGGCCGAACGCGTCGCCGTCGGACTGCTCGGGGATCACCGCGGGTTCGGGTTGTTTGACCTCAGCGCCCACGGCATAGCTGTACGGCGCCAGCCGCTGCGGGGGGCGGATGGGGCCGAGCTCGATCTCCGGGCGGACGGCGACATCGCTCATCGCCGCAACCGCCGCGCGGAATTCTGCCGGGTCGCCGGACGTCACGGCGATTCACGGTAGCCCTGTTGACCCTGCTACGGGTGCAGGCGCGCCGTTTCCGTGTCGACCGGAACGAGAGGTTTTGGTGGGTTCTGTTCCCGATGGCAGCATGAAGGCCGATGAACAACCGCCGTGAACTACCCAACTCGCCGTATCTGGCCGCCGTCAGCGGCCGGACCCCCAGCCACCTGCCGGTTTGGTTCATGCGGCAGGCGGGCCGGTCGCTGCCGGAGTATCGCGAACTGCGTGCTCAGCACAAGATGCTGGACTCCTGCTTCAACGCGGACCTGGTCACCGAGATCACCCTGCAGCCGGTCCGGCGCCACCGCGTCGACGCGGCCATCCTGTTCTCCGATATCGTCGTCCCGCTGCGCGCCGCCGGGATCGATCTGGACATCGTGCCCGACGTCGGCCCGGTGATCGCCAGCCCCATCCGCACGCTGGCCGACGTGTCGGCCGTCAAGCCGCTCGAGGCCCATCAGGTGGCGCCGGTGACCGACGCGGTCAAGAACCTGGTGCGCGACCTCGGCGAGGTGCCGCTGATCGGGTTCGCCGGCGCCCCGTTCACGCTGGCGTCCTACCTGATCGAGGGCGGCCCGAGCCGCAACCACGAACACACCAAGGCGATGATGCTCGGCGCACCCGAGGCCTGGGCCGCGCTGATGGGCGCGCTGACCGACGTCACCGTCGAATTCCTGCGGTTGCAGGTCGAGGCCGGCGTCGACGCGATCCAGATGTTCGACTCCTGGGCCGGGGCGCTGTCGCTGGCCGACTACCGCGCCCACGTGCTGCCCTACAGCACGCAGGTGTTCGCCCGGATGGCCGACGCGGGCGTGCCGATGACCCACTTCGGCATCGGCACCGCCGAGCTGCTGGGCGCGATGTCCGAGGCACTGGGCTCGGGTCCGAGCCGGATGGTCGGCGTGGACTGGCGTACCTCGCTGGTCGACGCGGCCGGACGGGTGGGCGGCGACCGGGCGTTGCAGGGCAACCTGGACCCGGCGGTGTTGATGGCCGGCTGGGACGCCGTGGAGCGCCGCGCCCGCCAGGTGGTCGCCGACGGCCGCGCCGCGGTCGCCGCGGGGGCGAGTGGCCACGTGTTCAACCTCGGCCACGGCGTGCTGCCCACCACCGATCCCGGCGTGCTCACCGACCTGGTGGCTCTGGTGCATTCCTTGTGATGCGGCAACCGTGGTGATGAGGCAACCGTGACCGCGGCGTTCTGCATCGTCGGCGGCGGTATCTCGGGGCTCGTCGCCGCCTACCGGTTGCGACGCCTGGTGGGCCCGGACGCCTCGATCACCGTTTTCGACCCCGCTGACCGGCTCGGCGGGATCCTGCGCACCGAACGCGTCGCCGGCCAACCGCTGGACGTGGGCGCCGAGGCGTTCGTGGTGCGCCGCCCCGAGGTGCCCGAGCTGTTGGCCGAATTGGGTTTGGCGGCAAGTCAACTGGGCACCACCGGGGCGCGTCCGCTGCTGTACTGCGGGGCGCGTCTGCACTCGCTGCCCACCGAGACCGTCAACGGCATCCCGAGTTCGGCGGCCTCGATGCGGGGCCTCGTCGACGACGACGTGCTGGACCGGATGGCCGCCGAACCCGCCCGGCCGCTGCGCTGGCTGCGCGGCGGGGATCCGTCGGTCGCCGAGATCGTCGGGGACCGGTTCGGTAACCAGGTCGTGGCTCGCGCCGTCGACCCGATGCTGGCCGGGGTGTACGCCGGCTCGGCGGCCACCATCGGCATGCGCGCCGCGGTGCCCACCGTGGCCGCGGCCCTGGACCGGGGCGCGCCCAGCCTCACCGACGCCGTGCGCGCCGCGCTGCCGCCGGCCACCGGCGCGCCGGTGTTCGGCGCGATCGACGGTGGCTACGAGGTGCTGCTGCGGGCGCTTGTCGAGCAGAGCGCGCTGCGCTGGGTGCAGACGACGGTCGAGGCGGTGACGCCCGACGGCCGGGGCTGGACGGTGCGCGACGACGAGGGTGCACAGCACCGGGCCGACGCGGTGATCCTGGCGTTGCCGGCGCCGCGGTTCGCGCCGCTGATGACCCAGATCGCCCCGCGCAGCGCCGCCGCGGCAGCGCGGGTGAGCACGGCGTCCTCGGCGGTGGTGGCCCTGGCGGTGCCCGGCGGCACGCCGCTGCCGCAGCGCTCGGGGGTGCTGGTGGCCACCGGGGAGCGGCTGCACGCCAAGGCGCTGACACTGTCGAGCCGCAAGTGGGGCCGCGGCGGCAACGCCGAGTTGCTGCGGCTGTCGTTCGGGCGCCACGGCGACTCGATCGCGCGCAACGCTTCCGACGACGACCTGCTGGCCTGGTCGCTGCAGGACCTGCGCACCGTGTTCGACATCGCGGTCGACCCGGTCGACGTCCGGGTGCAGCGCTGGCTGGACGCGATGCCGCAGTACGGGCCCGGCCACGCCGAGGTCACCGCCGAGATCCGGGCGGGGTTGCCGCCGGGGTTGGCGGTGGCCGGCAGTTACCTCGACGGCATCGGGGTGCCGGCCTGTGTGGCCGCGGCCACCCGGGCCGCGGCCGAGGTGGCCCGGTGGGTGTCGCGTTAGGCGCAGTGGCACGATGGAGTCATGGCCAAGCTGGATTACGACGCGCTGAATTCCATGACGAGATACATGATGATCTCGGTGTTCGCCGCCCAGGCGGAGGCGCTGGAGCAGGATCGTTCCGCCGTCATCTCCGAAACCGCGACGTTCCTCAAACAGCAGGAGGACAACGGCGTCGTCGTCCGGGGTCTCTACGACGTGGCCGGCTTCCGCGCCGACGCGGACTTCATGATCTGGACGCACTCCGAGAAGATCGAATCCCTGCAGGCCACCTACCGGGACTTCCGGCGCACCACGCTGGGCCGGGCCAGCGACCCGGTGTGGAGCGTGGTCGCCCTGCACCGTCCCGCCGAGTTCAACAAGAGCCACGTCCCGGCGTTCGTCGCGGGTGAGGATCCCGGCGACTACGTCTGCGTCTACCCGTTCGTGCGCTCGCTGGAGTGGTACCTGCTGCCCGACGACGAGCGCCGCAAGATGCTCGTCGAGCACGGCATGGAGGGCCGCGAGTACCCCGACGTGCGGGCCAACACGGTGCCGGCGTTCGCGCTCGGCGACTACGAGTGGGTGCTGGCGTTCGAGGGGCCGGATCTGGCCCGCATCGTCGAGCTGATGTGGAAGCTGCGCTATACCGACGCGCGCCGGCACGTCCGCGAGGAAACCCCGTTCTACACCGGGCCCCGGGTCAGCGCGGAGCAGCTGATCACCGCGCTGCCGTAGCGCGTCAGGCCGTCTTGGGGACCAGCGTCAGCGAGATCGAGTTGATGCAGTACCGCTGATCGGTCGGCGTCGGGTATCCCTCGCCGGTGAACACGTGACCGAGGTGGCTGTGGCAACTCGAGCACAGCACCTCCACGCGTCGCATCCCGTGCGAGTCGTCCGGCCGCAGGATCACCGCGTCGGACTGCGACGGGTCGAAAAACGACGGCCACCCGCAGTGCGAATCGAATTTCTCTGTGCTGCGGAACAATTCGGCGCCGCACGCGCGGCAGTTGTAGGCACCTTCGGTGTGGGTGTCGACGTATTCACCGACGCCGGGGCGTTCGGTGCCGGCCTGGCGCAGCACCGCGAACTCCTCGGGGGTCAACTTCTGGCGCCACTCGTCGTCGGTGAGCGCGACCTTGGCGGGGGGAAGCTCCGTGGGCTGACGGCTCATCATGGGTCCACGCTAGCGCGCGGC
Source organism: Actinomycetes bacterium (assembly GCA_023460175.1). Classification (GTDB taxonomy): domain Bacteria; phylum Actinomycetota; class Actinomycetes; order Mycobacteriales; family Mycobacteriaceae; genus Mycobacterium. Next base: position 12,656 of record JAEWRC010000065.1, read on the forward strand.
CGGTCCGACGTCATCCATAGTGGATCAATACCGTGGTCCAGGCGGCCTTCGGCCTTGGCGTCGAGGTAGCGGAAGTACAGCACGCAGAACACCACGACCAGCAGCAGCGACCAGCCGTAGGTGATCTTCATGTACTCCAGGAACCGGCCCGTGGTCGGCCAGTGCCACAGCAGGTAGCGGTCCATCGTCAGGAACCCGTAGATCGCCAGCCAGGCCGGCCAGTTGCGCAGCACCGAGTTGCGCAGCACCACCGTCATGAGGAACGGGAACAGCATCATCGAGTAGTAGGCCTGACCCAGCGACAGCACCAGGAACGACGCGGTGAGCAGCACGCCGGACGACGTCAGCGCCCAGAACAGCGGATCCCGAGTGCGGTAGTAGCGGTACAGCAGCACCAGGCTGCCGATGGCCAACAGCAGGAACAGGATTCGCAGCGCGAGGATCAGCCAGGTCGGCAGCCCGTAGTAGATGCCGTTGCCCACGATCGAGGAGTTGAAGTAGTCGCGGGTGCCCAGGATGTAAGGGACCGTGCGGTGAATGAAGTTCATCGGGTCGGCCACCAGCGGCCAGGCTGCGACGTTGAACGCCAGCGGCACACCGAACGCGCCGACCAGCGGCCGCCACTGCCGGTTCAGCACGGGCAGCAGCAGCAGCGGCGCCAGCGACGGCTTGACCACCAGGGTCAGCCCGATCGCGATGCCGGACAGCCACTCGCGGCTGCGGCGGCCGTCGAGCAGCCAGAGGAAGAACAGCACCTCGGCCAACAGGATGAAGCCGTTGATGTTGGTGAAGACCAGCGTGCTGGTCACCGACTCGGTGACGAACATGGCCAGCAGCAGCGCCGGGGCGGCCACCGAGGTCACCGGCAGCTTGAACAGCCGCAGCAGGAAGAACGCGGCCAGCACGATCGCCACCGTGCTCAGCGCAATGAACCAGTAGCGGGACGCGTCGACCGGCAGGTACCCGAACGGGGCCAGCAGCAGCGTGCCGCCGGGCGGATACAGGTAGTGCGGGTCGACGAAGTCGAAGTTGCCGGTGTAGACCGGCTGACCCAGCTTGAAGTTGATCACCGCGGTGTACACCGGACCGAAGTCGTCGGTGATGTAGCCGTTGGTGGCCAGCACGTAGCTGCGATGGAAGATCGACAGGATCGCGATCGGCCACAGGATCGAGCGCAACACCGCGGCGGTGCCCGGTGCGCTGGTGCGCGGGCGGAATGCGCCGAGCAGGGCGTTGCGCGGGCCTTGTTGGGTCGAATCGGGTGCCGTCACGCACCGCAACCTACACCGGCGCTCAGCTGCGACGTATCAGGCGGGGCAGTACGTGTCCGTGGACGGCGCCGCACCGCTGGCGAGATACCCGAGCAGCACCGGCATGGCGCAGGGGGAGTAGACGCTGGCGCCGTGGCCGATGCCCTGCCACATCACCCGTTTGCTGGTGGCGCCCGCGTTGATCAGGGTCGCGGCGGTGGCCGCCACCCCCTCGGAGCCGACGATCGGATCGTTCTGGACGCCCAACAGCAGCACGTCCATGTCGAGGTTCTCCGGGTCCTTGGGCGCCTTGCCGCTGGGCCAGTTCAGGCACTTCACCAGGTCCAGCGCGCCCACCGCGCCGAACTGCGGATAGACCTTGGGCCAGGCGACGACGAGTTCGCGGACCCGGTTGGGGGTGGGCCGGTTCAGCGCGTCGCTGCAGCGGTTGATGAACTGCCCGTCGCTCTGGCGGGTCGCCTGGGCGCGGTTGATCAGCTCCAGGACGGGCCCGGCGTCGCCGGCGCGCGCCGCGGCCAGGATGTCGGCCAGCGCGTTGGTCGAGGCCACCCGGTCGCCGTCGGGGAAGCCCAGCGCCGTCACGATCCCGGTGGTCAGGGCCGCGACCGAGGAGCCGCCCGGCCCGCGGCCGTTGCGCGCGGCGTCGAGCAGCGCGTCGACGGCGGCCTTGGGGTC
>JAEWRC010000066.1 GCA_023460175.1 Actinomycetes bacterium
GGCGGGACCAACGGCGGAACCGGGGGCGGTGCGACCGGCGGGATCGGCGGAACCAGGGGCGGGCCGGGCGGCGGGCCCGCGACGGGCGCGGCCAGGCCGGAGGCCTCCAGCGAAACGGCGGCGCACGGTACAGCCGTGCCCGACATCTTCTCGACGCAGTCCGCACCGCCGGTGATCAGCGGAGCGGCCGCAGCCTGTCCACTCAATACCGCTGCTGCAGCGGACAATCCAACGCTCGCGACCCCCACGCAAAGGAATCGATATAGAGAAAGCCGCACGTCGACTCCTTCTGTTAGTCCTGACGAATTACAGGAGAGAAATTACGCAACTGAAATATAAGAGCTTCGTGGCGGTAAATCCGGATCGGTTGCCTGACCGAGACGCAAATGAGCCCGGACGTGACCGCACCGCTCCCATTCAGTGACCTTCGCTGGGGACCCTGCGTCCTACGCTCGGGGCACCGAGGCACGATCCCTCCCGGAAGGTTCCCCACCATGCCCACGATCACGACCGCCGACGGCGTCGAAATCTTCTACAAGGACTGGGGATCGGGCCAGCCCATCGTGTTCAGCCACGGCTGGCCCTTGTCGTCGGACGACTGGGACACCCAACTGCTGTTCTTCCTGGCCAGGGGCTACCGGGTGATCGCGCACGACCGCCGCGGGCATGGCCGTTCGACGCAAGTCGCCGAGGGCCACGACATGGACCACTACGCCGACGACCTCAAGGCGGTCGTCGAACACCTGGATCTGCGCGACGCGATCCACGTCGGGCATTCCACCGGCGGGGGAGAGGTGGTCCATTACCTCGCGCGCCACGGCGAGGCAAGGGCGGCCAAGGCGGCGCTGCTGTGCGCGGTGCCGCCGCTGATGGTGCAGACGGAGGCCAACCCCGAGGGCCTACCCAAGAGCGTCTTCGACGACTTGCAGGCCCAGCTGGCGGCCAACCGGTCGGAGTTCTACCGCGCATTGCCGTCCGGCCCCTTCTATGGCTACAACCGCGAGGGGATTGAGCCGTCGGAAGCGGTGATCCAGAACTGGTGGCGGCAGGGCATGATGGGCGGCGCCAAGGCGCACTACGACGGCATCGTGGCGTTCTCGCAGACCGACTTCACCGAGGACCTGAAGCAGATCAGCGTGCCGGTGTTGGTGGTGCACAGCGAGGATGACCAGATCGTGCCCTACGGGGCGTCGGGCCCGAAGTCCGCAGAACTGCTGGCCAACGGCACGCTGAAGACGTATGCCGAACTACCGCACGGGCTGCCGACGACGCATGCCGATGTCCTGAACCCCGAACTGCTGGCGTTCTTCCAGTCCTGACGGGGCCCACCACTGCCAGTTTCGTTGATCCCTCCCCGGGCCGGGGGCAAGCCGCTACCGTCCGATCATGATCGACTTCCAAAACGGCCTCTTCGTCAAGCTTGGACCAGCCGATCCGAAGCCCATCGCCGGCGAACTGGCGCCGATCCTCATCGACGACGAGCACGTCCACCTGAGCTTCAAGGGCATGCGCGACTCGGTGGTCTTCACCAACAAGCGCCTCATCGTGATCAACGTGCAGGGCTTCAGCGGCAAGAAGCGCGACTATTCCTCGTTGCCGTACAGCAAGATTCAAGCCTGGAGCATCGAGACCGCGGGCCGCTTCGACCTCGACGCGGAGCTCGAACTGTGGTTCTCCGGCCTGGGCAAGGTGCGGCTGGACTTCAAGGGCCACGTCGACATCCGCACCATCGGGAAGCTGATCGGGGAGTACGTGCTCTGACGCACCCGTTCGGGGTGGACGGCTGGCCTCGGGCTACCGTACTGGGCGGATCCCAACGGTCCCGTCAGCGCGAGGAGGAAGCGGTGAGCCAACCCGCACCGGTCACCGACGACTTCACGTGTGCGTTGCGCGGCAGCGGCTCCAAGCTGGAGATCGACACCCTGGCCGCGCTCGACAGCATCGAGGGCGCACTGCGGCTCGAACCCACCGGGCCCGACCGGTTTCGGGCCACCAACGAGCCCAGCCGCTTCGGCCACATCTTCGGCGGCCAGCTGCTCGCCCAGGCCGTGCGCGCCGCCGGGACCACGGTCGAGGGGCAGCCGCTGAACTCCCTGCACGCCTACTTCACCCGGCCCGGCATCGTCGCCGAACCCGTCGACATCGTGGTGCACCGCACCCGCGACGGGCGGGCCCTGTCGACGCGGCACGTCGAGATCCGGCAGGGCCGCGGCGCCGTGTTCACCGCGGTGGCCTCCTTCCACGACAACCCGGAAACCCCGGAACCTGCGGCGGAGCCACCGCAGGCCCCGGCCCCGCTGGAGCTGCCGCTGCTGCAGCACTGGGCGGCCGCCGCGCCCGCGGAGATGCTGACGATGGGGCAGACCTGGATCGACGTGCCGCCGCCGCTGGAGATGCGCATCCCCGAGGCGCCGACCTTCTTCGGCGGCAAGCAGGCCCCCGGCCCGCGCGCCCACTGGATGCGCCTGCCGCGCGGCATCGGCGACGACCCGGGGATGCACCACGCCATGGTCGCCTACGCCAGCGATTACCTGTTGCTGGACATGGCGTTTCGCGATCATCCGGAACCCATCAACTATGCGACCACGGCCGGGGTGAGCCTGGACCACGCCATCTGGTTGCACCGGCCGGCCCGCTTCGATGAGTGGCACCTTTACATCCAGGAGCCCGTGACGATGCGGGGCCAGCGTGCGCTGGTCCGGGGCAACATCGTCGACGCCGACGGGGCGCTGGTTGCCAGCACCGCCCAGGAGGTCCTGGTCCGGCCCAGGCCGCAGCGATGACCATCCCGCTGTTCGAACAGCCTTGGCCCGACGGGGATTACCGGTTCGTCCAACTGGGTTTCGTCGTCGACGACCTGCCGGCGGCGGCGCGGCGCTGGGCGCGGGTGTTCGGGGTCGGGCCCTTCCACATCCTGCCGCGCGCCCGGAGCACCTGCCGGTACCGGGGCGCCGAGGCCGTCGTCGACCTCCAGGTCGGCGTCGCCCAGGCCGGACCGGTGCAGATCGAACTCATCGAGGACCACAGTCCTGGCCCCAGCGTGTACGCCGACCTGGCCAAGGCCGCCGGGCCCAGCGGCTTCCACCAGATCGCCACGGTGACCACCGACTACGACGGCAAGGTCGCCCAATTGACAAGCCAGGGTTATGAACTGGCCTGCGAGCTCACCGCGGGTCGGCAGCGCATCGCGTTCGTCGACACGGTCGCGGACTTCGGATTCTTCACCGAGGTGGTCGAACAGACGCCCACCTTCCTGGCGCACCTGACCAAGATCGCGGCGACGTGCGCGGACTGGGACGGCGCCGATCCGCTCCGCTTACTCGGGTGATTTCGGTGCGCCCGGTTGCGCGCACCGCAACCCAGCGCACCGAAATCACGTGCCGCAGAACGTCTGATACGGGCCGAAGGAGTCCGGGGCGGGCTCGGCGTAGCGCTCCAGGCCGGGGCGCTCGACGTACGGGTCGGTGACGGCCGACAGCAGTTCCTGAAAAGGACCGAGGTCGCCGCCGGTGGCCGCGGTCAGCGCCTGCTCCACGAGGTGGTTGCGGGGGATGTAGACCGGGTTGGTCCGATCCATCACCGCCGCATCGGGATTGAGCGCCAGCCAGCGCTCCAGCCACGCGTCGAACGCCGCGAGATCCAGGAACAATCCGCGCGACGGTTCGCGGTCGCCGTCCACCGCGCGGGCCAGGTGCCGGAAGAACGAGGTGAAGTCGACCTGGCTCTGGGTCAACTGCGTCAACAGATCCTCGACAAGCGAGGCGTCCGCACAGTCGGCGAGCCCCAGCTTCGAGCACATGCCGGACAGCCACGCCGCCTCGTACCGGGTACGGAAGCCGTCGAGGGCCTGCGTCGCCACGGCGATCGCGCGGTCGGTGTCCTCGTCGAACAGCGGCAGCAGCGTCTCGGCGAACCGCGCCAGGTTCCACAGCGCGATGCCGGGCTGATTGGCGTAGGCGTAGCGGCCCCCGGAGTCGATGGAACTGAAGACGGTGCCGGGGTGGTAGCCGTCCATGAAGGCGCATGGCCCGTAGTCGATGGTCTCCCCGGAGATCGTCATGTTGTCGGTGTTCATCACCCCGTGGATGAACCCGACGAGCATCCACCGCGCGACCAGCTCGGCCTGGACCGCGACCGTCGACTCGAACAGCGCCACGTACGGATTGGCCGTAGATGCGGCCGCGGGCACATGGCGGGCGATCGCGTGATCGGCCAGCCGGCGCAGCAGCGCGGCGTCCCCGGTCGCCGCGGCGAACTGGAAGCTGCCGACCCGCAGATGGCTGCTCGCCACCCGAGCCAGCACGGCCCCCGGCAGCGCGGCATCCCGGTACACGGGCCGCCCCGTGCCCACCACCGCCAGCGAACGGGTGGTCGGGATACCGAGGGCGTGCATCGCCTCGCTGATGACGTACTCGCGCAGCATCGGCCCGACGGCGGCCAGCCCGTCACCACCCCGGGCGAACGGGGTGCGCCCGGAACCCTTCAGGTGCAGGTCACGCAGCCGGCCCTCGGTGTCGGTGAGCTCGCCGAGCAGCAGGGCCCGCCCGTCGCCGAGCCGCGGCACGAAGCCACCGAACTGGTGCCCGGAATACGCCTGCGCGACGGGAGCGGCGCCGTCGAGCAGCACCGTGCCGGTCAGCAGCCCGACGCCGTCAGGACCGCGCAGCCATTCGGGATCCAGGCCCAGTTCGGCGGCCAACGGCTCGTTGAGGATCAGCAGTTTCGGATCGGGTGCGGGCTCGGCCTGCCACGTGACGGCCATGTCGGCCAGGTCGCGGGCAAACCAGCTCCCCAGGACGACGGGATTCGCCGGTGCGGCACTCATTCCTCCACCCTACGGAGGGCGACTACTCGACCAGGTCCTCGTAGCGGTACTCGGTGTCGATACCCGCGCCGCGCTGATGCGCCTCGTCCTCGCGCTGGCGCAGTTCCACCCGGCGGATCTTGCCGGAGATGGTCTTGGGCAGCTCGAAGAACTCCACCCGGCGCACCTTCAGATAGGGGGCCAGGTGGTCGCGGGCGTGCTCCATGATCGTCCGCGCGGTGTCCGCGTCGGCGCCCCAGCCGTCGGCCAGCGCCACGTAGGCCTTGGGTACGCACAGCCGGGTGTCGTCGGGTTGCGGGACGACGGCGGCCTCGACGACGGCGGGATGCTCGACGAGCACGCTCTCCAGCTCGAACGGCGACACCTTGTAGTCCGAGGACTTGAACACGTCGTCGGTGCGGCCGATGTAGGTGATGTAGCCGTCGGCGTCGCGGCTGGCGACGTCGCCGGTGTGATAGAAACCGCCCGCAGTGACGGCGGCGTTGCGTTCCGGATCGTCGAGGTAGCCGGTCATCAGGTTCAGCGGCGCCTGGCTCAGGTCCAGGCAGATCTCGCCCTCGGTGTCCGACGGCTGCCCGGTCAGCGGGTCGACGAGGACCACCGGCACCCCGGGCATCGGCCGGCCCATCGACCCGGCCTTGACGGGTTGGCCGGGGGTGTTGCCCACCTGCAGCGTGGTCTCGGTCTGGCCGAAACCATCGCGAATGGTCAGGCCCCACGCGTTCTCGACCTGGGCGATGACGTCGGGGTTGAGCGGCTCGCCGGCGCCCAGCACCTCGCGCAGACCCTCGGGGCGGGCGCCGAGGTCGGCCTGAATCAGCATGCGCCACACTGTCGGTGGCGCGCAGAACGTGTTCACCTGCGCGCGGCGGAGTTGGTGCAGCAGGGCCGCGGCGTCGAAGCGCGGGTAGTTGTAGACGAAGATCGTCGCCTCGGCGATCCACGGCGCGAAGAAACAACTCCACGCATGTTTGGCCCATCCCGGGGAGCTGATCGCCAAATGCACGTCGCCGGGGCGCACCCCGATCCAGGACATCGTCGTGAGGTGTCCGACCGGGTAGGAGACCTGCGAATGCTCGACGAGTTTGGGCCGGCTGGTGGTGCCGGAGGTGAAGTAGATGAGCATCGGATCGGTCACGTCGGTGCACGCGGGGAACGGGCCGGCCGTGGGCACGTCGTAGGCGTCGGCGTAGCGGTGCCAGCCCTCGACGGCGTCGCCGACCGCGATGCGGCCGTAGTCGCCGGCCACGTCGGCGAACTTCGCCGTGTCGGCCGCGTTGGCGACGACGTACCGCGCACCGCCGCGGGTGATCCGGTCGACCAGATCGGCCGGTCCCAGCGCCGCGGTGGTCGGCATGGTGACCGCACCCAGCTTGGCGACGCCGAGCATGGTCTCCCACAGCTCGACCTGGTTGCCGAGCATGAGGATGACGCGGTCGCCCTTTTTCACTCCGAGTTGCTGCAGCCAGGTCGCGACCAGATCGGAGCGCCGTGCCATCTCGGCGAAGGTGACCTGCTGCTCGCTGCCGTCGTGCTCGACGATCCACAGCGCCGGCCGGTCGGCGGTGCCGGGGTCCCGGGCGATGGCGTCGAACCAGTCGGTGGCCCAGTTGAAGGTGCCCTCGAGCTGCGGCCAGGCGAAGGTCTCGACGGCCTTGTCGTAGTCGTCGATGGCGGCCACCAGCTGGTCGCGGGCGTTGCGATACAGATCGGCGTTGGTCGTCATGCCAGCTAGGATCTATGTCACAGTCGTCCACCCGCTACCCCCGAAAGAGGGGATTGCCCGTGTCCTCCGGTTCGGCGGTGCTGCGTCCCCGCGACACCGATGTCCTGCGGGCCGAGCTGCGCCAACTCGCCACCCGCGGCGGCATCCCGGTGCTGTTCGGCGGTGAGGTGCATGGCGACGGTCTGGTGCTCAGCGAATTCGTCGGGACCAGGACGGGGCTGTTGCGCGGGGTGGTGGTGCGGCCGAGTTCGGGGCTGGGCGGGGCCAGCATGGTCGCCGGCCGCCCGCTGTCGGTGGCCGACTACCGCAACGCGTCGACCATCACCCACGACTACGACGTCCCCGTGCTGAGCGAGGGCATCGGATCGGTCCTGGCCGTGCCCGTCGTCGTGGACGGCGTCGCTCGGGCCATGCTCTACGGGGCCTACCGGTCCAAGGCGCCCATCGGCGGTCGGGCCGTGGACCTGATGATCGACTCGGGCCGCCGGCTCGCCGATGAACTGCGGATCCGCGACGAGGTGGACCGCCGGCTGCGGCTGCGTGAGGCGCACACCGCCAGCGCGGTGAGCCCGGAGGTGATCCGCGACGTCTACGCCGAGCTGCGACGACTGGCCGCCGACGCCGAGCCGGGGATGCGAAACCAGTTGCAGCGCTTGGCCGAACAACTCGCCGGCGACCCGCGCCCCGAGGAGGTGTCGCTGACTCCCCGGGAACGTGACGTCCTGGCGCAGGTCGCCCTGGGATGCACGAATACCGAGGCTGCAGAACGTCTTTCGCTGCGACCCGAGACGGTGAAGAGTTACCTGCGCAGCGCGAGCACCAAGCTCGGCACGGGCACGCGGTTCGAGGCCGTGTCGCAGGCGCGGCTGCGGGGACTGATTCCGTAGCGCACCCGAACGGTACTGACTTTTCCACCGCTGCGGTTCAGGGTACGTCGTTATCAAGCTGGGGCGTGTCCCTCAGTCACCCTGTGGATATCCGTCACCCGAGGATGACGCCATTCGATCGAGGGGCGGTCCGGAGACGTGGATCACTTACAGCGACGACCGCGCCGCCGCCTTTTACTGGATGGGCTCGTTCCCGAGCACCGTGGTGCGCAGCATCTCCCGCGGAGAGTCGGGGTCGTACGGCGCCGCGCGGTGCAGCACCCCCTGGTTGTCCCAGATGACGGTGTCGCCCACCGACCAGTTGTGGCTGTACACCCGGTCCGGCGCCGTGGCATGCGCCAACAGCTCGTCGAGCAGCGCGCGACCCTCGTCCAGGTCCATGCCCTGGATGTAGTCGGCGGAGGCGCCCAGCACCAACGACTTTCGGCCGCTGCGGTGCGTCCACACCAGCGGGTGCTCGTGGATGGTGCGGCTCTTCCAGCGGGCCAGCTGCTCGTCCGTCGGGTTCGGATAGACCCGGCGCTGGGAGGCCTCCAGGGAGTGCACCACCCGCAGGGTCTCGTAGTGCTTCTGCTCGGCCGGGGCCAGCGCGTCGTAGGCCGCATACGAGTTGGCGAACTCGGTCTCCCCGCCCTGGGTCGCGACCTGCACGGCCGAGAGCACGGTCGCCTTCTGCGGGCATTCGTCGCTCAGCGGTGTGCAGCCGTCGATGTGCCAGTCGAAGGTGGCCTTGAGGTACTCGGCGGCGCTGTTCTTCTCGCGGTCCAGGGTGATCGGGTAGATGCCGGAGACCGGATGGTGGCCGTCGGCGGACCGGTCGACCTGCCCCAGCCGCTCGGAGAAGGCCACCTGCGCCTCGGGATTCAGCTGCAGGCCGCGGAAGACCAGCACGCCGTTGTCCTCCAGGGCGTCGAGCACCGCGGCGCCCAGGCTGTCGTCGGTGGCCAGCCGGTCGGGGTCGACGCCGACCACCTCGGCGCCGACGGACGAGGTCAGTTTGTTGATGGTCAACACGCTCATGCGGGGTGGCCTTTCGGAGATCGGGGGAGTCGAGATCGGGGAGTCATGGACGGGGATCGCCGGTGCGGATCATCACCGCGTCGGCGGAATCGACGGGGGCGGGCTGGTGCATGATCTCCACCGCCATGGCCACCATCACCAGCGAATAGATGAGGTGCAGCAGGTTCAGGGCATCCTCGGGAACGTCGTCGAGCGGGAACTTGTCGCAGTACTCGATGGCCTCTTCGACGCGCGGAAAGAACGCATCATAGAACTCCTGCAGCGCCGGCATCGGGCTCGACAGCCGCTGATTCCACCGTTCGGTCTCCGTTGGCAGGCACCAGGTTTCGGCGAACGGCTCCAGCTCGGCGAACGCACTGGGTAGGCGGGGACTGGTCATTGCTGCGCTCCTGCCGGGGTCTGCTCGCGCTGGTAGTCCGTCACCCAGTCGACCGCGGTCTTGTGCAGGTGCCGGACCAGGATCTCCTGGTCGTTGACCGGGAACTCGTCGACGACGTCGTACTGGAGCGCGGCCTGGGTGCCGCCCAGCATCCCGGCGTCCTGAAGTGCGAACTCCTTGAGCACCACCGCGGCGACCTCGTGTTCGATCCGTTCCCGCACCGTCCGGGCCGGGTGGAAATAGGTGAAGGCCTCGTAGCGGTGCGTGTTGTACGACGTGGGCCAGTACCGGTACACCAGGTACCAGCCGCCGTAGATGAGGATCTCCAGGTTCGGGAAGATCTGGAAGTTGCTGATCCCCCAGGGTTCGATCCCGCCCGGGTTGAGCCCGGCGGGCAGTTCCCCGATATCCGGTGTGCGCCACGGCCCGACCAGGCCGCTGCGGGTCGCGCGCTCGATGGGGTACATGTACTCCGGTGCCAGCAGCCAGCGCCGGGTGCCCGCGGTGGAGACCACTCGGTGCGGACCGTCGAGTTGGAAGTGTCCGCAGGTGAACCCCGCACCCGGGTTGCGCACCTCCGGCGGCACCTGCTGGGTGTGCAGCGCCGGCACGTGGTAGTACTCCTGGAAGGCGTCGGCGAAGATCTTCCAGTTGCTGTTGTTGTGGGCCACCCAGTCGTAGCGCTCGGTGAGCTTGTCGAAGGGGTAGTCGTCGAGGCCGGTGACCATGGGGCCCAGGAACTCCCGCAGCGTCTGGCGCGGGTTCTCGTCGAAGTTGACGAACACGAAGCCGGCCCAGACGTCGCAGTGCACCGCGGCCAGGCCGAAGTCGGCGAGGTTCAGGTCCGCGAAGTGGTCGGGGTCCGGAATGGACCGCAGCGTCCCGTCGAGCCCGTACCGCCAGCCGCAGTGCTGACAGGTGAATTCGGCTCCGGTGCCGCGCAGTTCGGTGGCGCGGTAGTCGATGGGCACCACCGGGTGGCCGCGCCGCCGGCAGGTGTTGTGGAAGGCGCGGATCTGACCGTGCTCGTCCTTGACCAGGATCAGCGACGCGTCGGCGGCCTCCACCTGCCGGGTGATGTAGCTGCCGGGTTCGGGTGTCTCCTCCACGCGGCTGAGGTTCAGCCACGCCCGCTTGAAGATCGCCTCCCGCTCGTCGGCGTAGAACTCCGGCGAGATCGAATCGCGGAACGAGATCGGACCCGTGCCGAGCTCCGGGTAGTGCTCGGTCCAGGATCCTTCGGCCGGCTTGGGCCATTGTGTCGCCATGCGAACCTCCGTGGGACTAGTGGTGGGATGACATCGGGAGAAGCAAACTCACATCACGGAACCGCCGTTGACACCGAGGGTTTGGCCGGTGATGAAGCCGGCCTCCTCCGAGCACAGGAACCCGACAGCGGCGGCGATGTCCGCGCCGGTGCCGAGTCGGCCCATGGGGATGTTGGCGGCGATGGTCTCGTTGTCGGGCAGGTAGCCATTGGCCTGGGACTGATGCTGCATCGGTGTCTCGATGCCCGACGGCGGGATGTTGTTGACCGTGATGCCGGTCGACGCGTACTCGCGGGCCAGCGATTTCGTCAGGGTCAGCAGCGCGCCCTTGGAGGAGGCGTAATGCGCGGCGAACGGCGTGCCGCGCTGGGCGCTCGACGACGAGATCAGCACGATGCGGCCCCATTTCGCGGCCACCATGTCGGGCAGGGCCACCTGACAGCAGTGGAATGTCCCGGTGAGGTTCACGTCGATCATCCGTTGCCAGGCGTCCACGGTGATGTCAGCGAAGGACGCGAAGCCGAACAGCCCGGCGCTGGTCACCAGGACCTCGACCGGGCCCAGTCCGGTGCGGATCTCGGCGAACGCGGCCTCCACGCGGGCGCGGTCGGTGACATCGGCCTGGATCGCCGAGGCCCTCACCCCGTCGCGGTGAAGATCCTCGGTAACCCGCTGCGCCGCTTCGAGATCGATGTCGACGACGGCCACCGCGTGTCCGCGGCGGCCCAGCTCGTGGCAGGTCGCCTCGCCCATCCCGGAACCCCCGCCGGTCACCACCGCCACCCGGGTCATCGCCGGTCCTTCCTCTCGCTGCCGGTCATTCGTAGACCACCCGAACCGTGCGACTGGTGGGCAGTGCCTGGCAGGTGACCACCCAGCCCTCGGCCACCTCGTCGTCGTCGAGGGCGTCGTTGTTGAGCATCCGCGCCGAGCCCTCGGTCACCTGCGCCATACACGTTCCGCACGAGCCGGTTTCGCACGACGACGGCGCCCTCAGCCCGGCCAGTCGGGCGGTCTGGAGCAGCGTGTTGCCGGCCCGGTAGGGCTGGGTCACCGTGGTGCGCCCGAGTTCGATGGTCACCTCTTCGGTGACGGCGGCGCCGTTGGTTTCCGGGGCCGGCGCCGCGACGGGCGTGAAGCGTTCGAGGTGGATGCGCTCCTTGGGGACACCGAGTTCGAGCAGCGCCGCCTCGACGGTATCCATGAAGGGCGTGGGTCCGCACACATAGACCTCGGCCTCGGCCCGCCCGGCCATGAAGTCGGCGACGTGGCGGGCGGTCACCACGCCGTCGGCGGCATCGAGGTGCTGGTGCAGTGTGAACCGGTCGGCGTGCTGCGCGACCAATTGGGACAGGGATTCTCCGAAGATCACCGAGTCCCGGTCGCGGTTGGCGTAATAGAGACCGGTGGTCCGCGCGGTGGCGCTCAGCGCGGAGCGCAGCAGCGAGAACACCGGGGTGATGCCGCTGCCCCCGGCGAAGGCGACCACCTCGCGGTCGGTGTCGGCCAGCACGAAGCGGCCCTCCGGTGGCGCGGCGATGTATTCGGCGCCGACCTCCGCGGTGTCGTTGAGCCAGTTGGAGACCAGGCCGCCGCGGTCACGCTTGACGGTGATCTGCAGGTCCGGTTCCAGCGCGGGGCACGACGACATGGAGTAGCACCGCTGATGTTCCTCGCCGTCGATGCACACCCGCAGCGTGACGAACTGCCCGGCGCGGTAGGCGAATCGCCCGCGCTCACCGTCGGGAACGTCGAGCACCAGGGAGACCGCGTCGGCGGTCTCGCGCACGACGCGTTTGACCCGCAGCGGGGTGAAACCGTTCGAAGTCAACGGGGTCAACGGGGTCACCGTGGCGGCCGTGTCGGCGGGTGGGGTCAGGGGTGGCATCCCCGGAAGAATATCAAGTACTTGTTATAAGTTTCAAGGGTGCGCGGTACCCGGCGCCGCGAGCGCCTTGTTCTAGGGGGGACTGAACTGCTGGGCCAAATGTGAGTAATCGTGATCAAATGTGATTTTCAGTGAGTGTGTGAAGTTGGCTGAGTGGGCGCGCGAAGGGTGTGCGTCCGAAGAGTGCGTACATCCGAAGAGTGCGTACAGGTGGTTGCGTGAGGATCGCATGGCGGTGCCCGTCTGGCGGTGGGAGTCGGAACGATCTGGGTGGATGTTCCAGCTGGTGGGGTGCAGGTCGCGCCGTCGTGTACGCGCGGCGTCTTCGCGCGATCAGCGCGTCGAGCAGGACCGCTAGGTCGCACGGCTGACGGATTGGGCCAGCTGGAACGGGCATGTGGTTGGTGAGCTGGTCGGCGAGGTCGGGTCGGGTTGAACGGGAAGCGGCCGAAGTTGCGCCGGATTTTGTCGGACCCGTCTGCTTCAGTGGTGGTCGTGGAGCATCGGGATCGGTTGACGCGCTTCGGGGTCGAGCATCTGGAAGCGGCGTTGTCCGCGCGCGGCCGCCGGATTGCGGTTGCCGATGCCGGTGCGACGGCCGGTGACCGGGTGATCGAGGCGCTGAGCGCGATGTGCGCGCGCCTGTATGGCCGCGGTGGAGCGCGCGGGGCCGAGCGATGCGAGCGATGACGGCGACCAGTCAGGCCGAGGTTGGTACCGGTGGCTAGGTTCGAGATACCTGAGGGTTGGACTGCGCAGGCCTATCGGTTCACGTTGGATCCGACACCGAAGCAGTTGCGGGCGTTGGCGTCTCATGCTGGTGCGGCACGGTTCGCGCACAATCACATGTTGGCTTTGGTGAAAGCGGTCATGGATCAGCGGGCCGCTGAACGCAGCTACGGCATCGACGGGGCCGAGTTGACCGCGGTGTTGGGGTGGTCGTTGCCGGCGTTGCGCAAGGTGTGGAATCAGCGCAAGGCGGCGTGCGCGCCGTGGTGGGATCAGAATTCGAAGGAGGCCTACAACACCGGCCTGGACGGGCTGGCCCGCGGCCTCGATGCGTGGTCGAAATCCCGAAA
Organism: Actinomycetes bacterium; assembly: GCA_023460175.1. GTDB lineage: Bacteria > Actinomycetota > Actinomycetes > Mycobacteriales > Mycobacteriaceae > Mycobacterium. The sequence goes on from JAEWRC010000066.1 coordinate 13,073, forward strand.
AGGTGAGCGGGCCGGCAGGGCGGTTGGCTTTCCGCGGTTCAAAACGTCTCGGGCGGCGAAGTCGGTGCGGTTCACCACCGGTGTCCTCCGGTGCGAGGCTGATCGCCGCCACATCAGCCTGCCGCGCCTCGGCGCGATCCGCACCCACGAGTCGACCCGTAAGTTGGCCCGCCGGCTCGAGGCCGGCACAGCCCGGGTCCTGTCGGCCACCGTGCGCCAAGACAGCGCCGGACGGTGGCACTGATCCGCCCCGGTGTGTCGGGAGAGTTCTTCCGTTGGGAAGGATGGGCACGTGGGAGCGAAGTCATCGAGGCGGTATCCGGACGAGTTGAAGCAGCGGGCGGTGCAGATGGTGGCCGATCTGCGCAGCGAGACGGTCTCGGAGTGGGAGGCGATGGGTCGAGTCGCTGACCTGTTGGGTATCGGCTCTGCTGAAACGGTGCGCAAATGGGTGCGTCAAGCCGAGATCGACGGTGGTGCGCGAGCTGGGCAGACCAGTCAGGAATCCGAGGTCCTGCGCAAGCTGCGCCGGGAGAACGCTGAACTCAAACGGGCGAATGCGATCTTGAAGGCGGCCTCGGCTTTCTTCGCGGCCGAACTGGACCGGCCCTCGTCGTAGTCGTGGAGTTCATCAGCGCCCACCAGGGAAACCGGGTGGGCGCTGATGGTCTCAAATGGGGTGTCGAGTCGATGTGCGCCGTGCTCAGCGAGTACGGCATCACCATCGCCCCATCGACGTATTACGCGCATCGGGCCCGTCGTGGCCCGTCCAAAGCTGATTGGGCTGATGCGCAGATCATTGACGCGATCTGGCAGCTGCGGCACAGCAGCGCGTTGTTCAAGGTGCTGGGGGCACGTAAGACATGGATCGTGCTGCGCACCAATGGTATTGATGTTTCTAGGTGCGTGGTGGAACGGGTGATGCGGGAAATGGGTTGGCGTGGCGCGTGCAAGCGGCGCCGGGTGCGCACCACTGTCGCAGATCCGGCAGCGGTGCGGGCCCCGGACCGGGTGCAGCGGCGTTTCGTGGCGGCGGCACCTGATCGGCTTTGGGTGGCAGATTTCACCTACTGTCGCACTTGCGCCGGCTGGGCGTATACGGCGTTCGTCACCGATGTCTACGCCCGCAAGATCGTGGGATGGAAGGTGGCCACCGAGATGACCCAGAAGCTGGTCACCGACGCGATAAATCACGCCATTGATTCTAGGAAGCGTTCTGGTGCAACAACTTTGGCTGATCTCGTTCATCACAGCGATGCGGGTTCTCAAGGCGGATTCAACCGGTCGTCGCAACACCTTGACGATGGAGGTGTGATGTGGCCAAGCGCGAGGAAGCGAAATCGGTTGTCAGGCGGCGGCAGTGGGCGGCTGATCGTGCGTTGCGGCCAGCGATGCGCTCACCCGGGCGCCCGGAGCCCTCGCGTGCGGTGCAGCGCCAGTTCTGGCGGCTCATCGTCCAGGGTGTCTCGACCGAGGATGCCGCTGTGGAAGTCGGCGTGTCGACACCGGTGGCCAGTAGGTGGTTCCGCCACGCTGGCGGCATGTCGCCGATCAGTTTGGATGAGCCTACGGGCCGGTATCTGTCGTTCGCCGAGCGGGAAGAGATCGCATTGCTGCGCGCTCAGGGTGCCGGTGTGCGTGAGATCGCCCGCGAAATTGACCGTGACCCGTCGACGGTGTCTCGGGAGCTGCGGCGCAACGCGGCCACCCGCGGCGGCAAGCAGGTCTATCGCGCAGGGGTGGCGCAGTGGAAGGCCCAGCAAGCAGCGAAGCGGCCGAAAACCGCGAAGCTCGTGGCCAACGATCAGTTACGTGAGTACGTGCAGCAGCGACTCGACGGCAGCGTTCGCCGACTCGACGGCACGACCGTCGCGGGTCCGCAGACCGGGGCCTGGAAGGGGCGTAACAAGCCGCATCGACAGGACAGGCGGTGGTCGACGGCATGGAGCCCGGAGCAGATCGCGCACCGCTTGCCGATGGATTTCCCCGATGATGAGTCCATGCGGATCAGTCACGAGGCGATCTATCAATCACTGTTCATCGAGGGGCGTGGGGCGCTCAAGCGAGAGTTGGTTGCGTGCTTGCGAACAGGCCGGGCGCTGCGCGTTCCGAGGGCCAGGACACAGAACAAGCCGCAGGGACACGTCAGCGCGGATGTCGTGATCAGCAAACGGCCCGCCGAAGCTGCCGATCGCGCGGTCCCTGGACATTGGGAAGGTGATTTGATCATCGGCACCGGCCGATCGGCGATCGGTACGGTCGTGGAGCGCAAGAGCCGGGCGGTGATGCTGATTCATCTACCCCGCCTCGAGGGGTGGGGGATGGCCCCGTCGGTGAAGAATGGGCCGGCGTTGAGCGGATATGGCGCCGAGGCGATGAATGCCGCCCTGGTCGCCTCGCTGGCTCAGTTGCCGGCCCAGTTGCGTCAGACCCTGACGTGGGACCGCGGCAAAGAGCTTGCCGCGCATACCCAGTTCACGTTCGATACCGGCACGAAGGTGTTCTTCGCCGACCCGCACTCTCCGTGGCAGCGACCCACCAACGAGAACACCAATGGCGTGCTGCGTCAGTACTTTCCGAAAGGTACGGACCTATCACGATGGTCGGCAGAGGACCTCGAAGCGGTTGCACTGACGCTCAACAACAGACCGCGCAAGGTCCTCGGCTGGAAAACACCGGCGGAAGTCTTTGCCCAACAGCTACACTCGCTCCAACAACCCGGTGTTGCATCGACCGATTGAACTCGCCCTGGTTGTAGCCTTGCACCGCGACGAGGGCCCCGGTCGACAGTGTCAGGAATGCCACGATGACCACGGTGCCGCCGATCACCACCAATGCGCCCGTCCCCAGACTCATTTGAGCAACCAGCCGGACCAGCTCCCATTTGTAATGCGCGAACGCATCCCCGATCGAACGGACGGTCCGCCCATAGAATTCGGCCTGCTCGCCGAGGCGGTTCCAGCCGGAACTCCAGCGCTCGAGCGCACGCCCAACCCGAGGTAACCGCGCCCCGACCACTGCGGCGGTACTCACATCGTCACCTTGACGCCGACAGCCGTGACCACCATATTGATCACGAACAGTGCAAGAAACGAGAACACCACCGTCTCGTTGACGGCGTTACCGACTCCGGCGGGTCCGCCACCCACCGACGTGCCCTTGTAACAGGCGATCAACCCGGCGGTCAGGCCGAACAACGCCGCTTTGATCAGCGATACCACGACATCGCCGAGTCCGGTGACCAAGGTCAACCCGGCCACGAACGCTCCCGGGGTGACGTGCTGGAAGAAGACCGAAAAGACAAACCCCCCAGTGATGCCCACCAGGATGACCAAAGAAGACAACAGTAACGCAATCAGTGTCGCGGCGAGCACCCGAGGAACCACCAGGGCCTGCGTGGTGTTGATGCCCATCACCCGCAATGCGTCGAGTTCTTCCCGGATGGTGCGTGCCCCGAGATCGGCACACATGGCGGTGGCGCCTGCCCCCGCCACCACCAGCACGGTCACCATCGGGCCGATCTGGGTGACCGCGCCGAATGCAGCGCCGGTACCGGAGAAGTCGCCGGCCCCGAACTCCACGAACAAGATGTTGAACGTGAACACGGTCAGCACCGTGAAGGGAACAGCGAGCATCAATGTCGGAAGCATCGAGACCCGGGCGACAAACCAACTCTGCGCCAGGAACTCCCGCCACGCGAACGGGCGCTGAAAGGTCAGCACCAGAGTATCGAGCGCCATGGCGAAAAAGCCGCCCGCTGCGCGGACCGGGACGGTTACCAGATTGAGTGTAGCGACCACAACTTCTCCTGTACGTACTGCAAATTGCTGCGGGCCAGCGGATTTGACGTTGGGCCTATTTGACCGTGAGTCCTGCGTCTACCGGCAACGTGATGCCGGTGATGTATCGGCCGGCCTCCGAGCACAGATAGACCATCGCCTCCGTGACATCCCGACATTCGACCGCGGGAACCGGCAGGAGGTTCGTCAGCACCGCGCCGAACTCCGGGTGTTCGCCGATGTACTGCTCCACCTGGGAGTTCGCGATCATCGGTGTGACCACACCGGTGGGATGGACGGAGTTGACCCGGATACCGCGCTCGGCCAACGTCGTCGCGTAGTAGCGCATCAGTCCGACGACGCCGTGTTTTGCGGCGGTGTAGCCGGCACCCCCGTGGCTCTTGGTGGCGAACCCAGGGCCCACCGATTTCAGTCCTGCCGCCGAGCTGGTGATCACGATCGCCCCGCCGTCGTCGTGCCTGAGCAACCCCGGCAGTGCAGCTTCCACCGTGAAGTACACGCCGTTGAGCATGACGTCGATGGAGTCCAGGTAGGCATCCAGCCGCTCGGACGGTTCGCCGAACACCGGGCCGATCCCGGCATTGGCGAGCACGTAATCGATCCGGCCCAGCTGGTCGACCGCCTCATCGAGCACCGCGCTCAGGCGCTCCAGGTCGCGAACATCGGCCTTTGCGGCGACGATCCGGCGCCCAGTCTTCTCGACCAGGTCGACCGTTTGATCGAGGTCCTGGCGGGTGCTCATCGGATAGGCCACACTGTCGAGCTGCTCGCACAGATCAACCGCGACGATGTCGGCACCTTCCTCGGCGAACCGCACCGCGTGGTACCGGCCCTGCCCTCTGGCGGCCCCGGTGATGAAGGCCACCTTGCCCTCGAATCGTGCCGTCACTGCCCTACCTTCCTGCGCTGGATCGGATTGGCGTGGAATGCAACTGGACCCCGACCGTCTTCATTGTGGTTTGCAACTCGAGGTTGGGAAGACCTATGAACGTCTTCGCGGAGACTGCACAACACCGCCGGGCATTTCTGTGCAGGACGACATGGCCTCTGCGGCCCGTCGACGCTTAGCTGCATTCATGTCCCCACTCCGGCTCGAATACGACGGTCGCGTCGCGCATCTGGTGCTGGCTCGGCCGGCGCGACGAAATGCCCTCGACGAGAAACTGATCGAGGCCCTCGATGTCGCTGTCGCCGAGCTGGAATCCGCGTCTCACGTCGGCTGCGTGGTCGTCCGGGGCGAGGGCCCGGGGTTCAGTAGCGGAATCGATGCGGCAACGTTGGCCCGGTTGGCCACGTCCGACGGACTGCTGCGTATCCGCGGCTCCTTCGTCGCGGCCTACGAGCGGCTCGAGCAACTACCGATCCCGACCGTGGCCAGTGTGCACGGCTGGGCCATCGGCGCGGGCTTCGAATTGGCGTTGGCCTGCGATCTGCGGGTCATCGCCGGGGATGCAACGTTGGGCCTGCCCGAGACCCGGATGGGCGTGGTTCCCGATGTCGGCGGCGCGGGCCGACTGGCCGCGCTGATCGGGGCCGGGCGGGCCAAGGAGCTCATCCTCACCTCCGCGATGATCGACGGCGCGCGCGCGGGCCGGCTCGGCATTGCCAACCGCGTCGTGCCCGTGGCGAAGTTGGCGGCCGCCACCTCCGAGCTGGCCGAGGAGCTACTCGGGTGTTCCACCACCGCCAGCGGATTGGTCAAACGCATCATCGACCGAGCCGCCCGGCCGACCTGGTCCGACACCCTGGACGCGGAGCTCGAGGCGCAGCTGGTCTGCATCCGGACTCCGGAGTTCGCGACCGCCTACCGGCGGTTCCTGGCGGCACCAGGTGCCAATAGTCCGCGGGCCCGGAAATGAACCGCACCGAACTTCGAATCCCGTGTGGTGACACCACGATCGCCGCTTGGCACTACGCGGCCGACGGCGGGCATCGCCGACCATGCGTGGTGATGGCGCACGGGTTCTGCGGCACCCGAGACGCCGGTCTGATCGGTTTCGGTGAACGACTCGCCGACGCCGGGTTCGACACCGTGTGCTTCGACTATCGCGGCTTCGGCGACTCCGAAGGACGGCCTCGGCAGGTCATCGACTTCACCGCCCAGCGTCAGGATTACCACGCGGCCATCGAGGTCGCCCGCCAACTGGCGCTCGTTGACGGCGTGGTGATCTGGGGTACTTCCCTGTCCGGCGGTCATGTCTTGTCGGTGGCCGCCGAGCGGCAGGACCTCGCCGGGGTCATCGCGCTCACTCCGATCGTGGACGGGTTGGCCACCCTGCTGCGGATGCGGCGCGGGATCACCACACGCGCGGCGGCGCGACTCTGCTCGGCCGCGCTGCGGGACGCGATGGCGGCGCGAACCGGACGAGCGCCGGTACTCCTGCCCGCGGTGGGACCGCCGAACAGCGTGGCCATGCTCACCACACCCGATGCGCTGCCTGGTTACCTGGCCGCCGCTGAGCGAGCACCGCTATGGCGCAACGAATTTGCCGCGCGCATGCTGCTGCGCGTGCCGTTGTACCGACCTGGCCTGCGCGCACATCGGATCAGCGCTCCGGTGCTGATCCAGATCGCCGCGGCGGACGGCAACGCCCCCGCCGATCTGGCCCGGGCAGCTGCCCGGCGAGCCGGCGCGACGATACGCGAGTATGCCGACGCCGGGCATTTCGACGTCTACGACCGCGGGTCAGCTTTCGACGCCGTCGTCAGCGACCAAATCTCGTTCCTAGCATCACTTTCAGAAAGGACAGCGTCATGACCGCTTCCAGGATTTCCCCGCGTGCCGCCGTGATCGGCGCGGGGTCGGCGGGTCTGGCCGCGTGTGTGGGTTTGAAGTCGGCCGGAATCGAGTTCGACTGTTACGAGAAGAGCGACCGGGTGGGCGGACTCTGGGTCTTCGAGAACCCCAGCGGCGTCGCAGCCGCATACCGCACCCTCAGTTCCAACGCTCCGAAGTCCTACATGGGATACCACGACTTCCCGATGGCCGCCGAGTTGCCCGCCTATCCCAGCCACTGGGACTTCGCGCGCTACTTCGACGACTATGCGCGCCACTTCGGTATCCACGACCACATTCAGTTCCAGACCGAGGTCACCCACGTGGCCCCGGTCGCCGACGGCGGTTTCCAGGTGCGCCTGGCCGATGGCCGCAACGAATCCTACGACCATGTGCTGGTGGCCAACGGCCACCACTGGGATGCGCGCATGCCCGAACCGATGTTTCCGGGCACTTTCGACGGCACCTTGATGCATTCCCGGGATTACCGCGACGCTGCGTTCCTCGCCGGCGAGCGGGTCGTGGTCGTCGGCATCGGCAACAGCGCGGTCGACATCGCCTGCGAGGCAGCACATCTGGCCGAAACGACCTACCTCTCGGTCCGTCGTGGCGCGCACATCATGCCGAAGTACGTGTTCGGGATGGCGCCGCCGAACTGGCTGCTGAACTCCGCCTCACACAAGCCCGGGCGCATCATGCTGGGCGGTCTGATGCGCCTGGTCAACGGTCGCGGTCAGGATTACGGTCTGCCGGCCCCCGATCACGCCTTCGGCGATGCGCATCCGACCATGTCGGCCGGCATCATGGATGAGTTGCGGCTCGGTCGGATCAAACCCAAACCGCAGATCGCCGAACTGCTCGGCGATCGGGTCCGGTTCACCGACGGCACCACCGCGGAGGTCGACGTCATCATCTGCGCGACTGGCTACCGCATCACGTTCCCGTTCTTCGACGAAACCTACGTCTCGGCCCCGGATAATCAGATCGCGCTCTACCACCGGGTGGTCGACCCCGATCGGCCCGGCTTGTTCTTCATCGGCCTGTGCCAGCCACTCGGCGCAATTCAACCGCTGGCGGAACTGCAGGGCAAGTGGATCGGCGAATTGCTCACCGGCCGCTGCGCGCTGCCGTCGGCCGAGGACATGCGCGACGCTATCGACGCCGATCAGCGCTGGCTACGCAGGCGTTTCATCGGCACCGCGCGGCACACCGTCCAGGTCGACCACCACCATTACCTCAAGGCACTGCGGGGCGAGATGCGCGCGGGGCGGCGTCGGGCACGCCGCGGCAGACCGGATCCCAGCCGTCCGGTCACGTCACCGGGCCTGGTGTCCGCGGCGCCCGGAACGGGCCGTAGCGACCCGACCTCATAACGTGCGCGGGTAGCATCGTGACGGTGGTTCCGTCGCTCAGCGCTCATGCGGCGATCGTCGCATGTGCCCATGACTTGGTCGCGCGCGTCGACGATGTAGCCGTGCAGCTCAGCGAGCAGTTGGCCGGTTCGGTCCCCGAGTTCTTCGACGACGACGACCTCATCCGCGACGTCGAAGCCAGCGCGTACGGCAACGTCGCCGCGATGCTGTCGGTGTTCCGGGCCGAGGCGGCAGCAGAGCAGGTACCGATCCGACCGGAGGTGATCGCGTTCGCCTCCACGGTCGCGCGCCGGCAGCTTCCGCTCGAATCGTTGATCCAGTCCTACCGGGTCGGCCAAACCCTGTTCTCCCGACTCTGGATGGATGTACTGGCCGAGAGGCTCACCGACCAACAGGTATTCATCGAGGCCCTGCACCGAAGCTTCGACGAACTCAACGTCTATCTTGACCGCGTTGTCGCACAACTTGTTTCCGACTACGAACGAGAACGTGACCGTTGGATTCTGGGCGAGGCGGCCCGTCGTACCGCCCTGGTCGAGCGACTGCTGCGCGGCGACCGGATACCCGTTGACCACGCCGGCAGACAACTCGAACACGACCTGCATTCGCCACAGACCGCGCTGATCGCCTGGATGCCGCCGCACGGTGAGGTCGACCTTCAACTGAACGCGCTCGGACGGTGTTTGGGCAGCCTGATCTCAGCCGCCGGGGCGAACCGAATGCTGCTGTTGCCGGCGGGCACGTCGGCCATGTGGGCCTGGATCGCGGGCGAACTCGACATGGACCGCCTCTCGGAATCCGCCGACAAACTGCCGCATTCCGAGGTCCTGATCGCCGTCGGACAGACCATCCATGGCGAGGACGCCTTCCGGATCAGTCATGAGCAGGCGTTGCGAGCACGCCGAGTGGCAACTCGGATGCCGACACCGCGACGGCTCACGCTGCACGCCGACGTCGCGGTCGTCGCGCTGCTCGCCGGTGACGAGGAAGAAGCCCGGCGGTACGTCGGGCGCGCGCTCGGGGAACTCGCCGCCCGCACCCCCGCAGCCGAACAGCTGCGAGAGACGTTGTGGGTATTCCTGCAGGAGGGTGGGAACACCCGTCGGGCCAGCGAGCGGTTGTTCATGCATCGCAACACGGTGCTGTACCGGTTGCAGCGCATCGAGGCGTTGCTGGGTCACCCGTTGGACGAACGGCGTCTGGAACTGCAGGTCGCGTTGCTGCTCACCACCACGTTCGGCGATGACATGTTGCCGGCCGGTCCGAGCTACACCTGACGGTCGCGTTCGTCCCAGTAAGGTTGGCGCAGTTCACGTTTGAGCACCTTGCCAGCGGCCGAGACCGGTAGCTCCGCGACGAAGTCCACGCTGCTCGGCGCCTTGTAGCCGGCGATGAACTGTTTGGCGTGCCGACGGATCTCTTCGTCCGAGGCTTGGGCGCCCGGGCGCAGCACCACCACGGCGTGCACCCGCTCCCCCCATCGCGCATCGGGAATGCCGATGACCGCGCACTGGGCCACGGCCGGATTACGCACCACCGCGTTCTCCACCTCCACCGAGTACACGTTCTCGCCGCCGGTCACGATCATGTCCTTCATCCGGTCCACGATGAACACGTAGCCGGCCTCGTCCATGTAACCACCGTCACCGGTGTGCAGCCATCCGTCCCGGATGGTTTCCGCGGTCTCGGCAGGCTTGTTCCAATAGCCCTGCATCATGCTCCCACCGCGCACCACCACCTCGCCCACCGCGCCTCGGGGCGCGTCGGCACCGGACTCGTCGACGATCCGGACCTCGCAGTGCGGGGCGGCCCTGCCCGCCGACCGCCGCAGCGTCGCATCGGCGTGTTCATCGGGTCCGAGCAGTGTCGCGATCGGCGCCAACTCGGTCATCCCGTAGGCCTGGGTGAACGATGCCTGCGGCCACACCGCGGCGGCCCGATCGAGCAGGGTCTGTGGCATCGGGGAAGCACCGTAGAGAATCGAGCGCACGCTGGACAGGTCCCGACCGGAAATCTCGGGTAGATCGACAATCGCCTGAATCATGGTCGGCACCAGAGCGACATCGGTGATTCGGTGCTCTTCGATGGCACCGATCACCTCGACCGGATCAAACCGGGGCACCATCACGTGCGTGCCGCCGAGGAGCGTCGCCGCTCCCCAGGCGGCCAGATCTGCCAGGTGAAACATCGGCGCGGCGTGCAGATAACGGGTGCGCTGCCCGGAATCGAACAGGAAGCCGGAGGCCAGGGCGCCGAGCCAAGAGGTGAACAGCGCCGCGTGCGAGAGCATCGCGCCCTTGGGAGCGCCGGTGGTGCCACCGGTGTAGAAGATACCGGCGAGCGCACCGCCGCCGCGCCTGACATCCGGCACCTTGCGACTGCCGGCGATCAACTCCTCGTAATCGGTCGTGTCCCGGGGCGCGGGACCCGTACCGCAGTACACGACCGCCGTCAGATGTTCGTATTCCGCGCGTATCGCATCGAGCATGCCCCGGTGCGCCTCGTCGACGATCAGCACCCGAGTCGCGGAATCTCGGAGCGCGTAGACGATCTCGGCCGGACTCCAGCGCGTGTTCAACGGGTTGAGGACCGCATCGGCCCAAGGAACAGCCAGGAGATACTCGTGATAGCGGTCCGAATTCGTCGACAGCATCGCGATCCGATCGCCCGGTGCCACCCCCAGGTCGAGGAAACCTCCGGCCAGCCCGGCGACGCGGGCGGCGGTCGACCGGAAAGTTCGGCTGCGCTCGCCGCAGATCGTCATCGTCGCGTCGGGAGTTTGCTGGACTCCGCGGTGCAGTCCCTGCGTCAAGTACATGCTGCGCCTTCCAACCCGGTCGGGTGTTCACATAAAATCGAAAAGCCTTGTTCCACACCATAACCGGGGAAAGAGGGTTTGCCAGTACGATGTTGCAGAATGCAGAGGGTGGCCGGATAGTTTGGTCGCCTGCACAATTCGTCGGACGCGGTTCAGTCCAGCCCCAGCACCGCGGCGCTCACCTCGATGACGGCGGGATCGAGACCGCCGAGTGCCCGCAGGTGCGGCGTGGCGGCAACGTCATTGATGACGCTCAGGGCGGCTTGCACCCGGATTCGGGCCGCCACGGGGTCCAACTGGGGTTCCACCTGACGCAGCAGACGGATCCATTCGGCGATGTATTCGTGTTGTGCGGTACGGACGCGTTCTTGGTCCGCGGCCGAGAGGTGACCGGTCTCGGTGATCAGCAATTGGATCGACTCGGGGCTCTCGAGGACATAGTCGCCGTAACCGGTCAGCAATCGCCGAAGCGCGTCGCGCGGGTCGGCTGCGCGGCGCACCTGCCGATGCATATCTGCATGCAGCAGTTCCCGCCCCCGGTTCACCGCCGCGGCGAGAATATCTTCCTTGGCGTCGAAATGGTTGTACACACTGGGTCCGGTGATGCCGACGCTGGCGCCGATGTCTTCGACACCGACTCCCGCAAAACCATTGCGGGCGAAGAGCTTCGCTGCGGAGTCGAGGATGGCTTCGCGACGGGTCGGCGCCCAGCTCTGGCGGTGCGCGGAGATGTGGTCGTCCGCCGGCTGCAGCGACGGCAACGTGGCGTTGGTGGCGGCCCGGACCAGCTCGGCCAGCAAGGCGACGAACCGGTCCGTCGGCAAGCTCGCGTTGTGGAACGCGACGCTGGTGGTCACCGCGAGAATGCACCAGGCCAACAGGTCGGCCGTGGCATCGTCGGCGTCGGACCGTTGCCGCTGCACAAGGTCGGCGAGGCGGGAGCCGATGCCGCGCAGGGTGTGCCGCAGCCGCGTTCGGCCCTCCGGTGTCAGGTGCCGACCCTCGGAATGCCAGAGCGCGCCGATGGCGCGGTGCTGCAGTATCGTCTGGGCCAGTTGAGCCGCAGGGTCGAGAGTGGGATCGGCCAGCACCCGGTCCAAGACTGCCTCGACCACGCCAAGTGCGTCGGCGACCACGGCGAACAGCAGGTCCTGCTTGTTGGCGAAGTGTCGATACAGAGCCGACGGGCCGATCGCGACCGCCTCGGCGATCTCGCGCATCGAAACCTGCGGGTAACCCTTGCGGTAGAACAACTCCGTGGCTGCGCACAGGATGAGTTGACGCCGGTTCGCCGGGCGCGTGCCCCGGGGCGGGCGCGCGACCGCAGACCCGTCCGACTGGGTCACCCTGCACCCCCTCGTCGTTCACCTCGAACGGCCGTCCGAGGGCACCCGATCGTACCCGCCACACCATCCGATTCAGCGCTGGTCGTCGGCGGTGCCACGGGTGCCGCCGGGTCTGGCGGCGAAACGAGCAAGGTCGGCGACCGCCGTCGGGTCCCGCAGCGCCATCGCCTGCGCCCGCGCCTCGGAGCTCAGCTGCTCGGACAGGGGCGACGACGCCGCATCGTCGATCAGGCCACGAGTGCGCACCACCGGACCGCAGCGCTGCGCCAATGCGGAACCAAGTTCGCCGGCGTGCGACAGCACCTCGGCATCGGGTACGCAGGCCCAGATCAGGCCCCACTGTACGGCCTGGGCAGCACTGATGCGATCGCCGGTCAGAGCCACACCGAGTGCCCGCGCCCGGCCGAGGACTCGGGGCAGAATCCAGGTGGCTCCGGCGTCGGGAACGATGCCCAGCGAAGCGACCTGGGGCACGAGGAAGTACGACGATTCGGCCGCAATGGTGATGTCGGCGAGCAACGCCAGTCCAAGTCCCCCGCCGACACAGGGACCGTTCACGGCGGCGAGGACCGGGACCGGTGCCGTCACGATGGCCTCACATAGCGGGTTCAGGCTCCCGGTCATCCCGGCTTCCACCGACGCCGGCAGATCCCCTTCCTCGGCGGCGAGATCGATCAGGTCGTAGCCCGCGCAGAAGGCGCGGCCGGCACCGGTGATGACCAAGGCTCGGACGTCCTCGCGATCGGCCAAGCAGGTGATCGCCGCGCGGAGTTCGTCCATCACCGCCCAGGTCAGCGCGTTCAATCGGTGCGGCCGCCGCAACGTGATCGTCGCGATTCCCGCTTGCACCGCCGTGTGGACCATGTTCAGATGCTGAATCCGCCGCCGCACACCAGGGTCTGTCCACTGACGTAGTCCGACTCCGGTGCGCACATCAGATACACCGCACCGGCGGCCTCGTCCGGAGTACCGCTGCGCCCCAACGGAATCGAGCGCTCCATCACGGCCAGCAGATCCGGGTTGACCCCGACCTTGATCTCTCGGCCCGCAACCTCGATGCTGCCGTCACCGTCGGCGGCAACGCTGGTGAGCCGGGTTTGGATCAGCCCGAACGCTACGGTGTTGACGGTGACGTTGTAGCGTCCCCACTCCTTGGCCAGCGTCTTGGTCAGTCCGGTCACGCCGGCCTTGGCGGCAGCATAGTTGGCCTGGCCGGGATTGCCGCCCAGTCCCGCGACCGAGGAGATGTTCACGACCTTGCGGCACGGTACGGGCGCACCGGCGGCCTTCGCCGTCTTGACCAACTGCGAGATCACCGGCTGGGCTGCCCGTAGAACCCGGAACGGCGCCTTGAGATGCACGTCGAGGATGGCATCCCACTGTTCGTCGGTCATCTTCTGAATGACCGAATCCCAGGTGTATCCGGCGTTGTTGACGATGATGTCCAGACCGCCGAGTCCGTCGACCGCTGCCTCGATGAACCGTTGCGCGAATCCGTCGTCGGTGACGCTGCCGGCCACCGCGATCGATCTACGGCCGAGGGCCTCGATGGCCGCGCACGTCTCGGCCGCGGGTTCCCCGTCGAGGTCGTTGACCACCACCGCGGCCCCTTTGGCGGCCAGTTTCAGTGCGATGCGCTGCCCGATCCCGCGACCGGCGCCGGTGACGACGGCGACCTTGCCCTCCAGATTTCCCATGAAAGTCTCTCCTCCTGCTGGTTGATGTCAGATCGCCACGACGGCGTCGCCGGACAGAGTTTCGGTGCCGTCGGCGAGTGTCACAGCGAGGGACAGGGTGGCTCTGCGTTCCCCGTCGACGACTTCGACGGCCGTGATCCTCGCGCGTGCCGTCGGCTCGCCGTGCACCGGCGTGATCGCGGCGAAACGTACCCCATAGGACCGGATTGCTTCCGGCGCAACCCAACCCGTCAACACTCGCCCCAGATAGGCCATCGAAAGCATGCCGTGGGCGAAGACATCCGGCAGACCGGCTGATCTCGCCACATCCAGATCGATGTGGATCGGGTTGTGATCGCCGGACGCGCCGGCGAAAAGGGCGAGAGTGGTGCGGGTGACGGGAGCACAGCGCAACTCCCGCAGCTCGGTACCGATCTCGACGTCTGCTGGCTCGATTGTCATCGCGATGCTCCCGGGTTGCGCACGACAAGAACGGATCTGAGGTCGGCAATCGTGCTGCCGTCGGCGCGGATCACCGTGGTGTCCTTCACCACGAACTCGAGCGCGCCGCCCTTCTTGACGTAGGCATCGACGATCCTGGGCTCTGCCCGGACGACATCGCCGGCGTGGGCTTGCGCGTGGTATGCGAACCGTTGCTCACCGTGCAGAACGTGGCGCATGTCGATGCCCAGGCGGCTGACCCAGTCGAACGGGTCGGGCCGTTCGAGTTCGATGGCGAACAAGAACGTCGGGGGCACCGGAAGCGCGGGATAGCCGGCGGCTTTGGCCGCCGCCTCGTCCGTGAATATCGGGTTGGTCTCACCGATGGCCTTGGCGAAGAACCTCAGCCGACCGGCGTCGATCGCGAGTTCGGTGGTCGGTAGTTCGGTACCGACCGCGGACGGGTCCACCGGCATCTTCAGCCCACCTTCTCGTAGAGGCTGACGACCGCGGCGCCGCCGAGCCCGATGTTGTGTTGCAAGGCCAGGCGGACGCCGTCGACCTGCCGCGGCCCCGCCGTTCCGCGCAGCTGCCAGACCAGTTCGGCACATTGCGCCAACCCGGTGGCGCCCAGCGGATGGCCCTTGGAGAGCAGGCCGCCGGAGGGGTTGGTGACCACGCGCCCCCCGTATGTGTTGTCGCCGTCGGCGATGAACTTCTCGGCGCTGCCGACCGGAGTTAGTCCCAGGGCCTCGTAGGTCAGGAGCTCATTGGTGGTGAAACAATCGTGCAACTCGGCCACGCCGATGTCCTCGGGGCCGACACCGGCCAGTTCGTAGGCCTGTTGGGCGGCCGCGCTGGCCATGTCGTATCCGACGACCTTCATCATCGATCGGTCCTCGAACGACGACGCCGTGTCGGTGGTCATCGCCTGTGCCCGGATCGCGACCGCCGGGGTCATTCCCTTGCGGGTCGCGTAGTCTTCGCTGACCAGGACCGCGGCCGCCGCACCGCAGGTGGGTGGGCAACATTGCAGCCGGGTCAGCGGACCGTAGATCGTCGGCGAGGCCAACACCTCCTCGACGGTGATCGGATCCCGGAAGACCGCATACGGGTTGTGCGCCGCATGCTTACGCGCTTTGACGGCAATCTGCGCGAACACCGACGGTTCCATGCCGTACCGCTCGCAGTACTCGCGTCCCGCACCACCGAAGTACTGCGCGGCAAAGGGGGCGTCGCTGTCACCCTGGACCCCTTGCACCACTTCGCCAAAGCTGTCGAAGGGCGTCGGACGGTCGGTATAGGACATCGACAGCGCACCGCGCTGCATCTGCTCGAAACCCAGCGCCAGCACGATGTCGGCTGTGCCGTGTTCGATGGCTTGGCGGGCCAGGAACAGCGCTGACGACCCGGTAGCGCAGTTGTTGTTGACGTTCACGATCGGGATTCCGGTGGTCCCCACCCGGTACAGCGCGGCCTGACCCGACGTGGAGTCACCGTAGACATATCCGACATAGGCCTGCTGTATCGCCTCGTAGCCGACGCCCGCGTCGTCCAGCGCCGCGCGCGTGGCTTCGGCTCCCATTACGTCGTAGGTCTCGGCCGTGCGCGGCGTACTGAACGGGATCATCCCGACACCGGCGACCAAAGTACGCGTTCCCATGCCAAACCTCTCCATCAAAACTAGTAGCTATTCACTTAGTACAACAGACGGCACTCATTCTCGTCAATTAGCAGTCTTTTTCAAAAACAAGACCTGGCTCCCGGCTGCTACATGGCGATCGATTATTTACTTGGAGACGATGGAAGCACCGCGACGAGGAAGAGGCCCGGCGCTTCGTCGCGCAGCGTTGTGGCAGCTGCCCGTTCGCGGAGCGAGAGTTTGGTCGCGTGCACAAGCGCGTCACTAAAGTGGCCTGATGCGCATCGGAGTACCGACCGAGATCAAGAACAACGAGTTCCGGGTGGCCATCACCCCGGCCGGGGTCGCCGAACTGACCCGGCACGACCACGAGGTGCTCATCGAGTCGGGCGCCGGGCTGGGTTCGGCGATCTCCGACGACGATTACGCGGCCGCCGGCGCGCGGATGGTCGCCGACGCCGATGTGGTGTGGGCCGAGGCCGACCTCCTGTTGAAGGTCAAGGAACCCGTCGACGCCGAGTATGCCCGCATGCGCAGCGACCAGACGCTGTTCACCTATCTGCATCTGGCCGCGTCAGCGCCGTGCACCGAGGCGCTCCTGGCCGCCGGCACCACCTCGATCGCGTACGAGACCGTCCAGTTGTCCGACGGCGCCCTGCCCTTGTTGGCTCCGATGAGCGAGGTCGCCGGCCGGCTGTCCGCCCAGGTCGGGGCCTATCACCTGATGAAGGCGCAAGGCGGACGCGGCGTGCTGATGGGCGGGGTCCCCGGCGTCGCGCCGGCCGAGGTGGTGGTGATCGGCGGCGGCGTCGCGGGACACAACGCCGCGCGAGTCGCCGCCGGGATGGGCGCCAACGTCACGGTCTTCGACGTCAACCTCACCCGCTTGCGTGCCCTCGACGCCGAGTTCTGCGGCCGAATCCACACCCGGTATTCCTCGGCGCTCGAGTTGCAGGCCGCGGTCGAGAAGGCCGACCTGGTGATCGGGGCGGTCCTGGTCCCGGGTGCGCGAGCGCCCAAGCTGGTGTCCAATTCCCTTGTCCAGCAGATGAACTCCGGGTCGGTGCTGGTCGACGTCGCGATCGATCAGGGCGGCTGCTTCGCCGACTCCCACCCGACCACGCACGACGACCCGATCTACACCGTGCACGACAGCGTGTTCTACTGCGTGACCAACATGCCCGGGGTGGTGCCGCGCACGGCCACGTTCGCGCTCGGCAACGCAACCCTGCCCTACGTGCTGGAGTTGGCGAACAAGGGCTGGCGGCAGGCGTGCCGCGACGATCCCGCGCTTGCCCACCGCCTGTCCACCCACCAGGGCGCGATGCTGTCCGAGCAGGTGGCCGACGACCTGGGACTGTCCTTCACCGATCCCGCGACACTGTTGGCCTGACTCTCCTCAGGCCAGCAGGTCGCCGTCGACGTAGAACCACCGGCCGGCGCGGACGCTGAACCGGGACCGCTCGTGCAGCACGCCCTCCTCGTGGCGTGCGATGAACTCCACCTCGCCGTGGTCGTCGCCGGAGCGGCCGGCCACGGTGTCCACTATCCGCAGGCCCAGCCATTCCGGGCCCTCGTCGACGTCGAGCTGCGCGGGTCGCGTGCGGGGATGCCAGCTGGCCCAGACGTAGTCCGGGTTGCCGGTGGCGTAGGCGCTGTACCGGGCGCGCATGAGTTCCTCGGCGCTGGCGGCCTGCCGTTCACTGACGTGCAGGGGCAGGCAGCAGTGGCCGAAGGCGCTGTCGCTGCCGCAGGGGCAGGGTTCGGTGGAACGCACCGGCCCAGTGTGCCCGACCGGCAGAACTGCTTACACTTGACACCTGTCAAGTATGGTGGAGGCCATGCAACTCACCGATGTCCTGCCCGAGGCTCCCACCAGCACCGACGGCGCGCTCGCAGTCTTCGACGCCGCCCCCGCGGTCGACCCGGAGTTCATGATGGGCACCTGGCACGGGGCCGAACTGCCCACCGGCCACCCCCTCGACGGCCTGCTGGCGGCCAGCGGCTGGTGGGGCAAGCAGTTCCGGGATGCCGAATCCGTGCACCCGCTGCTGTTCCGCACGGCCGACGGCACCGCGCTGTGGCCGTTGAACCCGGCGCTGGCCTTCGGCGGCCTCGGCGTGGCCGGCAAGTTCCCCGCCCTCAAGCGGCGCAACTTCACCAACACGATCATCACCGCGCGTCCGGTGCTGCAGGCCCGCGGACCCAAGGCGCGGTTGCGCACCACCCGATACCGCGATGTGGACACCGCGACCATGATCTATGACCAGCTGCCCATCAACGACGTCTTCCGCCGGCTCGACGAGCAGACCGTCATCGGCGCCATGGACCTGCGGGGCGTCGCGCGGCCGTACTTCTTCGTGCTGCGCCGCGACGAGTCGCTGCCGGTGCGCTGATCAGGGTGTGAGCGCGGCGATCACGGCGGCGGCCGGGCCGGGCTCGGCGGCGGCGAAGGCCGTACCGGCCCACAGGTTCGTCCAGTCCGGATCGCCCGCGGCGACCGCGGCGCGCCGCAGCGGGGCCGCCAGATGGTGTATTTCGGGATAGCCCGCGGGCGCGACGGCATCGAAGCGGTCGATGAACGCGTTGCGCAGCCCGCGCGCGTAGCGCCCTGAAAAGGCCCGTGTCACCGCGGTTTCGGAGTACTCCGCGGAGCTCAGCGCCGCGCGGTGCACCGCATTGGTGCCGGCCTCGTCGCTGAGCAACAATGCGGTGCCCAGCTGCGCGGCGTCGGCTCCCCGCGCCAGCACCGCCGCCACCGACTCCGTCGTGCCCAGTCCGCCCGCCGCGACGAGCGGCACGTCGACGGCATTGCGCACGGCCGCCACCAGATCCCCCAACGGCTGCGCCGGCGGGCGCTCGTCGGGCTGCCAGCTCCCCCGGTGCCCACCGGCCTCGGGTCCCTGCACCACCAACCCGACCGCACCGCCGGCCACCGCCGCGCGGGCCTCGGCCACGGTGGTGACGGTCATCAGGGTGCAGATGCCCAGCTCGCCCAGGCGTTGCAGTACAGCGCGATCCGGCAGGGCGAAGGTGAACGACACCACCTCCGGACGCAGGTCGGCGACCACCTCGAGCTTGTCCGCCCAGCCGTCGTCGTCCCAGCGCGGGACACCCAGATCGACGTCGTAGCGGGCCGCCGCCGTCGCCAATTCGGCGCGGTAGCGGTCGAGGTCGCCCGTGCTCGCGGTGCTGGGTTGCGGCACGAAGACATTGAGCCCGACCGGGCCACCCCCGGCGGAGCGGGCCGCGCGCAGATCCTCGGAAACTCGTTGTGCACTGAGGTATCCCGCGGCCAGGAAACCCAGCCCGCCCGCGCCGGACACCGCGGCAGCCAGCGCGGGTGTGCCCGGCCCACCTGCCATCGGCGCCCCGATCAGGGGCACCGCGAGATCGGCCAGGGCGAACGACATCGCCCTACCCCGGTATCGCCGTAAGCCGTCGGGGCAGTGTCTTCCTGGACGCGCCGGGCCCGAGCACTGCGGCCCCGAAGGGCTGCGTGAGCAGCTTCTTGGCCACGGCGTTGACCTCGTCGAGCGTCACCGCGTCGATGTGCGCCAACGTGTCATCTAGGCTGCGATGCTCGCCGTAGTTGATCTCGCTGCGGCCGATCCGGTTCATCCGGGAGGCCGAATCCTCCAGGCCCAGAACAAGTCCCCCGCGCAGCGACCCCTTGGCGATGCGGCACTCCTGTTCGGTGATGCCGTCTCTAGCCACCTGGGTCAGCACGTCGGTGGCCACGGTGACCACCTCGTCGAAGCGTTCCGGCAGGCACCCGGCGTATACCGAGAACGCGCCGGTGTCGGCGAAGGTGTCCACCATCGAGTACACCGAGTAGGCCAACCCGCGCGATTCCCGGATCTGTTGGAACAACCGAGAACTCAGGCCGCCGCCCAGCGCGTTGTTGAGCACGGCCAACGCCCAGCGGTGCGACCAGTTGCGTCCGGGTGCGCGCACGCCGAGCATCAGATGCGTCTGCTCGGCGTCCCGGCCGACGAGTTCCAACCGCGGCGCGCCGGGCACCCGGCTGCCACCGGTGCGCGGCGTCGCCGCAGTGCGGCCCTCGACCATGCGCCGGCCGAAATGCTCGCGCACCAACTCGACCACCTCGGTGTGGTCGATGTTGCCGGCCACCGCGACGACCATGCGCTCCGGGGTGTAGCGGCGGACGTGGAAGGAATGCAACTGGGAGCGCGTCATCGCCGAAATGGAGTCGACGCTGCCGATCACGGGCCGGCCCACCGGATGGTCACCGAACATGGCCGACATGAACACGTCACCCAGGGTGTCCTCGGGATCGTCGTCGCGCATCGCGATCTCCTCGAGCACGACATCGCGCTCGAGTTCGACGTCCTCGGCGGCACAGCGGCCGTTGAGCACCACGTCGGCCACCAGGTCGACAGCCAACGCCAGATCGCTGTCGAGCACGTGCGCGTAGTAGCAGGTGTGCTCTTTGGCGGTGAAGGCGTTCAGTTCCCCGCCGACCGCGTCCACGGCCTGGGCGATGTCGACGGCGGTGCGGGTGGGGGTGGACTTGAACAGCAGGTGTTCCAGGAAGTGCGCCGCACCGGCGACGGTACGGCCCTCGTCGCGCGAGCCGATGCCGACCCACACCCCGACCGAGGCCGACCGCACCGACGGCACGAACTCGGTGACGACACGCAGACCACCCGGGAGGGTGGTGCGGCGCACGGCCGTGTGGTCGTGCGCCGCCCCGTCGGCTCTAGGCGTCGGCGGTCGCAACATCTGCGGACGCCGGAGTACCCTCCGGTGCCTCTGCCGCTGCGTCCTCTTCGTCGACCAGGATCAGCGAGATCTTGCCCCGGTTGTCGATGTCGGCGATCTCGACACGCAGCTTGTCGCCGACCTTGACGACATCCTCGACCTTGGCGATCCGCTTGCCGCGGCCCAACTTCGAGATGTGCACCAGGCCGTCGCGACCCGGCAGCAACGACACGAACGCGCCGAAGTCGGTGCACTTGACCACCGTGCCGAGGAACCGCTCACCGACCTTGGGCAGCTGCGGGTTGGCGATCGCGTTGATCTTGTCGATCGCGGCCTGGGCGGCCTCGCCATTGCTGGCGCCGACGAACACCGTGCCGTCGTCCTCGATGGAGATCGACGCGCCCGTCTCCTCGGTGATCGAGTTGATCATCTTGCCCTTGGGCCCGATCACCTCGCCGATCTTGTCGACCGGCACCTTGATGGTGGTGATCCGCGGCGCGTACAGGCTCATCTCGTCGGGCTCGTCGATGGCCTCGGCCATCACCTCGAGGATGGTCAGTCGCGCATCCTTGGCCTGGGCCAACGCACCGGCGAGCACCTGCGAGGGGATGCCGTCGAGCTTGGTGTCCAGCTGCAGGGCCGTGACGAACTCCTTGGTGCCGGCGCACTTGAAGTCCATGTCGCCGAAGGCATCCTCGGCGCCGAGGATGTCGGTCAGCGTGACGAACCGGCGCTCGACCGCACCGTCGACCTCGACGTCGTCGGACACCAGGCCCATGGCGATACCGGCCACCGGCGCCTTCAGCGGCACACCGGCGTTCAGCAGCGACAGGGTCGAGGCGCACACCGAACCCATCGAGGTGGATCCGTTGGAGCTCAACGCTTCCGAGACCTGCCGGATGGCGTACGGGAACTCCTCGACGCTGGGCAGCACGGGCATCAGCGCCCGCTCGGCCAGCGCACCGTGGCCGATCTCGCGGCGCTTGGGCGAACCGACCCGGCCGGTCTCACCGGTCGAGTACGGCGGGAAGTTGTAGTGGTGCATGTAGCGCTTGGAGGTTTCCGGTCCCAGCGAGTCGATCTGCTGGGCCATCTTGACCATGTCGAGCGTGGTGACACCCATGATCTGGGTCTCGCCGCGCTCGAACAGCGCACTGCCGTGGGCGCGCGGGATGATCGCGACCTCGGCGGACAGCGCCCGGATGTCGGTGATGCCGCGACCGTCGATGCGGAAGTGATCGGTCAGGATGCGCTGGCGGACAAGCTTCTTGGTCAGCGCACGGTAGGCGGCGCCGATCTCCTTCTCGCGGCCCGCATAGGTCTCGGCCAGGCGCTCGAGCACCTCGACCTTGATCTCGTCGGTGCGGTCGTTGCGCTCGTTCTTGCCGGCGATGGTCAGCGCGGCGGACAGCTCGTCGGTGGCCACCGAGGCCACCGAGTAGTAGACGTCCTCGCCGTACTCGGGGAACAGCGGGTACTCGACGGTCTCCTTGCCGGCCGCCTCGTGCAGCGCCTGCTGGGCCTTGCACAGCGTCGCGATGAACGGCTTGGCGGCCTCGAGGCCCTCGGCCACCACGGTCTCGGTCGGCGCCGCGGCGCCCCCGCCGATCAGCTCGATGACGTTGTCGGTGGCCTCGGCCTCGACCATCATGATCGCGACGTCTTCCTTGTCGCCGTCAGTGACGACGCGGCCGGCGACGACCATGTCGAAGACGGCCCGCTCGAGCTGCTCGACGTCGGGGAACGCGACCCACTGCCCGTCGATCAGCGCCACGCGCACGCCGCCGACCGGGCCGGAGAACGGCAGGCCGGAGATCTGAGTGGAGGCCGACGCGGCGTTGATGGCCAGCACGTCGTAGAGATCCTTGGGATCCAGGCTCAGGACGGTCACCACGACCTGGATCTCGTTGCGCAGTCCGCTGACGAACGTGGGGCGCAGCGGCCGGTCGATGAGCCGACAGGTCAGGATCGCATCGGTCGAGGGACGACCCTCGCGACGGAAGAACGACCCCGGGATGCGTCCGGCGGCATACATCCGCTCCTCGACGTCAATGGTCAACGGGAAGAAGTCGAAGTGATCCTTCGGCGCCTTGCTCGCGGTCGTGGCGCTGAGCAGCATGGTCTCGTCGTCCAGGTAGGCGACGACGGCGCCGGCAGCCTGCTGGGCCAGCCGACCGGTCTCGAAACGAATGGTGCGGGTGCCGAAGCTCCCGTTGTCAATGACGGCGGTCGACTCGAACACGCCTTCGTCAATTTCAGCAACAGACATAGATGTCCGCATGCCCTCTCTGGTAATTCAGCTGTTTTGCGTCGTCACGCGTCAGGGCACCAGATGCGGCTGCGGCCGTCGATCGAAGCTGCCGGAATTCCCCCGGCAGCCACTACCGAAGACCGCCCAACATCGGCGACCCCTCCCACTTCAGGGGATGTAGTGACGCGCTGGAACGGTGCGCGCGGTCTGCGCGAACCGCACCGAGTCCCGGGCCGATACGGACGCGGAACAGCCCTACTCTACACCGCGGCGATTCCGATCCCGTCAAACCCGCAGGTAGGGGCGCGTCAGCGCTGGTTCTCGACGCAGACGGTGAACTGGCGTTCCTCGTAGGCGTAGCCCTGCCCGCTCAGGCACTGGTCGACGTTGGCGACGTCGGTGAGGATCTGGGTGGCCCGCTGGCGGTGCGGGACGGCCCGATCGGCGCAGTCCACCCGCACCGGGTCGGTGTGATGCTCGGGGTGCACGCTCATGCAGCCGCCGACCACCCAGTCGATGTCCAGACAGACGGTGCTGACGTTGTCCGACAGCCCGCCGCGCTGCGAGTAGAACGAGTCGACGTCGCTGGGGCACTGATCGCCGCCCGGGCCGTTGACCGTGGCGACCACCTTGAAGTTGGACTCCGGGCTGCCGCAGGCCACCTCGTGGGCCTCGGGGCGGTCGATCGCGCCGCCGACCCGCAAGCAGTCACCGATCTCCAGGTCGTTGGCCCGCGTATTGGCCGGCGGGACCTCGGCACAGCCGGTCACCCATGCCGCCGCGATCGCTATCACGGCGGGGATGACACGGCGATGGGTCAGCGCCGCAGACCCAGCCGCTCGATGAGCGAACGGTAGCGCGCCACGTCGACCTGGGCGACGTACTTGAGCAGCCGACGACGACGACCCACCAGCAGCAGCAGTCCGCGCCGCGAGTGGTGGTCGTGCTTGTGCTTCTTGAGGTGCTCGGTGAGATCGGTGATGCGCTTGGTCAGCAGTGCGACCTGCGCCTCGGGCGAGCCCGTATCGGTCTCGTGCAGCCCGTAGCTGGTCAGGATCTCTTTTTTCTGCTCGGCGGTAAGCGCCACGGAATCACTCCATCTTTTCAGTCCGCGAACATGGATATCCCCTGCGGGATCCGGCGCGGCCACCGCGAACTGCAGCGCACGCCGATTGTCGTCGCAGAGTTTAACAGCGGGGGTCTCGAAACGACGATTCCGGGCGAGGGACGAGCCCGGACGAGGAGTAAGAGCATCACGCCCAGAAACGACGATTCCGGGGCGACTAGCGCGACTCCCGCAGGATGTTGCGGGCCTTGTCGGTGTCGCGGTGCATGGCCTTGACCAGATCTTCCACGGAGTGGAACTTCTCCTGGCCCCGGATGCGCGCGACGAAGTCCACGGCGACGTGCTGGCCGTACAGGTCCGCGGCGGTGTCCAGGACGAAGGCCTCCACGGTGCGGGTCCGCCCGGAGAACGTCGGGTTGGTGCCCACCGAGACCGCGGCCTGATACCGCTCGCCCGGGATCACCGTCCCCATCACCGGCCCGTGGCCGAGCACGGTGAACCAGGCCGCGTAGACGCCGTCGGCCGGGATCGCCGAGTGCATCGGCGGGGCGACGTTGGCCGTCGGGAAACCCAACCCCTTGCCGCGGCCGTCACCGCGGACGACGACACCCTCGACGCGGTGCGGGCGGCCCAGCGCCTCGGTGGCCGCGGCCATGTCGCCGGCGTCCACGCAGGCGCGGATGTAGGTCGAGGAGAACGTCACACCGTTGTTCTGGTGCTCGGTGACCAGCGACATGGCCTCGACCGCGAAGCCGAACCGCTCCCCCGCGTCGCGCAGCATCTGCACGTTGCCCGTGGCCTTCTTGCCGAAGGTGAAGTTCTCGCCGACCACGACCTCGACGACGTGCAACCGCTCGACGAGCAATTCGTGCACGTAGCGTTCCGGGGTGAGCTTCATGAAGTCCGCGGTGAACGGCATCACCAAAAAGACGTCGATGCCGAGTTCCTCGGCCAGTTCGGCGCGCCGGGTCAGCGTGGTCAACTGCGCCGGATGGTTGCCCGGGAAGACCACTTCCATGGGGTGCGGATCGAACGTCATCAGCACCGCCGGTACGCCGCGGGCGCGGCTCGCCTTCACCGCACGCGCGATCAATTCGGCATGTCCACGGTGCACACCGTCGAACACGCCGATGGTGAGTACGCACCTGCCCCAGTCCGTGGGGATTTCGTCTTGTCCCCGCCACCGCTGCACGCCGGTAAGCCTACGGTGTGACGCCTCGGCCGTCTGCCCGGGTCACCGGTGCGGGCCCGCCGCGCGGCGACGCGGATCACACCGAAGACCCGAATGAGGTGACCATTGCCTAAACTCGATGCCGTGAGTCCCAACGATGGTCTCGACAGTGGTGCCAGTGACCTGACCACGGTCGCTCAGGACTACCTGAAGGTCATCTGGACGGTGCAGGAGTGGGCGCCGGAGAAGATCAGCACCAAGCTGCTGGCCGATCGGCTCGGCGTCTCGGCGAGCACCGCCTCGGAGTCCATCCGCAAACTCGCCGACCAGGGCCTGGTCCACCACGAGAAGTACGGCGCGGTGACGCTGACCGAACGGGGCCGCGCGGCGGCCCTGTCCATGGTGCGTCGGCACCGACTGCTCGAGACCTTCCTGGTCAACGAACTCGGCTACAGCTGGGACGAGGTGCATGACGAGGCCGAGGTGCTCGAGCACGCCGTGTCCGACCGGATGCTCGACCGGATGGACGCCAAGCTGGGCTACCCCACCCGTGACCCGCACGGCGACCCGATCCCGGCCGCCGACGGCAAGGTGCCCACCCCGCCGGCGCGGCAACTCTCGGACTGCGACAACGGCGACGAGGGCACGGTGGCCCGCATCTCCGACTCCGACCCCGAGATGTTGCGCTACTTCGACACTGTGGGCATCAACCTGGACGCCCGGCTGCGGGTGCTGGCCCGCCGCGACTTCGCCGGGATGATCTCGGTGGCCGTCGAATCGCACGCCGGGGAGAACACCACCGTGGACCTGGGCAGCCCTGCGGCCCAGGCCATCTGGGTGGTGGCCTGACCGCCTCGGTCAGTCGAAGTCGGCCCGCACCGCCTCGGACGCATAGACGCCCAGCAGGTCGCGCGCGGAGACGATGGTGCTCACGGCGCCGCCCTCACCCACCAGCAGATGCCGGATGTGTTTGTCGGCCATCCGCAGCGCCGCCTGTTCCACGGTGGTGTCGGGCGCACACCACACCAGGTTCGCGCTGGCCACCTCGGTGGCGGGTGTCGCGGCGAGATCGCGCGCGCCGGCCACCGCCCGGACGACGTCGCGTTCGCTGATCAACGCCACCGGCCGGTCCTCACCGCCGACCACGACCACGCCGACGTCGTGGGCGACGAGCGCCTCGGCCGCCGCGAGCACGCTGGCGTCGGTGGACACGCGGACCACCGCGTCCCCGGTGATATCTGCGATGACGACCGAACCTGCGGCCGGAATGCTTGTCATACCGCTCATCCTGCCATTTCGGACGCCCGTCGATCAGGGACCAACGTCGTCGGCCGGGGGGACCTAAGCCTGGATACACCGATTAGGTAGCGGTCTGGGGTGGGTTGAAAAGGCGAAATGCCCTGTCGTGGTGGGAGAATGAGATTTCTTGAGGATCTTATTCGACCAGAACGAAGGGCATCTCGTAGATGCA
>JAEWRC010000067.1 GCA_023460175.1 Actinomycetes bacterium
GGTAGGGGCGGGTGTGGTCGATGTCGGTGGCGAAGGCCGGCCGGTCGCAGCCGGGGAAGCGACACGTCAGGTCGCGCAGGCGCACGAAGGTGTCCAGCTTGGCCGAGGGCCGGTAGCGGGGTTCGGCCGTTGTCGGGGTGGTCACGGGGCGGACGCGGGCGCCGCGGTCGATCAGGTCTTGGAGCAACGGGGCGGGGATGATGGCGCCGCGGCCTTCGACGAGCAGGGCCGGCTTGGGCCGCGGGCCGGACGCTGCCGGCGTGGCTGACCCCGACGGCCCCGGGGTGGCTGCCGGGGAGGGCGGGGCCGGGGGTGCTGGTTCGGGTTCCGATCCGGGTTCGGGTTCGTGTTGGGGTTGTTCGCCGTGCAGGCTCTCGCTGGTGTCGGCGGGTGTGGTGAGGGTGGCGTGTTCGGCGACGACGTGGATGACGGTGTTGGTGGCGCGGCCGTCGTCGGCGGTGGCGGGGCATTCGGGGGATCCGCATAGGCAGTGAAGTGGTCGGCTTTGTTGCCCAGGGCGCCGAGGGCATCGGCGCGGCGTTGGGCCACGGTGCGCGGGTCGTTTGCGCAGACGGCGGTGGCCATGGCGGTCAGGCGTTGGTCGATGGCGGCGGCGTCGGTGGCCAGCAGTCGTCCCCACAGGGCGGTGGTGCCGCTTTGTTCGTCGGGGTCGGCGAAGGTCACGTCGCGGTGGCGGGCGTTGCTGGTGGTGCGGCGCAGCGCGCCGGGGTCGATCTCGTCGACGAGCACGTCCAGGGATTGGCTGAGTTTGTAGTCCGACAGTGGGCCCCAGGTGTGGGCTTGTTCGGCGATGCGGGCATCGAGGGTCGCGAGGGCTTCGGGGTTGAAGACCAGGTAGGTGCGGTCGGCGATGAGTTGAGCGGTGTGGGCGGTGATGGTCCCGGCCAGGATCAGGGCGCCGATTTTGGGGAAGCGCTCGCGCACGGTGATGGCCAGGTTCATCAGGGCGGTGGCGCGGTGGTGGCTGATGTTCAAGGCGGCGGCGATTTCGGCGGCGGTGGCGTCCCAGTCGTCACAGGCCCAGTCGGGGTGCTCGTCGGTGCAGCGGCGGGTGACGAACTCGGCGACCGCGGCCAACCGTCGTCCCTCGGCGGCTGCCGTCGTGGTCGACCAGCCGCAGATGGCGTCGATCAACCCGGCATCGGGGCACCCGCGTAGCGCCCCAGGCTCCGGAAACGTCCCATC
The DNA here is from genome assembly GCA_023460175.1 of Actinomycetes bacterium. GTDB lineage: Bacteria > Actinomycetota > Actinomycetes > Mycobacteriales > Mycobacteriaceae > Mycobacterium. The sequence goes on from JAEWRC010000067.1 coordinate 1,207, forward strand.
GAACATGCGTGCGAGTCTAAGTCGCGGCGAGCGTGGTCGGAGCCCGGAAGCTGGGCAACTGTGGATGAAAACCCAACTGTGGATAACCGGGCGTCGCTGTTCGCCGGCAGCGATTTACCAGATAGGCACCGGGGCACCCTTGAGTGCTAGCACTCTCGTGTATAGAGTGCTAGGCGGCAGTCGGACCGCCTCGGGTCGGCACCCGCGACGACGGCGCGAGGGCAGGAACGAATGCCGACCACACATCAGAGTGAAACATGAGTGAAGGGGCTCCATCGTGGCGAGCGTGAACATCAAGCCACTCGAGGACAAGATCCTCGTTCAGGCCAACGAGGCCGAGACCACGACCGCATCCGGTCTGGTCATCCCCGACACCGCCAAGGAGAAGCCGCAGGAAGGCACCGTCGTCGCAGTTGGCCCCGGCCGCTGGGATGAGGATGGCGAGAAGCGGATTCCCCTGGACGTGTCGGAGGGTGACGTCGTCATCTACAGCAAGTACGGCGGCACCGAGATCAAGTACAACGGCGAGGAGTACCTGATCCTGTCGGCCCGTGACGTGCTGGCCGTCGTCTCCAAGTAGCGATAAGTGTGCCGCCCCGGAGGTCCCCAGAACTGGGTGATGTCCGGGGCGGTACGCGTCGAGTGGGAATGACCCGTTAGGGAAAGACATCTATGAGCAAGCAGATTGAGTTCAACGAAACCGCGCGCCGCGCCATGGAGGCCGGCGTTGACAAGCTCGCCGACGCGGTCAAGATCACGCTGGGCCCCCGTGGCCGACATGTCGTGCTGGCCAAGGCCTTCGGCGGGCCCGCCGTCACCAACGACGGTGTGACCATCGCCCGCGAGATCGACCTCGAGGATCCGTTCGAGAACCTCGGCGCCCAGCTGGTGAAGTCGGTGGCGACCAAGACCAACGACGTCACCGGTGACGGCACCACCACGGCGACCGTGCTGGCGCAGGCCATCATCAAGGCCGGTTTGCGCAACATCGCCGCCGGGGCCAGCCCGATGGCGCTGGGCCTGGGCATCGGCAAGGCCGCGGACCTCGCGTCCGAGGCGCTGCTGGCCGCGGCCACCCCGGTCGACGGCAAGAAGGCCATCGCGCAGGTGGCCACCGTGTCCTCGCGCGACGCCGAGGTCGGCGAACTCGTCGGCGAGGCCATGACCAAGGTCGGCAGCGACGGCGTGGTGTCCGTCGAGGAGTCCTCGACGCTGAGCACCGAGCTCGAGATCACCGACGGCGTCGGCTTCGACAAGGGTTTCCTGTCGGCCTACTTCGTCACCGATTTCGACACCCAGGAGGCCGTCCTCGAGGACGCGCTGGTGCTGCTGCACCGCGACAAGATCAGCTCCCTGCCGGATCTCCTGCCGCTGCTGGAGAAGGTCGCCGAGGCCGGCAAGCCGCTGCTGATCGTCGCCGAGGACGTCGACGGCGAGCCGCTGTCGACCCTGGTGGTCAACGCGATCCGCAAGACGCTTAAGGCCGTTGCGGTCAAGGCGCCGTTCTTCGGTGATCGTCGCAAGGCGTTCCTGGACGACCTCGCCGTCGTCACCGGCGCGCAGGTGGTCAACCCCGACGTCGGCCTGGTGCTGCGCGAGGCGGGCCTCGAGGTGCTGGGTACCGCCCGTCGCATCGTGGTGGGCAAGGACGACACCGTGATCGTCGACGGCGGCGGCACCAAGGAAGCCGTGGATGCCCGTGCGGCGCAACTGCGTTCGGAGATCGAGACCAGCGATTCCGATTGGGATCGGGAGAAGCTCGAGGAGCGCCTCGCCAAGCTGGCCGGCGGCGTTGCCGTCATCAAGGTCGGCGCGGCCACCGAGACGGACCTGAAGAAGCGCAAGGAGGCCGTCGACGACGCAGTCTCCGCGGCCAAGGCTGCCGTCGAGGAAGGCGTCATCGCCGGCGGCGGTTCGGCGCTGATCCAGGTGCGCAAGCAGCTGGCCGACCTCAAGGCGTCGCTGTCCGGTGACGAGGCCCTCGGCGTGGACGTCTTCTCGTCCGCGCTGACCGCGCCGCTGTACTGGATCGCCAGCAACGCCGGGCTCGACGGGTCCGTCGTGGTCAGCAAGGTCGGCGACCTGCCGGCCGGGCAGGGCTTCAACGCCGCGACGCTGGAGTACGGCGATCTGGCGGCCGACGGCGTCATCGACCCGGTCAAGGTCACCCGCTCGGCCGTGCTCAACGCGGCGTCGGTGGCCCGGATGGTGATCACCACTGAGACCGCGGTTGTCGACAAGCCGGTCGAGGAAGAAGATCACGGTCACGGGCACGGCCATCACGGCCACGCCCACTAGGTAGACACGTAAAACACTCCCGGTCCGCATGGGCCGGGAGTGTTTTCGTTCCTGCGGCTCCGCGTGGCCAGATTGAGGCAACCGCCCCACGCGCAATCGGCGTCGGCAGCGCACGCTGAGGCCATGAGCACACTGAAGAATCCCCGCACCGCCGCCGCGGAGGTGGCGCGCACACCGGAATTGCCCTCGGGGCCCGCGGAAACCGTCACCGGGTTCGGCGTCATGGGCCTACCCTTCGCCAGCGGCCACTACCTGGCTCTCCGTGATTTCCCGGCAGCATCGTTCCTGCCCGATTCGATACCGGGCTACCGTTCGGTGTGGCACCGCGACCCCACCGGAGCCTGGACGTTCTACGCCACCACCGCCGCCGAATACAGTTGCGCGCGCTACTTCAGTACGGCCACCGCCAACGCGGCGGTGCAGTGCGCCGTCGACATCACCTGGACCGGAGATTTCACGCTGATCGTCGAGATCCCCGGGGTGTTGAGCTGGTCGGTGGAACTGCGGCACACGCCGGCCACGCGACTGCTCACCCGGGTGGGATGTCACCTCCCCGAACCACTTTGGACCCAGCGCGCGGTGCTGGCCGGCATCGGGCGGATGGCCGGACCACTGCTGGACGCCGGGCAGGTCCGGTTGGCCGGAACCATGCCCAACGGACAGCACTTCCGCATCGCTCCCAAGCAGATATGGGCGGTCCACTCGTCGCGGGCGGTGCTGCACGGGCGCGACCTGGGCGGCATCGAACGACTGGCCCAACAGGCTCGACTCGGCGACTTCCGGGCGCCGCAGCGCGGGCTGGCCGTGGTGGGTCAGGGTCGCTTCGATTCGTTTGATCCAACCAGGCATCGCAGTGCTGCTGAGTTGGCAGAATCAGGGTAATGGACGCGGGGGTGGGTCCTACCCGGGCCGAATTGTTGGCGGCGCTATCGGTTGCCGTCGACCTCGGCTTGGGCCAACCCGCCGAGCACATGCTGCGCTCGGCGCTGATCGCCACCAGGATCGCCGATCGGCTCGGACTTTCAGCGCGCGAACGCGATTGCGTGTACTACACCGCGCTGGTCATGTGGATCGGCTGCCACGCCGATTCGCACGAGTACGCACGCTGGTTCGGTGACGACATCGCCGTGCGTCACGACTCCTACCTGGTCGACTGGGTGGGCCTGCCGTACTTTCGATTCTTGATATCGAATGTCGCTCGTGGAGAGCCACTTTCGCGACGCCTTTGGGTGTTGGCGGCATTGTTCGTCAATGCCCGCGGGCAGCTGTCGCGGCTGATCCACTCGCACTGCACCTCGGCGGGGCTGTTGGCCGAACGAATGGGTTTGGGCGCCGACGTCCAGCACGCCCTGAGCTTTACCGTCGAACGGTTCGACGGCGGCGGGTTGCCCGCCGGCGTGCGCGGCGAGGCGATCCCGATCGCCATCCGGATAGTTCAACTCGCCGATACGGTCGAGGTGCATCATCGGACGCTGGGTGTCCAGGGTGCCGCAGCGATGGTCCGCGCTCGCCGTGGCGGCCAGTTCGACCCGCGGATCGCGGACGTCTTCCTCGCCGACCCCGAGCAGATGCTGGCCGGCCCCGCCGCGGGCGACAGTTGGAACGCCGCGTTACGGCAGGCGCCTGATCGCGGTGAACAGCTGGCGGGGCCCGATCTGGAGGACATGTTGCAGGCCCTCGGCGACTTCGTCGATCTGAAATGTCCCTTCACCCTCGGGCATTCACGCGCCGTGGCCGAGCTTGCGGCATCGGCCGCGGGCATTGCCGGACTTGCCGAAGCCGAGGTCGCGATCCTGCGTCGTGCCGGCTATGTCCACGACCTCGGACGCATCGGCGTGTCGAACCGTGTCTGGTCCAAGCCCACGAACCTGTCAGCGGGGGAGTTCGAACGAGTCCGCCTGCATCCGTACCTCACCGTGCGGATCCTCAGCCAGGTCAACGGTTTACGCGAGGTGGCGACGTTGGCCGGCAATCACCACGAATGCCTCGACGGCACCGGCTATCCCCGCAATCTCACCGGGGGCGCGTTGACTCTGTCGGATCGGATCCTGGCCGCGGCCGTCAGCTACCAATCGGCGCTGGAGCCTCGGCCCTACCGGCCGGCGATGTCGCCCGTCGACGCCGAGCGCAGATTACGCGCCAGGACGGCCGCCGGGGAACTGGACGCCACCGCGGTGGACGCGGTCCTCGATGCCGCTGCACACCGCCCCGGTCGGGCACATGTGCGACCGGATCGATTGACGCCACGCGAGATCGAGGTGCTGCGTCTGGTCGCCACCGGGGCGTCCAACAAGGAGATCGCGACGGCCCTGGTGATCAGTGAGAAGACCGCCCGCAACCACGTCGAGCGCACCTACGCCAAAATCGGGGTGTCCAACCGCATCGGCGCGAGCATGTATGCGCTGCAGAACGGGTTGGCTGCTCCAGGATGACGTTGTCGTGCCCGTCCTCCACTGTGCCCGACGCGACCACCTGGTTTTGCCTGAATTCAAACGCCGGTATAGCCTGGCTTTCGTGAACATCGGCGTGTGTGCCAGCTATTGGCGCTTTATCGAGGCTCCGGGCGGAGCCGATAAAGCGCAGCTTTAAGGACGCATCCACCCGGAGCCCAGGCAGTGACCATCAGGTCGCTGCCTTTCGTCATTCAAGGGGCGCCGGATAGCCGCAGGTGCCCCATATCAGGAAGGCACTGAAGAGATGAACCTGGCGCAGACCGCCACCCCACCGGTGACATCCGACCGGCGGGTCCGCAGTTTCAGCGAGATCCCCAGCCCGCACGAGGTGCTCACCGAGTTCCCGCTGGGTGCCCGCCGCGCCGAGCGGGTCGCCCGCGACCGCGACGAGGTCGCCGATATCCTCGCCGGCCGCGACAACCGGCTGTTGGTCGTGGTGGGGCCCTGTTCGGTGCACGATCCGGCGGCCGCCCTGGACTACGCGAGCCGGCTGGTCAAGGTCGCCGACGAACTCGGTGACCGGCTGAAGATCGTCATGCGGGTGTACTTCGAGAAGCCCCGCACCACGGTCGGCTGGAAGGGCCTGATCAACGACCCGGGGATGGACGGCACCTTCGACGTGGCCCGCGGGCTGCGCGTCGCCCGTCAACTGCTGCTCGACGTCATCGACATCGGGTTGCCGGTGGGTTGCGAGTTCCTGGAGCCGACCAGCCCGCAGTACATCGCCGACGCGGTGGCCTGGGGAGCGATCGGTGCCCGCACCACCGAATCCCAGGTGCACCGCCAGTTGGCGTCGGGCCTGTCGATGCCGGTCGGGTTCAAGAACGGGACCGACGGCAACGTGCAGGTCGCCGTGGACGGCGCGAAATCCGCTACGGCGTCGCATGTTTTCTTCGGCATGGACGACATGGGCCGCGGCGCGGTCGTCACGACCGAGGGCAACGAGGACTGCCACGTGATCCTGCGCGGCGGCACCGGCGGACCGAACTGCGACGGAGACGCAGTGACGGCCGCGGCGGCCCGACTCGAGGCGGCCGGACTGCCCGGGCGGGTCGTGATCGACTGCAGCCACGCCAATTCCGGTAAGGACCACATCCGTCAGGAGGGGGTCGCCGCCGAGGTCGCCCAACTGGTGCGCGACGGGTCGCCGGTCAGCGGCGTGATGCTGGAGAGCTTCCTGGTCGGTGGGGCACAGGCGCCCGAAGCCCAGCCGCTCACCTACGGCCAGTCGGTGACCGACAAGTGCATGGACTGGGCGGCCACCGATCGGGTGCTGCGCGATCTGGCGAGGTAGGCGAGCGGGGGCTGCCCGTCAGAAGATGGTGTAGCCCCCGTCGACAACCACTTCGTTGCCGGTGTGAAAGAGCTGGGTGGGATCGGCGAGGAACGCAGCGACTTCCTGATACTCGTCGGGCTCGGCCCACCGTCGCACGGGCGTGCGACCGATGGTGGCGTCCATGAACTTGGGGTTCTGTTGCCCATGGGCAGTGATGCTGGTCCTCGTCCACCCCGGGATCAGGGTGTTGCAGCGCACCCGGTGCCGAGCCAACTCCACGGCCAGGGTCCGGGAAAGTCCGAGGAGGGCGGTCTTGCTGGCCGCGTAGGAGGCGATGCCCGCGGCCCCGTACCGGCTGGATGTCGAGGACACCACGATGATGGACCCTCCGCCGCCCTGCTCGACGAAACGCCGCGCGGCCTCGCGGGTGCACAGGAAGGCGCCGTCGAGGTTGGTACGCACGACCCGCTGCCACGATTCCAACGTGGTGTCGACGATCGGGGCGGGCGCGTCGACCATCCCCGCATTGGCCACGAAACAACCCAGCGGACCCAACTCGGCGACGGTGCGGCGCATCGCGTCGATGACCGCCGCCTCGTCGGCGACATCGCAAGACACCGACATCGCGTCCGCGCCCAGCGCGCGTAGCTCGTCGACCACCTCGGCGTTGCGCTCTGCGTTCCGCGACCAGATCGACACCGCGCCACCGGCTTTGGCGATACCAACTGCCATTGCGCGGCCGATCCCGGAGTTCCCTCCGGTGACCACGGCGGTGACTCCGGACAGATCGGTCATCGCGCGACTCCTCACAAGGATGGACGGGTGATCCCGATGAGTCTCGCATGCAGCTCGCAGTGTGAATTAGCGTTGTCCCATGAAGTCACCCAAGCTGGCGGCGTTCGTGTTGGGACTGACCGCCCTCGTTGTCCTGACGGGCTGCTCCGACGGACAGGCGCCGTTGCGCGGCACCGCACCGGAGGCCATGGACAGCGCCCCGGCCATCGCCCCGGCGCCGGAGAAGTTCGGGCCCGCGCCGGGTGAGCCGACGGCGCCGCAGCGCGACGTCGTCAAGACCGCCACAATGCGCATCACGGTCGCCGACACCGTCGTGGCCGCCGACCAGGCCACCGACATCGCGGCCGACGCCGACGGTCGCGTCGACAACCGGACCGACGACGCCGGCACCGGTGCCGGCCGCGCACAGTCGTCGGTGGTGCTGCGGGTCCCGGCCGACAAGCTCGACGGTGTACTCGAGGAACTCGGGGCCCTCGGGTTCGTGCAGAACGCCAACACCCGCACCGAGGACGTGACCGCGCAGCGCGTCGACCTCGACGCCCGGATCACCGCGCTGCAGACCTCGGTGGACCGCCTGCTGGACATCATGCGCGACGCGCGGGACCCCGAAGCGCTGATCAGCGCCGAGAATGCGCTGTCGGAGCGGCAGGCCGAGCTGGACAGCCTGCGCGCCCAGCGCACGGCCCTCGGCGAGCAGATCGCCTACAGCACCGTCGACGTCACGTTCACCGCCGAGCAGGCCGGCACGTCGTCGCCGCAGCGCTACGAGGGCTTCTTCGGCCAGATCAAACGTGGTTGGGACACCATGGTCGACACCGCCGGGGACCTGATCCTGCTGTTCGGCTACCTGCTGCCCTGGCTGACGGCCCTGGCCGTGGTCGCCGCGGCGGCCATCGGCCTGGCTCAGGCGCTGCGGCGGATCCCGCGCTTGAGGAGCAACTCGCGCTCGGACTCCGACAACCCGCCCCAGATCCCGTAGGGCTCGCCGACCGCCAGGGCGTGCGAACGGCACTGGACGATCACCGGGCAGCTGCGGCACATCTCCTTGGCGCGCACTTCGCGCTGGGCGCGGGCGCGGCCGCGTTCACCGTCCGGGTGGAAGAAGACCGCGGAGTCGACGCCTCGGCACACCCCGTGCATTTGCCAATCCCAGATGTCGGCGTTGGGCCCGGGCAGTTGCTGCGGCTGTGGCATTGGAGAACCCCTTGTCGCCCAGTTCCTTTGATTGGCAAAGGAAGGTGTAGTCCGAGTTCTGTCGCCGATGACAACTCGAGTGCACTCACAAAGTATGGGTCTCCCGGAAAGGGAGTCAATAGTCGGACGCTGTGGTAAAGGGCATATCCGCAGGGTAAGAATTTACTTCATGTTCATCCTTTGGCCCGTTTCGCGGCATCGCGATGACTTGTCGAAACGGGAATTCCCGCACGGATCTTGAATTTCCGCACGTCGCCCACATCTCGGTGGCAAACTCGTTAACCCGCGATCTGGAAGCGATTTATGTGTTCGTAACGCAGCGGGCGTCAACTGTTAACTTGTGAATTGATAGCGTCCCGCCGATGTCGCACGCATTTCCTCGCCCCACCGACGGGCCGTTAGATGGGCCGTTGTACGCCGCGGCGTTCGGCGATGTTCCCGAACGTTGGCCGCTGCCGCCGGCGCAGGATCCGGCCCAGCGTTGGTTGCGCGCGGTGGCCGCCGGCGGGCAGGGACGCTACGGCGCGGCGCGCACCGAGTTGGCCATGCTGCGCCGCGCGACGCCGGCCGGTCCGCTGACCTCCCTGGCGCACAGCACCGAGGCCTCGCTGTGGCGACAACTCGGTTGGCACGCGGTGGCCCGGGGCTGGGACGGCCGGGCGCTGTTGTTGGCCGGCGATGACCGCGAGGCGCGCACCGACGCGCTGGTCGGACTCGCGGCCGACGCGCTGGGGCTGGGCC
>JAEWRC010000068.1 GCA_023460175.1 Actinomycetes bacterium
GCATTGGCGGATGTGTGTGTGGCACCCCCCTACCCCCCTCCCGAGGAAGGTGTGGCTCTGATGGCGACGTACGAGACGTTGGCTGAGGCGATGGACGCCAAGGACGACCTGGCCGAGGTCGAGTTGCGGTACCGGTTGCTCGCGGAGACGTTCGAAGCCGTGCCGAACTTGCGGGCGAACCTCAACCCTGCGCTGGAGCGCGCGAAGGCCGAGATCCTTCGGCTACGCGCCGTCAAGACTGGTGACACCACCGGGGAAGCTGATAGCGGCAAGGTTGTGCCGTTCGACGCCAGCCGATTCCACAAGGCCGGGACGTAGCCCCGTCCGCAGGCCGTCCGCAGTAGATTCAGCGGCCGGCAACCGTCACGACTGCGATTCGAGGCTCCACTTTCGCGCTACAAACGGTTGAGAATCTAACCGTATTCGTGTGTACCTCACTGGACTGTCGGTATTGAATTCCGCTGTGCGGCAATACTTATGCGCACGTTGGCGAACGGGCGTGTACGGGTGTCTACTTCAGAAGGTTAGGGGTTCGAATCCCTTCGGGCGCACCATATTTGCAGGTCAGGCGGTGTTAGTCAGTTAGCTGGCAAACACCGCTTCGCTGTATCCCGTACTTCCCCACCGTGACGGTTGCTGGACCACCGTGTCCGTTACTGTTTCGTGACCCAAGTGCAAGAGGTGTGCGGGACGGTCAGACGGCATAAACCTGCCCATTCCCCGAGGTTGGCGACTCGAACCCCCCGCGGATAGGGACCCAACAACGGTTGCAGGTTGGGCCGCAACCTATAACGAAACGCGGCTTTTGTTATACCTTCTGTCGATGGACCCAACGAGGTTTGTAGCTCCGGAGTGGGGGACGGCGGTGTCGACGGGTGGCAGCGCCGCATATCACGCGTTCGTCCCTAGGCCGGTCCCGCACGAGCTGACGCTCAGACCGCGGACGATAATGCTTCTGTCGGAAGCTGACGCTGCTCTTGGGCGCCTCGGCGGTGCTGGCCGACTCCTACCAGACCCTCACCTGCTGGTGAATGCGTACGTCACTCGAGAGGCCGTGGCGAGTTCTCGCATTGAAGGAACTCAGGCTTCAGTCACCGAGGTGTTCGACGCGGCAGTGACAGGGACGTCTACACGCGCTGACGTCCAGGAGGTACGCAACTACATCCACGCGCTGGGCCATGGGCTCCAGCGCTTGAACGAGGGGTTTCCAATCTCGCTACGGCTGATCCGCGAGATGCACGAGATTCTGCTAACCGGTGTTCGAGGCCAAGAACGAACTCCTGGTGATTTTCGCAAAACACAGAACTGGATCTCCTCCCCGGACAACCAGCCCCGTACGGCGCGTTTCGTACCTCCAACCGTAGAGAACATGTGGGAAGCCCTGGATGATTGGGAGAAGTACCTACATGACGACGACCCGAAACTGCCGTTGCTGATTCGTTGCGCCCTACTGCATTACCAATTTGAAACGATCCACCCGTTTCTCGACGGCAATGGCCGCATCGGACGGCTATTCATAATTCTGTACCTAGTCAACAGGGGGCGCCTGCCGACACCGCTGCTGTACATCTCTAGCTATTTTGATCAGCGCAAAGGCGAGTACTACGACCGGCTGCAGTTCATTCGCGAGCGGGGGGAGATCGATGAATGGCTCGATTTCTTCCTGCTCGGCATAGCTGGACAAGCTGCAGACGCGGTCACTCGTGCCGAAGAATTATCGGACCTCCGAGAGAAATACCGGCTGATCCTCCAGGGAAGCAGAAGTCGAGCGATCGAAGTTGCCGACCTACTGTTTGCCAACCCGATTATGACCGTACGCGCTGTTCAAAAGAGGTTGGACGTCAGTCAGCCCGGTGCGACCAACTTGCTGCGAACGCTCACAGCCGAGGGAATCGTGCGAGAAGTCGGGACAGGGCCCGGGACCAGGCACCGTTGGTTCGCAGACGAGGTACTGAGGGTTCTCGATCCACAGTAGTTTCCAGCGACGACTCCTGTGCGTTTGTTCGAGGAGCGGCGATATCGCATGAATACGTTGCGAAAATAATTGCAGCGCAACATGTTAACGGACTGTCACGGACTCGCGCCTCCGCAAAAGCGCCTTCCGAAGGGTTGGGTGGCGAATCCCTTCGGGCGCACTTCACCGGCAGCGAACATCGTTGGCATCGGACCTCGGGATGCTGCGACGATGTGTACATGGCCGAGATCATCCGCATTCACCCGGACCGCAAGCCGGAACCGGAACCGCTGTGGCGTGACGTGCTCGGGCGCAGGCTGCGCGCTGCGCGGGAAGCTCAAGGTGCGCGGTTGATCGATGTGGCCGAACGCGCGGGGATCTCTGCGCAATACCTCTCTGAGATCGAGCGCGGCCGCAAGGAACCGTCGAGCGAGATGATCGCGGCCGTTTCCGGTGCGCTGGGGCTGCGCCTCGGTCGCCTGCTCGGCGGGATCTCCGCCGACCTGAGCCGGGCCTCGGAGCGACGCCCGGTCGGGCCGGTGCTGCTCGCGGCATAGCGTTCAGCGCTCTTCGAGGACACGGTCGGCCAGTCCGTAGGCGACGGCGGCCGGTGCGTCGAATACCCGGTCCCGGTCGGTGTCGTGTCTGAGCTGATCGGCCGTTCGGCCGGTGTGCCGCGCCAGGATCGCTTCCAGCTGGTTGCGCACCCGGACCACTTCATCGGCTTGCAGGATCAGATCGGGAATGGTTCCGCGCCCCTGCGCGGCCGGTTGGTGGAGCACCACCCGCGTGTGTGGCAGGACGGCACGCCGGCCCGGTGCACCGGCGGCCAGCAGTACCGCACCCGCCGCGACCGCCTGCCCGAGGCAGGTCGTGGCGACCGGCGCCTTGATGAAGCGCATGGTGTCGTAGACGGCCAGCATCGCGGACAGATCGCCGCCGTCGGAGTTGATGTAAAGGCTGATCTCCCGGTCCGGATTGTCGGCCTCCAGATGCAGGAGTTGGGCAATGAGCGCGTTGGCGACGCCGGGATCGATCGCGGTACCGAGGTAGACGATCCGCTCGGTGAGCAGATGCGAGTAGACGTCCATGATCCGCTCGCCACTGGCGTTGCGGGTGATCACGTTCGGGATCGTGTAGGTGCTCATGCTTGGGCCCCGATGCCGAACTGCTGCTTGCGATCTGGCACGACCTGAGCGAAATGCTCGACGACATGGTCGACGAAGCCGTAGTCGCGGGCCTGGGTGGCGGTGAACCAACGGTCGTGCAGGGAGTCGGCGAAGATGCGCTCGAGATCCTGCCCGGTGTCCTCGGCGATGATCCTCAGCACGGTGTCGCGGGTATGACGCAGATCGTCTGCCTGCACCTCGACCTCCACCGCGGATCCGGCAATACCGGCCGATCCCTGGTGCATCAGGATGCGGGCGTGTGGTAGTGTGTAGCGCTTGCCCGGGGTTCCGGCAGACAACAAGAACTGGCCGGCACTGCACGCCAATCCCAGCGCCACGGTGGAAACATCGCACGGTGCCAGCCGGATGACATCGCGGATGGCGAGCATTGCCGGTACCGAACCACCCGGTGAGTGAATCCACAGCGCGATGTCCTGATGGGCGTCATCGGCGGCCAGCGTCAATATCTGCGTGGTCAGGACGGTGCCGTTGTCCTCGTCGAGCGCCCCATCGAGCACCAGCACCCGCCGGCGGAACAGATTGTCGCGCAGTTGGTGATTGAACAGTGGCGGCTTCTCATCGGTCATACGCCCGACAATGCCGCAGCGACAGTGACTTTCGCCGCTCACGCTGCTGTGAGCAGAACGGTCCGCGGTAGCGGATACTGTGCTGCGTCCCCCTACTAGTAGCGCCTATTTGTTCGCAGCCAGTGACGAGTACAACTGCGCGGCCGTCCAGACTTCGGCCTGGCGGGGGAACACCCTGTCCAAGAGAAAGTCGTGGACCGCTGCGTCGGCGTCGGCGGTGCAACCGGCGACCATGATGATTCGGTAGTCGCGGTCGGCGGCCTCCCTGATGGTGGTCAGTACCGCACCGCTGGTGTGGCATCCGGCGACGATCAGGGTCGTCACACCGCAGTTGGTCAGTTGTTCGTCCAGGTCGGTGGTCGAGAAGATCCCCAACCTGGTGGTGCGCAGCTCGATATCCTCGGGTCGTACGGCCAACGCCGGGTGCAGCTCGGCATCGGGAGTCCCGTTCTGCAGCCGATGCTCCTGCACCACGGTCGAGAACTCCTTGTTGGTCAATGGCGGGAACCGGTAGTCCATCGGGTCGAACGCTGTGCGCGCTTGGACCACGATTCCCTCGTGGATGCGGAGGATATCGACGACCTTGTTGATCCTCGCGATGAGCTCGTCGTGCTGCGGTATCGAGGCGAGGATCTCAGATTGGCAGCCCAAGACCAGTAGTGCGCATTCGCTGGGCGCAACCGGCCCACCTTCGTAGGAGTCGCTGCCCGAGGATGTCAATCGGGCTGCCGAGCGCGCAGCGCCGATCCGGGGCTCGGCGGCGGCCGACGGGGGAGTGCCCATCCGCCGAGACCGACTGAGACTACGCCATACTGATTCAACCAACACCGAAATATCCTCCAATGTAACAGATTTGGTTTCAGTGATCTTCACGGACTTGTTACTGCGGCTGTGCCAACGCGAGCGCGTCGACGACAGGGTTGGGGCGGCACTACACGTTCGTGGCGCGACTGAACGAGATGGGGACCGACACAGCACCCCACACGTGGCTCTGCACGTACTTGACCTGCTCGCCGGGTGCGACCTGGAAGTCGTCGAACGCCCGGAACACCTCTTCGATCGCCACCCGCAGTTCCAGGCGTGCCAGATGCATACCCAGGCACTTGTGGATACCACTCCCGAAGGTCAAGTGGCGGACATTGTTTCGGTCGAATTTGGGCTGATCCGGATCGGCGAATTCGGCCGGGTCGCGGTTGGCGGCCGGCAACGCGAGTAATACCCGCTCGCCGGACTTGAGTGTCTGGCCCGCCATTGTGGTGTCGCTTTGCACCGTACGTGCGGAGATCACCGGAGCGAACAGCCGAAGGGCCTCCTCCACGACCTGCGCCGACGGCGATTGCCGAGCCTGCGCCTGCACCTCGGGATTCTCGGCGAAGTAGGCCAGGGTCGTGGCCAGCGTCTTGTAGGTGGTGTCGAACCCGGCGCCGATCATGCTGAATCCGATCGCGGCGATCACATCGTCGGTGAGTTCGTCCATCTCGGGCTGCTTGGCGAGCAGGTAGCTGAGCAGATCGTCACCGGGGTTCTCGCGAAGTGGGGCGATGATTACGTCCTGCACAAATGTCATTGCGCCCTGCCAGGCGTCGGTCGCGCCGCTGGTGTCCTGGCCGCCCTGGTCGACCATGTATCGGACCCCGTCGCGGATGAGATCCATGTTCTGTGCCTGGACACCTACCACCCGCAGAATCATCTCCATCGGGATGGGCAGCGCGAAGTCGGTGGCCAGGTCGGCCGGTGAGGTCAACGAGGCCAGCACGTCGGCCGTCAGTTCCCGGAGGACCGGCTCGAAACTGGTGATGCGCCGCGGTGTGAACCAGTCCCGCAGCAGCGTGCGGTACAGGCGGTGTTCGGGGTCTTCGAGCATCTGCGGAATCAGTGGATTGCCCGCGGTCACGTCCGGGATGAGGGCCTCGCCGGAGGTGAAATCGTCGGGTGCCGAGGCGATCGCGTGAATGGGTTCATATCCGGTAGCAACCCAGTAACCGCCGTGATGGTCGGTCCACTGCAGCGGGTGTTCGTTGCGAAGATCTCGATATACATCGTGGATGCGGTGCGCGATACTCTGATCGTGGTGGTCGAAGTCCACAGTCGGACGCCGATCGGTGGCCGGTTGAACCATGTTTTGTCACTCTTTCTCTTCCAAGCGCCGGGCGCCGCGGTGCAGCCGACAATGCCTCATTTCAGCTTTGCCGACCGCAACGACATTGGGAAGAACCCTGCGTGGTGTTCGCACTACTCCGATGAACTCCGCGACTTCGGCGTGAATCCAGGTCTTCTACGCGCTCAAAGTAGGTGAGGCACCACCAACCGCCACGCGCTCGAACTGGGAGCGACGTTACGGCCAGCTACCCGATGTCGGTACGTACGAGCCATCTGTGTTAGCGGAAGTGCTAGCAACGAACTATCCCTTGTTCCGGCGGTCGGGGGCTGCCTAAGGTTCGCTGCGTATGGACAACATTCACTCGGCCTTGAGCTTGGGAGGTGCGGTGGTAGGCGCAGAGCAGACCTTGATTCGATCACTCCAGCGCGGTCTGCGCATCATCAACGTGGTGGCCGCGGACGGTCCACTGCACGCAAAGTCCGTTGCCCGTCAGGTTGGGCTTCCCCTTCCGACGGCCTACCACCTGTTGCGAACGCTGGTCCACGACGGCTATCTGATCCGGTTGGATGACGGCGCGTATGTGCTGGGTGGGCGGCTGGACTGGACTGGTCTCGCGACCGCCACTGTCCCCGCAGAGCCGCGGTCGTTGGCCGTCGTCAACGGTGCGGGCTGAACCCGTGGACGCGACGGCCCCCACTCTGATCCAGAGCCTGCAGCGGGGGATGAAGCTCATCGACATCGTGGCCGAGCGGGGCCCTGTGACGGCCAAATCCCTCAGCGAATCAACCGGAATCGTGGGCGCCACGGTTTATCGTCTGGTGCGGACCCTGGTGTACGAGGGATACCTTGCCCGTACACAGGATGGTCGCTATGTGCTGGGACCGCAGTTCGCCAGTGTCGCAGAACTGGAAGGTCGTGCCCGAGACTATCGACTGGTGCGCGAGGCGATGGCGCGACTCGCGGCGGCCACGCGGTCACACGTCATGGTCGGTGGCCTGATCCACGGTGAAGTCGAAGTCTGGAACATCGTCGAACACCCCGCGGCCCCGCAGATCGACTGTTGGCCGGGCGTGCGCATTCCTGGCCATGCCACCGCGATCGGCAAAAATATTCTGGCGCACGCCGGAGCCGCCCAGCGTGAAGCGTATCTGAGGCAAAAGCCATTGCACAGCTACACATCTCACACCATTGAGACCAGCTCGCGGCTGGAGCGTCATTTGATGGCCGGCCCGTTGTCGATCAGTGACCAGGAGTTCCGCTACGGGGTCACCTGCATTGCCGCGCCGCTGGCCGATGCGAGCATGCCTGCGGCGCTGGGGCTTGCCTCGCCCTCGGGCCGTTCGGTGCGCACCAAGGACGAGCTCGAAGAGCACCTGCTGCCGGCCGCGGCGAAAATATCGAAGCTGTTGGTGCACAGTAGGGTAACCCGTAATCGGGACGTCGCGTAGAGCGTACGTAGGGGGTGCCTTCCATACCCCCGTCGCAGCTTTTGCCACCCGCCACCCGGCGGTATAACTGAGGCTGTCGGTCCTCTGTGAATCTCACAAATGTTGCGAAAGATCTTAGATGACTATGCTTTCCGCCGAAGAGCGAGCAACGCTCGGCTCTTCGGTCCGTGCCGCGTGCACGCGGCTACTGCCCGAACACCGGCTGCGTGCCGTCGCCTACGAGGGACCCGCGGACGATCGCGGCTTCGATCGTCCGCTCTGGGAAGCCTTGTGTGGCCAGGTCGGCGTCGCCGCGATCGGTATCCCCGACGGTGACCAGGACGATAGCTGCCCGATCGCGGCACATGCCGTGATCGCCCACGAGCTGGGCCGGGCGCTGGCGCCGGTGCCATTCCTGTCATCGGCCGTGCTGGCCACCAGACTGCTCACCGCCACCGGCGAATCCACTGACCTGCTGGAGGACCTGGCTGCCGGCGGCCGCACCGCCACGGCGGCAGTGCCCACCAGGGACGGCCGCGTCGACGAGGCCGAACTTCCGGCAGCGGTCGACGACGGTGGACAGTGGCGGCTTTCGGGATCGGTCCGCCACGTCCTCGGCGCGCTGGGAGCCGAGCACATCGTCGTGCTCGCCGCGCAGAACGGGCGGCCACAGCTCTACCTCGTCGACCGCGATGAGACCGGCGTCACGATCACCGCGCAATCCGTACTGGATGCGACCCGGCCGATGGCGACGGTCGGCCTGGACGCTGCGGCGGCCCGGCACCTGCCCGCCGATCGCCCAGTCGAGGATATCGTCGGCGACAGTCTGCGTTATGCCGTCGCAGTACTCACTGCCGAGCAGGTGGGTGCCGCCGAACGAGTCCTGGAGATGGCGGTCGAATATGCCCGGGTGCGTAGGCAATTCGACCGGCCGATCGGTTCGTTTCAGGCCATCAAACACAGGTGCGCCGACATGCTGGTGGAACTGGAGATGGCCCGGTCGGCGTCGTTGGCCGCGGTCGAGGCCGTCGACACCGCCGACCCCGACGCGCCCTGGCTGGTCAGCATGGCCAAGGCGGTGTGCTCGGAAGCTCTGCGCGATGCCGCGCACGCCAACTTGCAGATTCACGGTGGCATCGGCTTCACCTGGGAACACGCTGTGGGGCTCTATGTCAAACGGGCCCGCACCGATGAAGTCTTGTTCGGGTTGCCGGCGGCGCACTGGAGAGTGCTGGAGCAATCGGCTGCGCTGAACGGTATGGCGTCATGACCGGCGGCCTCGGCACCGCTTCCCCGGCCATCGCCCGTGCGGAACTGCGTGCCTTCCTGGCCGCGGCGCCCAAACCGGCTGGACTGCGCAACTACGGACCCACTCCCACCGGGGCCGATGTCGGGCCAGGCTCGGCTTGGCACACCTTCCTGGCCGAGCATCGCTACACCTGCCTGCACTGGCCCGCCGAGTACGGCGGACGGGATGCGTCGGTGGCGTTCCAGGCGATGTTCGCCGAGGAATGTGCGCGCGCCGAGGTTCCCCGGCAGTTCAGCATCTTCGGGCCCGACCTGGTAGGTCCGGTGCTCATCCGCTACGGCACCGATGCGCAGAAGGCGCGACACCTCGAACCCATCCGAACCGGAGAGCACATCTGGTGCCAGCTGTTCTCCGAGCCCGAGGCGGGTTCTGATCTGGCATCACTGCGTACCCGCGCTCAGCCCACCGAGACGGGCTGGCGGGTGGACGGACAAAAAGTGTGGAGCTCCGGTGCCGCGGACGCCGATTTCGGAATCCTGCTGGCCCGCACGGGATCCGACAAGCACGGCGGGCTGTCGATGTTCATCGTCGCGATGCGGACCCCGGGTATCACGGTGCGCCCGCTGTGTCAGATCGACGGGGAGTCGAAGTTCAACGAGGTATTCCTCGATGGTGTCGAAATCTCGCACGACGCCCTGGTCGGCCGGGTGGGACAAGGATGGGAACTGGCACTGGCGATGCTCGGGCGGGAGCGGCTGACCCTGGGCACCCATGCGGTGGCGATGTTCCGCCGCCATGAAGCCCTGGTCGCCGCGGCACGCAACCGCGGTGTGCTGGACCCGGTGCTGGCCCGCGCGATGACGCGGTTGTGGGCCAGGACGTGGCTGTTGCGCTACACCTGGCAACGTGCCGTATCCGGCGGCGATGTCACATCACCGGAGTTCTCGGTGCTCAAACTGGTTGCCTCCGAAACTGATCGCGACCTGTCTGACCTGGCCACCGACGTGCTTGGTATCGATGTGTGTGTCGACCCCGAGCTAGATGAACTGGTGCGGCACATGCTCGTCGGGCGCGCCCAGACGATTCTGGGCGGCACCAGCGAGATTCAGCGCAACATCCTTGCCGAGCGGGTTCTCAAGTTGCCGCGGGAACCGCATTGACCACCCTGGCACTGGGTGACGTGTTCCGGGCGAGGCTGCGCCCGGGTATGACGGTGGCCCTCGGTGACGGGGCCGGAGTACTGGGAAGACTGCCCGACGGCACCTCGGTCTGTGAGGCCCTGTGCAGCGCGGCAGCCGAGATCGGGGGGATCCGACTGGTCGTTGGTTGGCTGCCCGAACCCGCGGACGGCCTGGACGCCGGGGCCTTCGCGGAGCTGATCGTGTTGATGCCCGGCGCCGGAGCACGGGTGCTGATGCGCAGTGAGACAACCCGATTTGTCCCGGCTCGGTTCTCGGCATGGCCGGCCCTGCTGGCCGACCGACTACGGCCGCAGCTGCTGATCACCCGCCTCATCGAACGCGCGGGCACACTGCACTTCGGCAGCGAGGTATCCTACCAGCGCACGTTGGTCGAGGCCGAGGTTCCGGTTCTGGCCGTCATCGACGACGCCACCCCCATGGCCTCGGCCGAGGCACCCCTGAACCCGGCGCAGGTCGAGATCATCGCCCGCAGCTGTGCCGGTCCGGTCAGCCACCATCGGGAACCGGAGCCGCTGCACGATGCGC
The DNA here is from genome assembly GCA_023460175.1 of Actinomycetes bacterium. GTDB lineage: Bacteria > Actinomycetota > Actinomycetes > Mycobacteriales > Mycobacteriaceae > Mycobacterium. Next base: position 10,215 of record JAEWRC010000068.1, read on the forward strand.
TGGCCGACGCGGTGCTGCGGTTCATCCCGGCGGGTGCCCGAATCCAGTACGGCCCTGGGCAACTGGGTACCGCGCTGCTGCGCCGAGCGACGGTGCCGCTACATGTGGACACCGGCCTTCTCACCGATGCGGTGGTCGATCTGGAGCGCCACGGGCTGCTCTGTGGCAACCCGTCGTCGACCTATTTGACTGGGACACAAGAATTCTACGACTGGGCGGACGGGCGGCCGATACTGCGCGGGGTGCAACACACCCATGATCTCACCCGGCTGTCGCGGGGGATTCCGTTCATGGCAGTCAACACGGCGGTCGAGATCGACCACGTGGGGCAGGTGAACGTCGAGGGGTGGGGCGACAAGCTCATCGGCGGGATCGGCGGGCACCCGGACTTCTGCGCCGCCGCCCGAATGCATCCACGCGGACTGTCGATCATCGCGACCCCCTCGACGGTGAACGATCGCAGTCCGTTGGTGGAGCAACTCAGCCGACCGGTGTCCACACCTGCCGGCGATGTGGACCTCATCGTGACCGAAAACGGCCACGCAGACCTGCGCGATGCCGATTGGCCGTTGCGGCGCAAAAGGATAGCCGAGTTGTTCGGCCTCTGATCGAGAAGGGATCGGGTATGTCAGCACTGGACGGTCAGGTGGTTCTGGTCACCGGAGGAGGCCGGGGTATCGGACGTGCCCACTGCCTGGAGCTCGCGGCGCGTGGCGCCGCGGTCGTGGTCAACGATCCGGGAGTGGACCGTGACGGCGGCGGTGGCGGCGTCGGCCCCGCTGAAGCCGTCGTCGCCGAGATCACCAGCACCGGAGGAACCGCGGTGGCGCACACCGGTTCGGTCACCGATTGGGGGGATGCCCGGGATATGGTCGCCCGGGCGGTGTCGATGTTCGGAACGCTCACCGGCGTGGTGAACAACGCGGGGATTCTGCGCGACGAAGTGATCACCAGCGCAACGGAACAGGCCTGGGACGCGGTCGTCGATGTTCACCTGAAGGGAACCTTCGCGGTGACCAAACACGCGTGTGACTACTGGCGCTCGATGGCCAGGAGCGGACACGTCGTGGACGCCCACATCGTCAACACCGTCTCGGGTGCCGGGCTGTGGGGTAACCCCGGCCAGGCCGCCTACAGCGCGGCCAAGGCGGGTATCGGCGCGCTCACCATGGTCACAGCGCTGGAGATGCAGCGCTACGGTGTCACGGTCAACGCGATCTCCCCGCTGGCGGTCACCAGGATGAGCGCAGCGTTCTTCGGTGACGAGCGGGCCGCCGATCCAGAACTCGACCCGGCATGCATCTCGGCCGTGGTGGCCTGGCTGCAATCCCCGCAGGCGTCATGGCTGACCGGGCAGATACTGCGCATCGACGGCCGCCGACTGATCCGCATCGAAGGATTCACCGAGGCGCCGCACCACTATGTTGCGCGCAACGGCGAACGCCTGGAATTCGACGAACTGCAACAGGCGGCGCGCTGGCTGTGGGGCACCGCGCCACGCGGACTCGCCGGTCCGTTGCCGGTGCGCGCATGAGCACCGACGCCATGCCCTCGGTGAGCGGGTATTTCGCCGACCTCTCCGCCAACGGTGCCGAATTGGCGGCGATGAGGAGCGGGATCCGGGAGTTTCTGCGTGCCGATCGCGATGCGCACGGCTGGACTCCCCACGTCGACTCATGGCTGTCCTGCTGGGATGAAGGATTCAGCGAACGCCTCGGTGCCGCGGGCTTTCTGGGTATCACCACACCACGCGAGTACGGCGGGGCGGGCCTGGGCCATCTGCACCGCTACGTGGTCACCGAGGAACTGTTGGCACACGGCGCGCCGGTGGCCGCGCACTGGATCGCCGATCGTCAGGTCGCGCCCGCACTGCTGACCTACGGCACGGAGGAGCAGCGTCGCCGCCTCCTGCCGCGTATCGCTGCGGGACGCTTTTACTCGGCGATCGGTATGAGTGAACACGGTGCCGGTTCGGATCTGGCCGCGGTCTCCACCCGTGCGACCAGAACAGTAAGCGGCTGGAAGCTGTCGGGAACCAAGGTGTGGACCAGCGGAGCCCACCACTCGCACCAAATCGTGGTGCTCGCCCGCACCAGTGCGGTCGATCCCGAACATCGGCACGCCGGGCTGAGCCAATTCCTGGTGCCCTGCGACGCCCCCGGTGTGACCATCAGTGCCATCGAGTTGATGTCCGGTGAGCACCACTTCAACGAGGTACTGCTCGATGATGTCGAGATCGACGAGGCCGATGTGCTCGGCGCGATCGGAAACGGTTGGCATCAGGTCACATCCGAGCTGTCCTTCGAGCGCAGCGGACCCGAACGCATACTGACGACGATGCCGCTGATCTCGGCCGCGCTGGCTCGGCTGGCTGCACAGGCCGATACCCACGATGCGGTGTTGGCCGATATCGGCCACCTGATCGCCCGGTTGACTTCGTTGCGGCAGCTGTCGGTGGCGGTGGCCCGGGCGTTGGTGGCCGGGCAGTCGGCCGCCAACCAGGCCGCGTTGGTCAAGGATCTGGGAACTCGATTCGAGCAGGAATCGGTCGAGATCGTCGCCGATCTGCTGGACCGCATACCGATCGACCGAGAACTTCAGGCAATGGTGAACACCGCGTGGTTGCACCGGCCGCTGTTCACACTGCGAGGCGGAACCAACGAGGTGCTGCGCGGCGTGGTGGCGCGGGGGATGGGATTACGATGACGAACTTCGACTCCGTGCTGGCCAACGGTGTCATCGACGCCAGGTCCGGGACCGGCGAGTTCGATGCGCTTGCCGAACTGGCCGGCGATCTCGGTCGACGCTCCTTTGATGCCCGCGTCGGGCGCCGGCGGCGGCCGGACACCTTCGACGAGCAACTCTGGGATGCGTTGGCCGCGAGCGGACTCGACCGGCTCACCAGCGATGCGGACAACGAGGCGGGACCCGCCGAACTCGCGGTGGTGCTGTACTGGTTGGCACGGAACAGCGCCGCGGTTCCGGTCGCCGAGACGGACCTGCTGGCGGCCTGGCTGATGCAACGCGCCGATATCGAGGTACCGACCGGCGGGGCGCTGACGGCCGGCCGGGCCGTGGGGACAGCGCCGGGTGGGCTGGTCACCGGTGTGGCGGGCGCGGTCCCGTGGGCGCGTTCGGCCGCCCTGGTGGTGCTGGTCGAGGTGCTCGGGTCGGGTGCCGGCGGCGGGACCTTTCACGTCGGTCTGGCCGATCCCGCCGACACGGTGCTCACCGATGGCATGAATCTTGCTGGTGAACCGCGTGACGATATCGCTTTCGCGATTGAGAGTCGTATGCTGCGTCCCGTCGATCCGGCCGTGGCCGACGAGTACGAGTGTCGCGGGGCGTGGGCCCGCTGCGTACAGTTGGTCGGTGCGCTCGATGCCGCCGCGGCGTCCTCGGTGCAGCACTGTCGAGAGCGGGTTCAGTTCGGCCGACCCCTGAGCATGTTGCAGAGTGTTCAGCACACGCTGGCTGTCATGGCAGGGGATATCGAACGTGCCCGCGCCGCAGTAACGTTGGCAATTGCCGCCGCTACCGACTTCGGGTTCGGGGACCGGCGCACCCGTTATGCGGTGTCGGTTGCCAGGACGGTACTGGGCGCGGTCGTCGGCTCGGTGACCGGCTCCGCGCATCAGTTGCACGGTGCGATGGGAACCAGTATCGAGCATGCGCTGTGGCCATCGACGTTGCGGGCCAGAAGCTGGGTCGACGAGTTCGGCAGTGTGGGCCACCACGCCCGATACGTCGGTCGAACGGCGCTGGGTGCGGCCGATGTCTGGGACTGTGTGACGGGTTCGTGCTGGGATCAATCGCTGACGAAACCGCCGGGCGAATAAGAAGGTAGGAGATCGGATGGACCACCTCGACTTTACGGTTGACGATGGAATCGGCACTCTCGTCATCAATCGACCGGAGGCGCGAAATGCCTTCACCATGAGCATGATCCGAGACTGGGAGGAGATTCTGCGGTCTTGTCGGACCGATGACGACGTACGGGTGGTCGTGTTGACCGGCGCCGGTGACCGCGCCTTCTGCGCCGGAATCGACCTGGCCTGGCTCACCGATCCGCTCACCCCGCTTGAACGAAAGACAGACTTGCATGCCGGGATTCAACGGATCGCCCTGGCAGTTGAGGATCTTGGCAAACCGATCATCGCCGCGATCAACGGAGTGGCGGTCGGGGCCGGGTTGGATATGGCGCTGATGTGCGATCTGCGGGTGATGTCGAGTACGGCCCGGGTCTCCGAGGGTTACGTCAAGCTCGGGCTGGCACCCGGTGGTGGAGGCGCATACTTCCTACCACGGCTGGTCGGTCTAGCCAATGCATTGGAGTTGCTACTCACCGGCGAACCGGTCGATGCCGCCGAAGCACTGCGGATAGGACTGGTCAACCGGGTGGTGGCCCCGGACGAACTGTCCGACGCGACAACGACGCTCGCGCGATCTATCGCGGCCAATCCGCCGGCCAGCGTTCGGATGATCCGGCGCGTCACCAGGCAGTCGGCAAGTCTGGAGCTGCGGCCGGCGCTCGACATGGTGTCGTCCCATGTCGCCGTGCTGGCCACGACCGACGATGTCGGCGAGGCCCTTTCGGCGATAACGGAGCGCCGGGCGGGTGTTTTCACCGGCACATGAGCCCACCCGATCGCGGCTGACAGCCCAACAGGGCCGAACACCAACGGTGTTCGGCCCTGTTCGGCACGGCTCGCGACAACCGGTCAGGATGTACCGTCCTTCCAGGACGGATCGCTGAGCACCTCCTCGCGGCTGGCGTCGAGTTCCTCGCCGGTCCACCGAATGGACCCGGGGGTACGGCTGAACCGGGGAACCACCGCCGGCATCCGCATCGGGCCGTACACCGGGTCCTGCACCGTTTCGATGCTGCCCCGCGCCCGATAATGGGCATCGGCGAAGATGTCGGCGGCGTCGTACTCGACACAGTAGGCGACATCGCTGTCATCGCAGATGCGGACCAGTTCGGCGGTGGTGTGACCGTTCACCCAGGATGCCAGGATCGCGTCGAGCTCTTCGCGGTTGGCGACCCGCAGCGAGTTCGATACGAAGCGCTCGTCGGCGGCCAACTCGGCCCCTCCCACGGTCTGCAGCAACCTCTCGGCCACCGGCTGTGTGCTGGCGGTCAGGGAGAACCATTTTCCGTCAGCGGTTTTCCAGGTGCCGACCGGTGCCACATAGGTGTTGGAGGTGCCCTCCCGGCCGATCACCCTGCCCTCCTGGTCGAAGGTGGCGGTCATCAGTTCCATCAGACGGAAGCACGCCTCGTACAGGGCCAGATCGATCTCTTGGCCCTCTCCGGATTTCTGTCGTTCCAAGCATGCGGCCAGCACCGCGGCGGTGCCGGTGAGTGCCCCGAAGTAGTCGCCGACCGGGATCCCGGGGTGGATGGGAGGCCGGTCCGGAAACCCGTTCAGCGAGGAGAATCCGCTGAAGGACTGGGCGATCCGCCCGAACGCTCGACTCGCGCGGTTCGGCCCGGTCTGGCCGAATCCACTGACGCGTAGCATGATCAGCCCCGGGTTGACCGACCGCAGTGTCGGATAGTCCAGTCCCCAGCGTTCCATGGTCCCGGGAGTGAAGTTCTCGATGAAGATGTCGGCCGACTGCACCAGCGTCAACAGCACATCGCGGTCGGTCTGCTCATGCAGGTCCAGGGCGATGGAACGCTTCCCGCGGCCGTTGATCTTCCACCACAGCGGTGCACCCGAGTGTGATCCCAGCTTGCGGATCGGGTCGCCGACTCGAGGTTGTTCGATCTTGACGACATCGGCGCCCCAATCGGCCAGATAGGTGCCGATCATCGGGCCCGCGACGAGCTGGCCGACATCGAGCACTTTCAGTCCCAGTAGTGGACCGCGTGCCTCGGTTCGGTGGTTCTGCCTCGTCATCGTGTCTCTTTCGCCGTGAGTATGATTGGGATGGCCCATATTCGAAGGCAACCATCATCCCGTCAGCAGGTTAGCCGCGGTTGCCGATGACGAAAATGGTTGCGATGCCACCATGGTCAGGGCAGAGCACTCGTCGGCGCACCTATCGTATGGGTATTGGTGATAGTGCACGGCCCACCATCTCGGAGTTTACGGCGTCCGATAGATTCGGTTTGTGGACAACCCTTTTCGGGACGCCGCTGCAATTGTGGGTGTCGGGCGTACGGATTACTCCAAGCGCTCGGGCGTCTCCACGCTCACCCTCGCGGTGCGGGCCATCAGCGCCGCGCTCGCCGATGCCGGGCTGACGGCACGTGACGTCGACGGGGTGGCGTGTCATCGCATCGCCGACTCGGCGGACCCTGCACTGGTTGCCCAGGTGCTGGGCGTCGCCGATGTGAGGTTCATCCGAGATGTGTTCGGGGGCGGTAGTTCTTGTATCGCACCGCTGGCCGCGGCGGCCATGGCGGTGGCCACCGGGCAAGCCCGGTGCGTCGTGGTGTGGCGGGCGCTGAACGCGCGTTCGGGTCCCCGCATGTCGGGCGCGGCGGCCATGGCCGGAATGTCCTCTGACGCCCAGTACTGGCTGCCCTACCAGCACGTTTCCGCGCCCGCGCAGTTCGCTATGTTCACCCGCGCCTATATGCATCGGTACGGCATCACCGAGGAGGATCTCGGCCGGGTGGCGATCAGCCAGCGCGACAATGCAGTTCGCAATCCCGCAGCGATGATGCGGAAACCGATGACCATGGACGACTATCTCGGTTCGCGGTGGATCTACGAGCCGCTGCGGCTGTTCGACTGCTGTATCGAGTCCGATGCCGCCGTCGCGATGGTCGTGACGTCGCCCGCTCAGGGCCGGGACACCAAGGGGTCGCCGGTGACCATCTGCGCCACCGCCTCGGGCGGGGGCAGTCAGTTGGCCTCCAACCACCGCTCGGATCTCACTCTGTCGGGGGCCGCCCAGATGGCTCCCCGGCTGTACAAGGCGGCGGGGATGGGCCCCGACGACATCGATGTGGCCGAGTTGTACGACGCGTTCTCCTCGCTGGTGCCGTTACAGCTGGAGGCATACGGGTTCTGTGAGCCCGGGGCGGCAGCGTCGATGATCGCGGCAGGGGAGACGCGGATCGGTGGTCGGCTTCCGGTCAACACTCATGGCGGTCATCTGTCGGAGGCTTATGTGCATGGTCTCAACCATGTCGTCGAGGCGGTACGGCAGCTGCGCCATGACTGCGGTGACCGGCAGGTCGCCGGCGCCGAGGTGGCCTTGTCGACCGCTCAACCGGGGATCAACAGTGGTATCACCGGGGCAGTCATCCTGAAGCGGGGAGGGTAGACATCATGACCGATCATCCGCTGGCCGATGCTGATTCGGCACCGTGGTGGGATGCGCTGGAGCGGGGCGAGCTGCTGGTCCAGGATTGCGCACGCTGCCGGCGGCTGCGTTGGCCGGCCCGCGCGGTGTGCGGTGACTGCAGTTCACTGGAGTGGAGCTGGGTTGCGGCGAGCGGCCGTGGCGCCATTGCGTCGTGGACCGTCGGTCACGGGCCCGGTGCCGACTCGGTGCCCTCTGTCGTGGCCATGGTCCGGCTCGATGAACAGGACGACCTGCTGATGCCCGGGTTCATCGATGGTCCGGCCGACGGCCGCAATCTGCGGATCGGACAGTCCGTCGATGTCGGATTCGACGATGTCGAGTTCGGGCCCCAGGGCTGGCGGGTGGCGGTCCTGCGTTGGCGCCTGAGGTGACCCGGCCGATGTCATTCTGCCAGCAGGGCCTGCATGCGTTCCCGAGATTCGTTGTCGGCGAGCATATGCACCATCAACAACATATTCGGATGCTCCAACGGGCGCAGCTGCATCAGCCGGGCGCGCACGTGACCGACCTGGGGATGGTTGATCGTCTCGACATGGTCTGCAACTCCCTGAACCTCGTGGCGTTCCCAGATGGCATGGAAGTAGCTGCTTTCGGCTGTGAGTGTGTCGACGACGTTGGCGAAGTGCGGATCCCCGGGGTACTTGGCAGCTTCGGCGCGGAACCGGCCGGCAGCGCGTCGAGTCTCGAGTTCCCAATCCAGGAGGCGGTCGCGCATCTCTGGGCACATGACCTGGATCCACAGACCGTTGCGGTGTTCCGGCGCCAACGTCGCGGGGTCGACGAACAGCTGAGCATAGGAGCGGTTCCAGGTCACCAGGTCAGAGGCCGGCAGCATCAGGTGCGCCGGGTTGGGCAGCAAATTGTCGACAAGGGCCTTCATGCTGGAACCGATATCGCGCGCGGCGATGTAGGTGGTGCGCGGGGCCACGCCGGCGAGCCGGCGCAGATAACTGTGCCCGCTGTCATCGAGTTGCAGTGCGCGGGCCAAGGCTTCGATGACCTGCGGGGTGGTTTGGATATCTCGAGCCTGCTCCAGCCAGGTGTACCAGGTGACACTCACCGCCGCGGTGTCGGCGACCTCGTGGCGGCGCAGTCCCTTCACGCGCCGGCGTCCGCGTCGCGGAATCCCGATGTCCTCGGGCTGCAGGGACTCCCGCCGGGCGCGCAGGAACGCCGCCAGCGAGTTGCGCCGGGCCTGGTCCTCGGTGGTCCGGCTGCAGCCGCTGGGTGCGGCCAGTTCCGTCGCACCTGGATCGGCGCCAAGGGTGGCCGTACGGTTGGGAAGGGTCAGGGTGTCGTTCATGGGGCAGTCTCCTCGTCGCGGGGCTGAGTCCGACCGAGGGCACTCGGGCGGTGAGAGGGCCGCGCGAAAGCGCGGTGGCGTCCAGGATCTGGGGGCGGGGTGCGCATCTTGGCCTGCCGGACGGCCGACGGGGGTTCATCCGTGATACGCGTTCTGCCTGGAACACCGGTGTTCACGGATCGGAGATTACACTACACCGACTAGTTTAGTTTGAGATTCGTCACAGTTTGGAGATGATTCAGAACATGGCCACCACGACCACCGGCTCGAGCCGCCGCGGCCGCTCGGAGATCAAGCGTCGTGCGATTCTCGACGCCGCGCAGGAGTTGTTTCTCACCGCGGGATTCAAGTCGACCAGTGTTGACGCCATCGCAGCCCGCGCCGATGTGTCCAAGCGGACCGTCTATGACCATTTCGGCGACAAGGAGAACATTCTTTCCACGATCGTCGAGCTACTCACGGAGAGGGTGGTGGTGACTGTGGCGGCCGCACTCGTCGACGAACTACCCGCGGGGTGTGACCCCCGCACTGGACTGCTGAAGTTCGTGCGGCGGGTCGCGGCAGAAGCGCTGCCCTCCACCGACTACCTCGAGTATCGCAACCTCGTGAACGCCGCATCCGGCGGCAGCCGGATACTCGGACCGGTACACAGCAAGCCGATGGCAATGTTCACCGAGCGGATGGAACAGTTCGTCAGGGACGGTGCAATCCGCACCGATTCCCCGCTGCGGGCGGCAGAACATTTCGTCGCACTCACGGTCCTGCTCGTGCAGGACACCGTCGACGCGTCGCACGCATCTGCCGGAGATGCCATCGAATCGATTCTCGTCGACGGTGTCGATGCCTTTATTCGGGCCTACACGTGAGCGTGAGCCATCACCATCGATCAGTCATCGATGGTGATGGCTCGCTTCGGGCACGCATTGATCGCTTCATGGACCTCGGCGCGCATGGTTTCGGGCGGATTGTCGTCGATGACATACAGCAGTTCGTCCTCGCGCACCTCGAAAATTTCCGGCGCCGCGAAGCAGCACAAGGCATTGGACTCACACAGATCGTAGTTCACCGAAATCCTCATGGCCGCAATCGTGCCGAAGTCCACGCTGCTCAGCGAGACCGAGGCGATGAGAGCATCGCAAGCACCACCTACACGAGTTCGACGATCGTGGCGTTGGCTGTCCCGCCGCCCTCGCACATCGTCTGGAGCCCGTATCGAATTCCCTTGTCGCGCATGTGATGAATCATCCTCGCCATCAGCACGGTGCCAGATGCCCCGAGCGGATGGCCCACCGCGATAGCGCCTCCGAGCGGGTTCAAGCGTTCCTCGGGTACGCCGAAACTCTCCTGCCAGGCCAGCGGAACACAGGCAAACGCCTCGTTCACCTCGAACACACCGATATCGGAGATATCCAATCCCGTTTTGCGCAACAGCTTTTCGGTAGCCGGAATCGGTCCCGTCAGCATCTGTACGGGGTCTGAACCGGCCACGACGCCGGCATGGTAGCGGGCGATGGGTGTCAGCCCGAGTTCACGGGCTTTGGCGGCGCTACAGATCAGGGTGGCCGATGCGCCGTCGGAGATCTGCGAGGAATTGCCCGCGTGGATGACACCGTCGGCCTGGAACGCCGGCTTCAAGCCGGCCAGGGTTTCGGCACTGGTGCCACGGCGCAGCCCCTCATCGGCCGAGAATTCCGGCTTGTCCGGCAGCGGGGCCAGTTGAGTGTCGAACGCCCCGGCGTCGATCGCCGAGGCCGTCAGCTCGTGCGAACGGGCCGAGAACTCGTCGAGGCGCCGGCGGGTCAGCGCCCAACGCTGCGCGATCAACTCTGCGCCCACTCCCTGATTGAACTCCTCGTTCGGGAAACCCCCGTCGCGTAACTCGGCCTGATACCGCTGCCGTGCGCGTGGGCCGAACGGCCGGCCGAGATCGCGCCCGGCACCCAGCGGCACCCGGCTCATCGACTCCACGCCGCCGGCCACCACCATGTCGTAATGCCCCGAGCGGACCAGGGCGGCAGCGAAATCGAACGTCGATTGGCTAGAACCGCAAGCCCGGTTGACGGTCATCGCGGCGACGCCCTCCGGCCAACCGGCGGCCAAGACCGAGTAGCGACCGATCTGGGCGGCCTGATCGCCCACCTGGTTCACGCAGCCCCACAGCACATCATCGACCATCGCGGGGTCGATACCGGTGCGTTGGGCCAGCGCGCACAAGACGTGGGCGGACAGATCGACGGGGTGCACATCGGCGAGGGACCTGTTGCGTTTGCCGATGGGTGTACGTACCGCATCGATTATCACGGCCTCATGCATGTGTCCTCCAAATTGAGTTGTGACGCAACGGATCCCGACGCCGGCCCGGCGGTCGGCGACGCCATTGTCGCGATCCGCCAATATCGTTGTGGTGCGGCATCTCTGGGTGTGGCACAGATGTGCGTGGCGATGCTACTCGGGGGGCCGTCGGTCAGTGTGGTGCCGAGACTGCCAGGCCGTGCCATCGACGACGCAGCGTGGCAGTGCTGCTAATGGCATGGTCGCAATCTGTTCCGTGCGGCTCTGTCATGGAAATACTGAACAGGACTGACGGAGGGTTATATGGACGACAACAATCGCAAATCGGGTGTTCTTCTGGTGGAAGGCACCGGCAGTGTCCGGACAGTGACGCTGAACCGCCCGGATTGGATGAACGCGGTCAACCAGGAGTTGCATGCGGAACTGGCCGACGTCTGGGCCGGACTGCGCGATGACGACGAGGTGGGCGCGGTCGTGCTGACGGGAGCCGGTAGGGGTTTCTCGGCCGGCGGCGACATGGACTTCCTCAACCGCGTCTCCAACGATCCGGACTTTCGCTACGGGATCATGGCCGAGGCACGCCGCATCGTCACCGAACTGATCGCCTTCCCCAAACCCGTCATCGCCGCCGTCAACGGTCCGGCCGTCGGCCTGGGGTGCAGCCTTGCGGTGCTGTCCGATGTGGTGTTCATGAGCGAGCGGGCGTTCATGGCGGACCCGCACGTGACCCTCGGGCTCGTGGCCGCCGACGGCGGTGCGCTGGCCTGGCCGTTGGTGATGAGTATGTTGCGTGCCAAGGAGTATCTGCTCACCGGCGACCGCATCGATGCCGCCACGGCCGAGCGCCTGGGGATGGCGAACCACGTCGTGCCCGCCGAGGAGGTGCTGCCCAGTGCGCATGCCCTGGCCCGAAGGCTGGCCGACCAACCGAAACAGGCGCTGCGGGACACCAAGCGCGCGCTCAACATGCACGTGACCGCGGCTGTCGGCAACGTGATCGACTTCGCCTTCGCAGCGGAAGCCGAGACGTTTGCCCTGCCGACGTTCCGTGAACAACTGGACAGCTACGCCACCGACCGAAAAATCGGTAGCTCAAGGACCGCCGCGTCGTGACGCGACCAACAACCGAAGGAGAGAAGATGACGGACATTTCATTGGACTGGCTGGTCTCCGTCGACGACCATGTCCTGGAGCCGCCGCACGTCTGGCAGGACCGACTTCCGGCGAAGTTCAAGGAGGCCGGCCCGCACATCGTGAGTGATGCCGACGGCGAAGCGTGGGTCTTCGAAGGTAAACGCAAGCCCACCACGGGACTTGCCGCTGCCGCCGGCAGGGAGCGCGAGGACTTCAGTCCGTTGCCCATCACCTACGCAGATATGCGACCGGGGTGCTACGAGCCGAACGCGCGGATCGAGGACATGAACCGCGCGGGTGTTCTTGCCTCTCTGTCCTTCCCGTCATTTCCCAGGTTCTGTGGCCAGGAGTTCACCGAGGCCGAGGACCGCGAGCTCGGGCTGCTGTGTGTGCAGGCCTACAACGACTGGATGATCGAGGAGTGGTGCGGGGCGGCTCCGGACCGGCTGATCCCGCTGGTGATCCTGCCCCTGTGGGATCCGGCGTTGGCCGCCAAGGAAATCGAACGGACCGCGGCGATGGGTGCAAAGGCGATCGCTTTCAGCGAGAACGTCTATCAGCTGGGACTGCCTTCCATTCACGATCGCAGCGGGTACTGGGAACCGATGATCGCCGCGGCCAATGACACCGGGATGCCCCTCTGCATGCATCTGGGCTCTTCCTCGCAGCTGCCCGCAACATCTCCCGACATGCCCATGCTGGGCGTGATCGCGCTCTCCCCGGTGGCGAGTACGGCCGCGGCCTGCATCGACTGGCTGTTCAGCCCTTGGTTGCCGAAGTACGAGAATCTCAAGCTGTGCCTGTCCGAGGGCGGGATCGGCTGGATTCCCTACGTCATCGAGCGTTGTGACCACGTGGTGGAGGTTCAGCGTGGCTGGGCGGCCAAGGACGGCTTCAGTGCGGATGACTATCTCAAGGGCTGGGGTGGGGACGAGAGCAACTCCGGTGGACTGGATCTGTCGGTCATGCCCTCGGAGCTGTTCCGTAAGCACATCTTCGGCTGCTTCATCGAGGATTCGTTCGGGGTGGCGTCCATCGAGAAGATCGGTGTCGACAACGTGATGATCGAGACCGACTACCCGCACACCGATTCAACGTGGCCCAATTGCATCGAGGTGGCGCACAAGGAGCTGGCGGGGCTCTCCGATGAGGTGAAGCGAAAGGTCATGCAGACCAACGCGTCGCGGGTGTTCAACTTCGCACTGCCCGAGCCTCCCGCGACGCGGAAGTGACCGCGGGCCACCACCGCAGGTTGGACGTATGGCTGTCGCTGCCGTTCCTTCCCGCGGAGGGCCTGGTTGCACTCACCCTCGCGGCCGAGCGGGCCGGGGTCACCGGGGTGGCGCTCTCCGAGCACCCCGCGGTGCCCGCGGAATTCTCGTCCCCTTATCCCTATGGGGGCGGTCGACCTGCCAGTTTGCCGACCGACACCCTGTTACCTGATCCGATCGTCGTGATCGCCGGTCTGGCAGCACGGACGTCGAGAATCCGCTTCATGACTGCCGTGCTGCTTGCGCCGCTGCGTCATCCGGTGATGCTGGCCAAGGAGTCCGCGACTGTTGCGGCAATGGCGGGCGGCCGGTTCGATCTGGGTGTGGGTGTGGGATGGCTCCGTGAGGAATACGAGGCGCTCGGCAACGAGTGGTTCACCTCGCGCGGCGCCGTGTTGGACGAGATGTTGGGGCTGATGCCGAAACTGTGGACCGGCGCCCCGGTCGCGCACCGCGGCAGGTTCTTCTCGTTCGATGCTGTTGCGGTCAATCCCACTCCTGGGCAACCGATTCCGATCTATGTCGGAGGGACATCAGAGGTGGCGGCCCGGCGCTGCGCAACCGTCGCAGACGGCTGGGTCGGCGCCAACCACACCGTCGACGATGTGGCAGCGATGATGGGACGGTTGGAGACCGCCAGGTCCGCCCTCAACGCGCCGGCGCGCCCGTTCACGACGCGGACGGGGCTGCGCGGAGCCGTGACACCGGAATCGGTGCGGGCGTTACGGGATATCGGCGTGGATTCACTCCTCCTGGCGCCATGGCAGGTGGGAGAGCGGCGCGCTTCAATCCACAGCCTCGACGTCGGGGCGATTGCCGACGCATTGCCGAACATGGTCGACATGATCACGAATACATAGGAGTTTCCGAGTTGAAGCGAACCGTTTTTGATGACGAGCATGAGATGTTCCGGGATTCCGTCAGAACATTCATCGGGCGCGAGCTCACCAAGGACTACGAGCAGTGGGAGCGTGCGGGCATCATCGACAAGGCGGTCTTCACCAAGGCCGGTGCCGCCGGAATACTGGGTGTGGCCGTCCCAGAGCAGTTCGGTGGCGGTGGCCTTCCGGACTTCCGGTTCAATGCCATCTTCCTTGAGGAGGTGTGCCGGGCAGGTGTGATGAATGCCGGGCTCGGCATCTCCAACCATGCTGATGTCGTGGTGCCGTACATCATCAAGTACGGCACCGCTGAACAACAGCAGCGGTGGTTGCCCGGGTTGGCCGCCGGCGAGCTCGTCGGTGCCATCGCGATGACGGAGCCCAATACCGGATCGGACCTTGCGGCGATCTCCACCTCCGCGGTTCGCGACGGAGACTCCTACGTGCTCACCGGCAATAAGGTGTTCATATCCAACGGGATCAACGCAGATCTCGTGATCGTGGTGTGCCGCACCGGTTTCGAGGGTCCTGCGCAGCGGAACCTGAGCCTGGTCGTCGTGGAGTCCGATCGGGCGGGCTTCAGCCGAGGCCGTAATCTGGACAAGGTCGGTCAGCACTCCGCCGATACGGCCGAATTGTTCTTCGATAATGTGGTTCTGCCGGCGGACAACCTGCTCGGCGAGCAGGACCGTGGCTTCTATCAGTTGATGAGCATGCTGCCGCAGGAGCGGCTTTCGATCGCGGTGATGGCCCTGGCACACGCGCGTGCCGCGTTCGACGAGACCTTGACCTACTGCAAGACCCGACACGCGTTCGGCCAACCCATCGGGTCGTTCCAGAATTCGCGGTTCCAGCTGGCGACCATGCGCACCGAGCTCGACGTCGCACAGACCTTCGTCGATGCTCAACTGACCGCGCATATGGCCGGCGAGCTGACCGGTGAGGAAGCGGCGCAAGCCAAGTGGTGGTGTACCGACCTCAACAACCGGGTGCTGCAAACCTGCGTCCAGTTGCACGGTGCATACGGCTACATGGAGGAATGCGCTGTCGGGCGAGCCTGGCGCGACGGCCGCGCGATGGCCATTTACGGAGGCACAAATGAAATCATGAAGGACATCATCGGCCGGCGGATGCTGGGTGTCTGATGGATTTGAGTAGTACCGGGCTGCGGGTCGAGCGTCGCGGCCGTACCGCGTGGTGCACCGTCGACAATCCGGACCGGCCCCACACCATGTCGGATGCGATGTATACCGGCCTGGCCCGCCTCATCGAGACGGTCGAGGCCGACCCCGACCTGGACGTACTCGTGGTGACCGGTAGCGGCGACGTCTTCATCGCCGGCGGCGACCCGGCCGCGCACACCGAGGACGGCGACGACGGCGAGGATGTCGAACTGCCGTTCCCGATATTGCACCGCACCGGGGTTGCCGTCATTGCGGTGATCAACGGACACTGCCAGGCCAGCGGCGTGTGGTTTGCCGTGCTTGCCGATGTCGCCGTGGCCAGCGACCGGGCCCGGTTCCGACTGCCGGAACTGCGCCTCGGCGTCGCCGCGCCGTGGAGTTCGGCAATACTGCCCGCCGTGGTGGGCCTGGCGCGTGCCAAGGAACTTGCCCTGACCGCCCGTTCGTTCTCGGCGGACGAGGCGCTATCGATGGGCCTCATCGGCAGAGTGGTGCCGCATGACGGTCTTGAAGAGGCGGCCGAACGTATCGCCGCCGATCTCCGCGAGGCCGGTCCAGCGGCCCGCGCATCCTGGAAAGCAGCTGCACACCAACATATTCCGTCTGTCGATGATCGCAGCGTGGGCGCCTCGGTCAGGACCGCGGAGGCGCACGAAGGATTCACCGCATACGCCGAACGCCGGCCACCGGTCTGGTCGCCGCGGCACTCAGGAAGCGAGGAAGCTCAAACAGATGTCTGATGTGTGGTACGCACCGCGGGATGAGCCCAGCGTCGTCGGGTTGCTTCGGGAACGTGTCGACGAGGTGGGCGATGAGCTGTTTCTCGACTTCAGTGGCCAGGAGCACACCTATCGCCAGGTCTTCGAGCGCGCCGCTGGGTTCGCGGCAGGTTTGGGCAAGGCCGGGCTGATGCCGGACCAGACGGTGGCCACGATGCTGGACAACAACGTGGATGCGGTGTCGCTGTGGTTCGCGACCAACCTGCGCGGCGGTATCTGGGTGCCGGTGAACACGGCCCTCAAGGGCAGCTTTTTGGCGCATGTCGTCGCGGATTCCGGTGCCCGGATCGTGATCTGTGAGGCGGACTTCGTCGACCGATTTCGTTCCCAGATCACGAATCTTCCACATCTGGAACGTATTCTGGTACGCGGTGACACCGCGAGCACCTCGATCGGTGCGGTCTCGGTGGAACCGTTGTCCGACTACCTTCTCGAGCCCGATGAGGCCGGGCATGTGGCGCGGGACGCGCGTGATACCGCGCTGATCATCTACACCGGGGGAACGACGGGTCCGTCGAAGGGCTGTGTGATCTCCAACGGGTACGTGTTCAACTCCGCCCGCGGGTTCATCGAGCAGTGCGGGCGCAAGGAGGGCGAGCTCAACTGGAGCCCGCTGCCGATCTATCATTTCAACCTGGTCAGCGGCACGGTCGTCGGGAGCATGTTGCTGCGCAGTCCGGCATCGATCGCCGGCCGGTTCTCGGTCTCGGGCTTCTGGCCGGAGATGCAGCGCTGCGGCGCGCAGGTGGTGAACCTGCTCGGGTCGATGGGTTCGCTGATCGCCAGGATGGACGACACACCGGAGATGGCATCGTGCCACGGCCAGATCCGTGTTGTGCACGGTGCGCCCTTCCCTGCTGAGCTGCAGGATATCTGGCGCTCACGCTTCGGTGTGCAGGTGGTCGGTGGCAACGCCTACGGGCTCACCGAGGGATTTCCTCTGACCACGCTGCCCGCCGGCGTCACGGCACCGCCGGGAAGCTCAGGCAAGGCGAACACCGAGAGCTTCGACGTCCGGATCTTCGATGACAGTGACCGTGAGGTGAAGCCCGGGGTGATCGGTGAAATCGTCTGTCGTCCCAAGCGCCCGAGCGTGATGTTCGACGGATACTGGGAGCGTCCGGACGCTTTCGCGGCGGCGATGGGTAACTTGTGGTTCCACACCGGAGATCTCGGCCGTTTCGACGAGGACGGCTTCTTCTACTTCGAGGACCGCAAGAAAGACTACCTGCGTCGTCGTGGTGAGAACATTTCCAGCCAGGAAGTCGAGCAGGTGATCCTCGGCCACACCGCGGTCGCCGAGGTGGCCGTGCATGCGGTGCCCTCCGAGGTGACCGAGGACGATCTCAAGGTGACCGCGGTGCTCAAGGCCGGCGCGCAGCTCCGCGAGATCGAGCTGTTCGAATGGCTCAAGGACCGGATGCCGTATTTCGCGCTGCCTCGCTATATCGAGTTCCGTAGCGTGCTGCCGGTCAGTGCGGTCGGCCGAGTGCACAAGTATCAGCTGCGCGATGAGGGCGCCACCGCGGGCACCTGGGACCGGGAGAAAGCCGACGTCAGCTGGGATCGGCGATAACCCTGTGGCCCCGTCCGGATTCGGACGGGGCCACACGGTTCTTCAGTGCGCTGCGGGAGTTCCGGTTCTGACGTCGATGAGCAGCGGACCGCTGCGACGCGCGAGCGCAGTGGCGATCCGGTCGAGCTGATCAGGTCCCTCGATGCGCACCGCCGGTACGCCCATTGCCTCGGCGATGGCGGCGAAGTTCACGTCCCCGAGCAGCGGAAGATCATGGCCCATGCCGATTCGGTCGGTGATCTTGAGCTCGGCGCCGTAGGCGCCGTCGTTGTAGACCACCACAACCATGTCCAGCCCATAGCGTGCGGCGGTCAGCAGCTCGGCGACGCCCATCGTCAGTCCGCCGTCTCCGACGGTCACCAGCGTCGGCCGGTCGGGCCTGCCCACCGCTGCACCGATTGCCGTCGCCAGCCCGAGACCGATCGATCCGAACGCCACCGTCTCGATGAAGGCCGAAGGCTCGGTCACGTGCAGCCACGAGTATCCCGGCAGCATGAACAGACCTGAATCGCACACATAGGTGCGCTCGCGCTCGAACACCGCATCGAGCAGCAGGGTGAGCTCCCGGTGGTCCACCAAGTCGCCTCGCTGCGCGGTGAATTCTGTGTGCGGGTCGCGCCGGGCCAGTCGGTCGGCGAGTTCCGGAGTGCACAGTGTGCCCGATCGCGGAAGATTCACCTCGTCGAACCAGTCCACCAAGGTGACCGCAGCCTGAGCGGCGTCGGCGTGTACGGCCGCAGCGACCGGAGCATGCCGGCCGAGGTGGGCGGCCTCCAGGTCGATCTGCACGATGCGTTTGCCCGCCAGCAGGGACCCTTCCGCGGTGGTGTCCGAGTTCAGGCTGGCCCCGAAGACGATCAGGCAATCGGCGGACAGGATGGTATCGGTGGTGATCTGGTGCGACAGGCTGCCGCAGATACCCAGATCGAATGGCTCACCACGGAAGTAGTCCTTGGCGCACAAAGTGGTGGCGAGCGGGGCTCCGATCCGGGCGGCCAGGGCGGTCAGCGGGGTACGGGCATCCGCGAGCACTGCGCCGCGCCCGGCGAGGATGACCGGACGGCGGGCATCGGCAATAGCTCCGGCGGCCAGGTCCAGGGCCGCCGGGTCCGGGGCAATGGCCTGTAACGCAGCGATATTGACCTGAGCGGGCTGGTAGGTGGTCGAACGGTGCTGCACATCGACCGGCACGTTGAGCACGATGGGGCGGCGTTCTGCGCGGGCGCGACCGAAGGCGCGCGCCACATCGTCGGAAATGGCGTCGGCGGAGTACACCTGCTGAAAGCCCGCGCCGGTCGGCGCGACGATATCGGCCTGGTTGACGTGCTGGCGACCGTACGGAAGCAAAGGGTCGGTGTCGCCGGCGAAAACCACCACCGGAATCCGACGACGGGCCAGGTGGGTCAGGGCGGTCACCGTGTTGGTCAGGCCGGGACCGTGCGTCACCGAGGCGAAGCCGACCGCACCGGTGACCGCGGCGTACCCGCCGGCCATCAGCACCGCTCCGTCCTCACGGGCGGCCTTCACGTAGTCGACGCCAAGGTTGTCGCGCAGCTGGGCGATCACCTGGATGTTGCCTTCCCCGATCACCCCGAATGCGGTTGTGACGCGCTGATCGACGAAGGCCTGAGCAAGGGCCGTATGGCCGGAGATTGTGTGGGACATTCTGGTTATAGAACCATGCACCGATCATCGGAATCGACTCTGCCAAGCAGCAGTTGAACTCTTACGGGGGTTGAGCTGATACCAGCACCAGCACCGACTTGTGCCTCGGTGTCGACCAGCGCAGCATCACGGTGAACGTTAGAAGATCCCCAAGGAGGAAGACGTGTCAACGGTTCTCGACGTCGATAGCCACGAGATGGCGCCACTGGAGCTTTGGGGCGAGGTGTTCGGCGAGGAGATCGCCCGCCGCATCAACGAAGTCGGGTTCGACATTCTGACCAGGACCCGGGCCAATTCACTGTCGGTGCCGGGGCTGGAAGGTGACACCACCGCGATCAACCAGGAGTCGGTGTGGCAACTGAAGGGCGCGACCGCCCCGTCGGCCATAGACCTGCGCCGCCGTCCAGCGGTGCTCGACGAGATGGAGATTTCTCGACAGCTCGTTTTCCCGACTTTCGGCCTGTTCGCACTGATCTTGTTGAACGACCCGAACGCACCTGCCTGGCTCGGCTTCGATGCGCAGAAGTTCGATGGCCGCGCGATCGGTCGCCAAGCCGTCGATGCTCATAACGAGTGGGCGGCCGAGATCACCCGGTCGACGTCGAATCGGGTCCGACCGGTCGGCATCGTGACGACCGACGCATCTGCGGAATCGATTGTCGGGCAAGCCAAGTGGGCGATCGACCAGGGTATCCGCGCGCTGATGATCCCGGCGAACGTACCGCCCGCGGGCGCGTCGCCGGCCCATCCCCAGATGGATCCGTTCTGGCGGCTCGCGGCCGAGGCGGACGTCCCGGTCACCATCCATCTCGGAACCGACAGCGGATTCCTCAGCTCGTCGGCGTGGTCGCAGGGTGTCGAGATCTTCCATCCCTCCGATAAATCGAGCATCGAACTGCCCATCGAGCCCTACCGGGCGACCAACATCCACTACTGCGCCGAGAACATGGTCTCCACAATGGTTCTCGGGGGAGTCTTCGAGCGGCACCCGACGCTGCGATTTGGTGCGATCGAATTGGCCGCTGGCTGGGCAGGCCCACTCGCCGACCGGCTGGATGTCTGGGCGGATACGATGTTCAAATCACGACTCAAGGACACGCTCTCGCTGCGACCCTCCGAGTATCTGGCCCGCAACGTGCGCGTCACTCCATTCTATTTCGAGCCGCTGGGACGCTATTACGAACAGCACACCAACGTGTGGTCGATGTACTGCTACGCAACAGATTTCCCTCACGTCGAAGGCGGCAAGGATTCCCGAAAAGTGTTGACCAAGGCACTGTCGGCGGCACCTCAGTCTGCGGTCGAACAGTTCTTCAACACCAACGGTGAGTTGCTGTTGCCGGCGTGAGCCGCACCATTCCTGCCCGGACATCCGAAACGCAAGGTGACCATGACACAGACCCAAGCCGGTGACGGCCTCGAATCTGACGACGCCGCAGGTGCAGTAACGTCGTTCGACCACCTCGACCCCGAGCTCAACTACGACAGACTGCAACAGGTTTACCGCGGCCTCAGCTCGGGTTGTCCGGTACCGAAGACCACCGCCCATGGTGGTTACGCCCTGGTGACCCGATACGAGGATGTGATTGAGGTCGAGAAGGACGTCAAGACGTTCTCGTCGGCCAGTGGCGTGCTGCATCCGCCGCATGAGGGCCGCCCGCCCAGCATCCCGATCGAATTCGACGGCGCCGAGCACATCGCCTATCGGAAACTGTTCATGGAGGTACTCAGCGCGCCCCGAGTGCGTAAGCTCTTGCCCTACCTGGAGGGCCTCACCGAACGCATGCTCGACGGGTTCGCCGCCGGGGATGACGCTGATTTCGTGCAGAATGTCGCGGTGCAGATTCCGGTGCGCGCTGTGGGACATCTGCTCGGTCTCGGCGAGGATGCCAATGAGATGATCCAGGCCTTCGCTACAAAGATCCTGGAGAACGCCGGCACACCAACCATGGTGGAGGCGCTGCAGGAGCTCGATGTAGAGGCGGCCCGGTACTTCGGTGAGAGACGGGACAACCCCAGTGACGACTATCTGAGTCGACTGGTGCACATGGACTTCGGCGGTCGCAAGCTCACCGACGACGAACTTCAGAACATCTTCCGGACCTTCGTCTTCGCTGGGTTCGAAACCACGGCTCATGCCATCGGAAGTCTGGTGCATCATGTGGTCAGCGATCCGGATCTGCAAATCGGCATGCGCTCGGGTGCCATTCCGTTGGAGGGCATCGTCGAAGAAGGTCTACGCATGCTGCCGCCGGTGCAGACCATGTTCCGCACCACGACCTCACCGACCACGCTCAACGGCAGTGACCTGTCCGCCGGTGAGCGGCTAGTTCTGCTCTACGCGGTTGCCAACCGCGACCCCGCACAGTTCGAGGATGCCGAGTCGTTCTGTCCGAACCGTGTCAATCCCAGGCAACACGTGACGTTCGGCATCGGGCCGCACTACTGCGCAGGAGCGACTCTG
The DNA here is from genome assembly GCA_023460175.1 of Actinomycetes bacterium. Classification (GTDB taxonomy): domain Bacteria; phylum Actinomycetota; class Actinomycetes; order Mycobacteriales; family Mycobacteriaceae; genus Mycobacterium. The sequence goes on from JAEWRC010000068.1 coordinate 32,090, forward strand.
GCGCGAGCAGAGATTCATGTCCTGATGAAGGCGCTCCTGAACCGGCCGCCGCTGGAACTGGCGGGGACCCCGAGGCACAGCCCGCATTTGATGATGGGCCAGATGATGGGCATTGATTACCTGCCGCTGCGCTTTCAGAAAGACCCCTGCTGATGCGGTCGGCGGTGCTGTATGAACTGGGAGCCGACCTGTCGGTCGAGAGCGTCACCCCGTTGCCGCCGGGGCCACGTGATGTAGTCGTGGAGGTCCGGGCCAGCGGTATCTGCCACACCGATCTGTCGATGCGTAACGGCCTGTTCCCTACGATGTTCTCCGGCCCGATGATCGGCGGCCACGAGGGTGCCGGCGTCGTCATCGAGGTCGGCCAGCAGGTGTCCAGAGTGGCCGTCGGGGACCGAGTGGTCACCTCCTTCCGGCCCGCGTGCGGCACCTGCACCTACTGCACCGAGGGCCGCACCCACCTGTGTGACTCGCTGGCCTCGTTGATGCAGCGTCCGCGCGCGGTGCGAAGCGACGACACCCGCGTCAACACGATGAGCGGAATCGGCACCTTCAGTCAGTTTCTCACCTGTGACGAAGCATCGGTGGTGCCGGTGCGGACCGACCTGCCCGACGCGCACCTGGCGTTGCTCGGCTGCGGCATGACCACCGGGGTCGGCGCGGCCCTGTTCACCGCGCACGTCAGGCCGGGTACGACCGTGGCTGTCGTCGGTTGCGGAGGGGTGGGGCTATCGGTCATCCAGGGGGCGGTGGTCGCCGGGGCAGCTCGGATCATCGCGATCGACCCGGTCGCATCGAAACGTGAACTGGCACTGCGGACCGGAGCGACCGATGTCATCGACCCGTCGGCATATCCGGCAGTCGAGCAAGTGCGGGAGATGACCCGCGGACGTGGTGTCGATTTCGCCTTCGATGTCGTCGGTGGACCGGTAACGTTCGCATCGACCTACTCCATGCTCGACAAGGGCGGGTTGGTCGTACTAGTTGGCTACGGTCCGATCGACAGTGAACTGCGACTTCCGGCATTTGATCTGCAGTCGCAGGAGAAGATGGTGAAAGGCTGCGTGGCCGGGTCGGCTCAGATACGCCGGGATTTCCAGAAGTTCATCGATCTCATCGAACACGGTCGGCTCAGGACCGATGACTTGGTATCCCACGAGGTGGCTTTGGACGGCGTCAATGACGCGATGCAGGCGATGCTGTCCGGGGACGTGGTTCGCAGCGTCATCACCACCTTCTGATCGCCGCCGAAGGATGGTGGTAACAGCACTAGTTTGACTGGTTCTCTTTACCGCCGCTCCCGCGCTACTTAACGTCACGAACACAGCCCAAGGATAGAAAGGTCGTCCATGCCGAAGTATTACAAGGTCAGCGATCCCGGCTTCTTCGACGCCATCACCCCGCCTGAGCTGAGGTTCGCGGGGGCGGCCACTCGTGAGGTGATGCCCGGGTGGGATCTCGGGGCCATCGTGATGGGGGAGAACGACACTGATCCGGACAACGCGGTCGTATCGATGCTGCGCATCGCCCCGGGAGACACGCTTCCGCGTCACGCGCATGATTGCTATCGGGTCGAGGTCGTCGTATCGGGTTCCATCACGCTGCCTGACGGTGACATTCTGCGGTCCGGGGACATCATGACCTCCGCCCCCCGGGAGTATTACGGTCCGCACGTTGCTGGTGAACAGGGTTGCCTCTCGGTCGAGATCTTCTCCGCGGCCAAGGGAATGCTGCCCATCGGTGATACCGAGGACGAGGTCGCCGGCGATGTCGCCAGCCGAGTAAACGACGCGCTCTCGCGCCTGCAGGGGAGCTCGCCAGCAGTGTAATCGCATACCAGCGCCGGACGGGAGCATCAGCTCGTCCGGCGCTGGTCGCTTGTTCCTTGAACCAGACATAGAAGGCGACGGTCCCGTGCAAACAAAGAAGCCCCTGGTGGTCGGTATCGGTGGCACCTTGCGTGCTGACTCGTCTACCGAACGAGTGTTACGGCACTGTTTGGCTTCCGCCGAGCGCCTGGGCGCCGAGGCGAAGCTGTTCTGCGGTGATGACTTGGACCTGCCGATGTACAACCCCTACGACACCATGCGGACTGTCAAGGCGACCGCTCTGGTGGCCGCGTTGCGGGCCGCCGATGCGGTGGTCGTCGCCTCGCCCGGCTACCACGGTGCGGTCTCGGGGCTGGTGAAGAATGCCTTGGACTACGCCGAGGATCTGCGTACCGGTACACGCACCTACCTGACCGATACTCGATGGGGAGCTATCGCGTGCGCGTACGGCTGGCAGGCCGCGGTCGGCACGCTGGGTCAGCTGCGCACCATCGGGCACGCGCTCCGCGCCTGGCCGACCCCGTTGGGCGTGGCGGTCAACTCCGCCACGGCCACATGGGGTCCGGATGGATCCATCCAGGACGAGTCCGTCATCGGTCAGATCGACTGTCTTGCAAGTCAACTCCTCGACCAATCCGCCGACACCGTGTGATACACCGGAGTATGCACGATAGGAGGCGGGTAGCCGAAGCTACCCGCCCCCCACCATGTTGTCCGGCATCGAGGTGTGCGACAGGCCGATCCGTTTGACGGCATGGCCGCCGAATTGATTCCGCAGCGCGGCGACGGCCTTCATGGTGGGCGACTCTTCCTGACGCGACCCGAACCTGGCGAACAGCGAGGCGGCGATCACCGGGACCGGGACCCGATGGTTGATGGCTTCCTCCACCGTCCAGCGGCCCTCACCGGAATCCTCGGTGTAGCCGGAGATTCCGGCCAAACCGGGATCCTCGGCCAGGGCCTTCGCCAGCAGTTGTTGCAGCCACGACCGCACCACGGTGCCGTTGGTCCAGGCCTGGATCACCGCCTGCGGATCCTGGATGAGGTCCTCCGCGGCGAGCAGTTCGTACCCCTCGGCGTAGGCCGTCATCAGGCCGTACTCGATGCCGTTGTGCACCATTTTCGCGTAATGACCGGCGCCGATGGGCCCGGCGTGGACGAATCCGTCCTCACGTGGACCGTCCGGCCGCAGTGTGTCGAAGATCGGCATGAGGCGTTGCACATCCGCGTCGGTGCCGCCGACCATGAGCCCGTAGCCCTCGTCGAGGCCCCAGACGCCACCGGAAACGCCGGCGTCGATGAAGCCGATTTCCTTCTCCGCCAACAATTTCGCGTGTTTTCCGTCCTCGGTGTAGCGGGAGTTGCCACCGTCGACCACCAGGTCGCCGGCGCTCAGCACCTCGGCGAGTTCGGCGATGGTCTCGGTGGTGATCGGTCCCGAGGGCACCATCACCCACACCACGCGGGGCGCGGCGAGGGCCTCGGCCAACGCGGGCAGCGTCGGGACGTCGGTGACCTCGGGCCGAGGGTCGTAGCCGATCACGTCGTGACCGCCGCCACGCAACCGCGCGCGCATGTTGAACCCCATCTTCCCGAGTCCAACCAACCCCAGCTGCATCGAAAACCCTTTCCAGCCGGTCCGACCCGGACTAACCGGGGAGTCGCACCGGCATCAGCAGATACACGTAATCGGTCTCGGCGGCGGGGAACGGCCCGGCACCCTCGGGCAGCGAGCCTTCCTCGCCACCCGGCCCGCAGCACCGCCGGCTTGCTCGGCGTGGTGAAGCCGAACGCCACCCGATCCGAATGCAACGATCCCAACCCGTCGGTCAGGTACGTCGGGTTGAAAGCAATGGTCAGGGGCTCGCCGGCGAATTCGACCGGCAGGTCCTCCTCCGCGCGGCCGACATCGTCGGCGCCCGCCGACAGCCGGACCGAACCGTCGCTGAATTCCATCCGGACCTGCGCGCCGCGGTCGGCGACCAGCGCCACACGCTTGATGGCCTCGGTCAATTCGGCGACCCCCATGGAGGCCACGGCGGTGTGCTCGGCCGGGAGCAGCTGGCGGAACTTCGGGAACTCGGCGTCCAGCAACCGGGTGGTGCTGCGCTTGCCGCCGCTGCGGATGCCGAGCAGCCCCTCCTTGCCGACATTCGGGCCGGCGCCCAGCGACAGATGCACTTCGGTGGGCGCGCTCTTGCGCTAACTCGGTGCGAGCAGTACAGATTCGTCGAGCATGGACTGTGGTGGCTCCGGGTGGTGATAAAGGGCCGCGGCATTGCCGTAACAGATCTTCTTGATGGTCTCGGTCGGCAGGGTTTCCAACTCGGCGCGGAAAAGTTCTTGGCTGTCAGGCCAGGAGCTGTCGGTGTGCGGAAAGTCCACTTCAAGCATCATCCGGTCTTCGCTGATCACATCGAGGCGCTGGAAGGCGGACGGATCTTCGATGGAAGTGAACCAGAAGTTGCGGTGCAGGACATCGACAGGGTGCATCGTCGATCCCGCCCAGACCTCGGGTTCGGCTTCCCGCTGGCGGTAGGCGCGGTGCAGGCGCTCCACGACCATCGGCACCCAGGAGATACCGGCCTCCGACAATACGATATGAATATCGCTGTAACGTTGTGCAACTCCGGAAAAGATCCAGTCGACAACGGTCTCAATCCCGTTAAGCGGAAACAATGCCACCTGTGCCGGCACCGGTGTGTCGGGTGAGGGGCAGCTGATCCGCCCGGACGACCCGATGTGCAGATTGATCGCGGTGTCGGTTTCGGCGCAGGCCCGCCAGAACGGCTCCCAGTGATCGGAATGCACGCTGGGGAATCCGAGCTGGGCCGGGTTCTCGGTGAAGCTGACCGCGTGTACACCCCGTTCCGCGTTGCGGTAGATCTCCTTGGCAGCCAGCTCGGCGTCGGCAAGGTAGCTCAGTGCGCACGGGATGAAACGATCGGGATGCGAACCCGCCCACTGTTCGACCGCCCAGTCGTTGTAGGCCTGTACACACGCGAAACCTAACTCCTTGTCCGGCATCCGCGACAGCGTGGTACCGGCAAACCCCCACGTGATGGAGGGGAAGCACAGGGAACCCCAGACACCTGCGATATCCATGTCGCGGACCCGCGCATCGGTGTCGTACACCGACGCGCGATAGTCCTCAAGTCGCATCTGCATGGACCGCCACTCGGTGATGGGCCGTCCGGCCGCGCCGTCCATCCCACTGAAGAAGAACTTCTTATCGGCGATTTGCCACGCCGGACGGCCGTCGACATCGACCAGCCGCGGAACGTCATCGCGAAACCTGGCCGGCACGGTGTCGAACAGCGTCGATGGCTCGAAGGAGTGATCATCGACCGAGATGACTGGACACCAAACTGGTTTGGGCTCAGGCTCGGGTAGGAACGACAACTCGCGGTCGGGGCCGACCGTGAAGATGCTGGAATCCGAAAGCGAATCCTCGAGATCACTGGGCATGAAATCCGTACCTCTCCGCCGCCGGAGCGGCCATTACCAAATTAGAAGGGACTAGAACAGGGGAACTTGCTTGGGTTCGGTGTAGGCCAACAGGCCTTCGATACCGCACTCGCGGCCGATACCGCTCTGACCGAAGCCGCCGAACGGCCCGTCGAAGCTGGCACCGGCCCCGTTGACGAGAATCATTCCGGCCCGCACCCGCTTGGCCAGCGCCGTCGCACGGTCGACGTCGGTACCCCAGACGCTGCCGGCCAGTCCGTACTCGGAATCATTGGCGATGGCCAGCCCCTCCTCGTCATCGGTGTAGGGGATGAGGCAGACCACGGGACCGAAGATCTCCTCACGGGCGATGCGCATACCGTTATCGGCCTCGGTGAACACGGCCGGCTCCACATACCAACCGGTGTCGAGACCGGCCGGTCGGCCACCCCCCAGAACCAGCTTGGCGCCCTCGGCCTGCCCGATGGCGACATAACCCTCGACGCGTTCGCGCTGACGCTGCGACACGAGCGGGCCGATCTCGGTGGTCGGGTCGGTCGGGTCGCCGACCACCATCGACGACACCATGTCGCAGAAGGCGTCGGTGAATTCGTCGATTCGGCTGTGCGGAACCAGGATTCGGGTCTGATTTGTGCAGGTCTGGCCACTGTTGCGGAAGGCGACATCGCGCAGACCCGCGACGGTGAGGTCGATATCGGCGTCGTCGAGAATCAGCGCGGCGGACTTACCGCCGAGTTCGAGCGTGCAACGGCGCAGGTCGCGACCGCAGATCTCGGCGACGCGCCGGCCCGCCTCGGTGGAGCCGGTGAAGGCCACCCGGTCGACATCGGGATGGCTGATCAGGTGTTCGCCGGCAGCGCGGTCCGCGGGCACAACGTTGAGCACACCCGGCGGAAGCCCGGCCTCGTCGAAGATCTGGGCCAGCAACAGCCCGTCGAGGGCGGTCTCGGGAGACGGCTTGGCCACCACCGTGCATCCGGCTACGAGGGCGGGCGCGATTTTCATGAGCAGCAAGGCCTGCGGATAATTCCAGGGCGCGATGGCGGCCACCACACCGGCTGGGTCGTGGATCACCGTCGTGGGGGTGCTGAGCGCGGTGCGTTGCTGTTCGACCTCGAATCGGTCACCCAGTGCTGTGAAGTACGCCAGAACATGCTGTGCGATGGGGCCTTGAGCATTGCGAGAGAAGGTGATCGGGCTGCCCATCTCGGCCGTGATCAGCTCGGCGATCTCGTTGGAATGCTCAGCGTAGATCTCCCCGGCACGGTGCAGGTAGCGTGTGCGCTCGGTGATCGGCAGGCTCGACCAGCCACCGTCGTCAAAGGTCTTCCGGGCGGCGGCGACTGCGCGATCCATATCGGCAGGCGTGCCGTCCGGCGCGTGCCCGACGACTTCGAGGGTGGCCGGTGAGATGATGTCCCGGCGCGGCCCGGTCGAGGCGACCCACTGGCCGCCGATGTAGATCGTGTCCCGCTCACGGGAATCAATTGCGTGACCACGAGCTGACATTGCTGACCGCCTTGCAAATCGACATTGTGACGTGAGCACCACATGCCAACGGCTCGCCGAAATGATTGGGGGCAATCGCTCCCCGGACTCGATTCGGGTGATCCACGGTCACTGCGGTGTGTAGTCCAAGCTTCACCGGGGCCGCCGAGAGGGTCAAGGAGGCTGTGTGGTGTTGATGGTGCCCCGCTCTGCGTTCGGGGTGGGAACACAACCACCCTTCGTGCCTGCGGTGGAACTAGCGTCTGCGGTAACTGAAGTTCGTGGCACAGAAACGGAGGCACTGCGCAAAGATGGTCGACCGATGGGAGAGGTCTGAGGTAGACGTGACGGACATCGGCCCCGATACCGTCGAGGTGCGATATCTCAGTATTCCGACCGGTATTCGTCCTTTTCGACTGCCAAATGGACGTTTGACACCGACAGATATCCCGGCGATCGTGCTGCGGTTGACCGATGGCGAAGGAGTGCAGGGATTCTCGCTGCTGTGGTTTCAGCAACCGGAACAGGCCGCCCTGGTCGGGGCGGGCCTGCGGTACCTGTGCGGCGAGGTGGGACCGGTGGCCGATCTGGCCGAACTGGACGCCGGGATTCTGGCCGCGACAAGGTTTGTCGGTGACCACGGTGTCATGGCCTTCGCGTCGTCCGGGCTTCGGATGGCAGCCGAAGACCTGGTCTGCAGGCGTCGTGGAATCGGACTCGCCGACCTGGTCGGGCGACGACGTGACCGGGTCCGGTGCTATCAGACAGGCCTGATGTTGCAGTCGAATACCGATGAGCTCGTCGCGGAGGCGGCGGCCATCTACGCGAGCGGTGTGCGCGCGGTCAAGATGCTGGTCGGCAAGCCGGACCTCGACGAGGATGTGGACAGGATCCACGCGGTCAGAGACTGTTTGCCGACCGATGCGGTGGTGATGGTTGACGCGCTGCAACGCTGGGACAGCGCTGCCACCGCACTGCGTGCAGCCCAACGATTCGAGCCCTTCGGAATCAACTGGATCGAAGATCCGATACCGCATGGCGATATTGCCGGCTACCGCGACCTCGCGCAGCGGTCCCCGGTCCCCATCGCCAGCGGCGAGACATTGTTCTCCTCAGCAGATGTCGACGAACTCGTCGGTGCCGGCGTGCCCTATATCGTTGGAGAGCCCGAACGTGTCGGGGGACTGCGGGCATGGCTGGGCGTTGCCGACCGCGTGCGCGAGTCCGGCGCAACGATGCTGCCGCATCTGTATCCGCACGTGTCGGCGCAACTGCTGGCCACCCTGCGTCAGGACGAGGTGTGGCTGGAATACGTCCCATGGTTCGATCAGCTGGTAGCCCAGCAGTTGTCCTTCGCCGCCGACGGGACAGTCCATGTGGGTTCCGGGCCCGGATCGGGTTTCACACCATGTCCCGACGCGCTGGACCGCCTGGCCTGGGGCCCCTGGCACCGAATCGATCGGTGAGCGTCCCGAGGCCGGTGAGCTGGTCAGCCGAGTGATGGTGTCAGACCTACCCGCCCAGTCTGTTGACTTGGTGTCCCAGCGGCCGTGAAATCAATGATGCCAACACCTTTAGAACGTCTGGCCTGTCCGGCGTCGATATCGAGCAGCGGAGGGAATGAGTGACCATGGACTGGTTCGACCGGAGAATCGTTCAGTATATGCTGCGCTGGCACCCATTCGGCGGGCCGCCCGAGGATGAGGTCCTGCCGCGCTTCGGAATGAGCTTGCCCCAATTGCGCCGTCGATTCAACAGAATCGTCAGAAGGATGGAGATTCAACAGGAATCTCTGCGATCCGAGGATGTGGCGCTGCTTTCTGCCGTCAATCGGGCCAGGGTCGAGGCTGCAGTCAAACGCGAGTTGCAGTCGGTGCCATCGCCCGGAAGCTACACCTGACCGCCGCGACTGTCCTGCTGAGGCAGAAACAGAAGGCGCCCCGCTCCTTCGCGCTGAAGGGGGGGGCGCCTCTTGTCCTTTCGATCAGATGTTGTCGCCGGTTCCGGCCGCGTCGGGCGGCACCGGCACTTCAAATGCGTTCAACAGGATCGACGCACCGAGGTAGGTGCCCGCCAGGTTGATGATGTCGACGAGACCTTCCTGTCCGAATGCTGCCTCAGCGGCATGGTAGGTCTCGCTGCTGACCCGATGGGTCGAGACGAGTTCCTGCACGAACTGCGCGGCAATCAGTTCTTCGTCGGTCAGGCCCGCGTCCACCGGTGCTTGCCCGCTGACCAACAACGCGATCGCTTCCTCGGGAACGCCGGACATGCCCGCCACCAACTCATGCGCGTAATTCTCGTAGTCGGATCCCCACTGTCCACCCACCGAGAGGATCACGATCTCTTTGACCTGCGGGGAAAGCGATGACGAGGCGAAGGTGTCACCGACGTCGAAGAGCGCCGCTCCGATTACCGGGTTGTACAGGAAAGCGTTGAGCGGGCCGATGGGCTGTCCCTCGGGACTCACGAGCTGGATACCCGTGGCCTCCTGTATCGGAAGGGCGGACGCCAAGATCGCCTCGGCCAGCGCTACCTGTTCGGGGGTTGCGGTTGCCAGGTCAAGCAACGGGAGCCGGCCACCCAAGCCGTTGGGACCGTCCGCCGGGAACGGCGGTGGGTTCGGCGTCGGCAGTACACCCGGGCCTGCTGCTTCCGGCCCCTGCACTTCGAATGCGTTCAGCAACGCCGACACACCGAGGTACGTGCCCGACACGTTGACCAGGTCGATGACACCTTCCTGCCCGAACGCGTCCACAGCGTCCTGGTAGAGCTCATCGCTGACCCGGTAGGTCGAGACGAGTTCTTGCACGAATTGCGCGGCAATCAGCTGATCCCCGGTGAGCCCCACCGGTGGCTGCCCAGCGGCCAACGACTCAATCGCTTCCGGGGGGACGCCGACACTGGCCGCCACGAGTTTGTGCGCATAGAGCTCGTACTCGGAGCCCCACAACCCGCCGACGGCGAGGATCGCGACCTCTTTGACCCCCGGGGAAAGAGATGACGACGAGAACGTGTCACCCACACCGAAGATTGCAGCTCCAATTACGGGGTTGTAGACGTAGGCATTGAGCGGTCCGATGAGCCGTCCCTGGGCATCCAGTAGCTGGATACCCGTGGCCTCCTGAATCTGCTCAGCCTGTTCCTTGATTGTTGCGTATAGCTCTCGCTGTTCGGGGGTTGCGTTCTCCACGTCGAAGTACGGCAGCCGACCTGCCAGACCGCCGGCGCCGCCCTCGCCGCCGTCGGTACCGGTCTCGCCGACAGCACCGGTGATGCCGTTGGCGCCCGCCTGTCCGAGCAGACCACCGGCACCGCCGATGCCGCCGGTGCCCGCCAGGCCGGCCGCGCCACCGGTGCCGCCCGCACCGCCGACGGCACCACTGTCGATAATGGCGCCGTTCTCCAGGGTGATGACGGTTGCGCCGCCGGTGCCGCCGTAGCCGCCGGCACCACCGAGTCCGGCCGCACCGCCATTACCGCCGGCACCGCCGTGGCCGAGGAACATTGAACCGGCACCGCCGACGCCGCCGGTGCCGCCGGCACCGCCTATGCCGCCTACACCGCCGGGGCCGCCGTCCTCATCGCTGTTCGCAACTGCGTCGATACCGTGCGCGCCGGCACCACCAATACCGCCGGCACCCCCGACCCCGCCTTTACCGCCATGGCCGAGCAACAGCAGTGCACCGTTACCGCCGGCACCACCATTGCCGCCCGCGGTTCCATCACCGCCGCGACCACCGTTGAGTCCGGGCGTACCGCGGTCGCCCTTCACCCCGGCGCCGCCGGCACCGCCATGGCCGCCGTTGCCCAGCAGCAGCCCGGCGTTGCCGCCCGCGCCGCCCGCGGCGCCGGCGCCACCGACGCCACCAAGGCCGCCGTTGCCCCACAGCAG
>JAEWRC010000069.1 GCA_023460175.1 Actinomycetes bacterium
GGGTTGCCGACCGTGACGATGACGACGACCGACGCTGCCAGCAGCACCGCCCAGGTCCATTCGGGACCGCTCACGCGCCGACGCGCCGCGCGGGCGCTCAGCGGCAGCGCGAACAGCAGCGAGGTGACCAGGACCGCCTGCACCAGCAGCACCGAGCCCAGGCCCAACGCGGCGGCCTGCAGAGCGAACCCGATGGCCGCCACGGCGCTGCCCAGCCACCAGGCCCGGTCGCGCAACAACCGCAGGAACAGCCCCGTGTGACCGATCTCGGCGTCCGTGACCTGGCGCGCCGAGCGTTGATGAACCACGTCGCCGATGGCGATGAACACAGCCGCGGCGAGCGCCAATAGTGCCGCGATGTCGGCTTTGGCCATGTCCGGCGAGACTACCTGCTTGAATACCCTCGGAAGACAAGGCGCCGCGTCGCGCGGCAGTGCGCGGAGGAATCCGCGTGGAGAGTAGGTACGGGTAGGTCATGACCACACAAGATCCGACGCACGGCGAAACGTCCCCGATCCCGGCCCCACGGCCGATGCCGGGCCCCACCCCGAGGCCCGGGCCCCGACCGGGACCCCATCCGGCGGCCGCCGTCCCGGTGGTGCCGTCGAGTGATCCGCACCAGTTCGGCCGCGTCGACGACGACGGCACGGTGTGGCTGATCAGCTCGGCCGGCGAGCGGATCATCGGGTCCTGGCAGGCCGGCGACGCCGAGGCCGCGTTCGCGCACTTCGGTCGGCGCTTCGAGGACCTGGCCACCGAGATCACGCTGATGGAAACGCGGCTGGAGTCCGGCAGCGGCGACGCCCGCAAGATCAAGGCCGCCGCGGCGAGCCTGGCCGAAACCCTGCCCACGGCCGGAGTGCTGGGCGACATCGACGCGCTGGCGGCACGGCTGGCCAAGATCGCCGAACACGCCGAGTCCGCGGCCGCCGAGGAGAAGGCCAAGCGCGAGGAGCACCGCGCCGCGCAGACCGCCCGCAAGGAAGCCCTGGCCGCCGAGGCCGAGGACCTGGCGGCCAACGGCACGCAGTGGAAGGCCGCCGGCGACCGGTTGCGCGCGATCCTCGACGAGTGGAAGACCATCACGGGCCTGGACCGCAAGACCGACGACGCGTTGTGGAAGCGCTACTCGACGGCGCGGGAGACGTTCAACCGGCGCCGCGGATCGCACTTCGCCGAGTTGGACCGGGAACGCGCCGGGGCCCGCCAGGCCAAGGAGCGGCTCTGCGAGCGCGCCGAGGCGCTGACCGGATCGACCGACTGGGGCCCCACCAGCGGGGCGTTCCGCGATCTGTTGACCGAGTGGAAGGCCGCCGGGCGCGCGTCGAAGGAGGTCGACGACGCGTTGTGGCGCCGGTTCAAGGCCGCCCAGGACACGTTCTTCTCGGCCCGCAACGCGGTGACCGCCGAACGCGACGCCGAGTTCAAGGCCAACGCCGAGGCCAAGGAGGCCCTGCTGGTCGAGGCCGAGAAGATCGACACGTCCAACGCCGACGCCGCCCGTGCGGCGTTCCGCGCCCTCGGCGACAAGTGGGATGCGATCGGCAAGGTGCCCCGCGAGCGCACCGATCTGGAACGGCGACTGCGCGCGGTGGAGAAGAAGATCCGCGACGCCGCGGAGGCGGGCTGGACCGATCCGCAGGCCCAGGCGCGCGCCGAGCAGTTCCGCGACCGGGTCGCCCAGTACGAGAAGCAAGCCGCCAAGGCCGAGGCCGCGGGCCGCACCAAGGAGGCCGAGGAGGCGCGGGCCAACGCCGAACAGTGGCGGCAGTGGGCCGCCGCGGCCGAGGGCGCGCTGACCAAGAAGCGCTGAGCCCGCCGGGTCCGGCCAGGGCCCGCCGGGTCCGGCTAAGGCTGCGCGGCGGGGGGCTCGTCGGGCGGCAGGTTGTCGAGGAGTCCCTTGGACTGCCGCTCGGCCGCCGCCTGGCGGCGGGCGTCCTCGGCGGCCAACTGCACCGCCGTGCGCGTCCACACCACCCGCGCCCAGTGGAAGGCCAGCAGGATCACGGCCAGCCAGGCGATCACCAGACCGATGCTCGGGCCCGGGTCCCCCACCGCCGCGGTCTGCCGGGTCCACACGGCCAGCATGCCGATGGCCGCGGCCAGCCAGGAGCCGGCCAGCGCCACCCAGGCCAGCGCCCAGCGCCGGGTCAGCAGGCCGAGCATCGAGAAGCCCACGCCGAACACCAGCGCCAGCCAGGCGAACAACCGGTGCGGCATCGCCACCCCGACGTCCTGGGCGGCGGCGTTGCCCAGCAGCACGTCCACGCCGCGGGCGTCGCCGGTGTGCGGCAGGATGAACGTAGCCAGGAGTACGAACACCAGGATCGCGACCACCAAAGCCCTTGCGCCCGGGTTGATCTCGCGGGCCACCCGCCGCTCGGCCGCCTCGATGTCGGAGCGGAAGCCCTCGAACCCGTCCGGTCCCTGCGTGCTCATCGGCTGCACCCCGACGTCGCGGGCGCCGGGGCCGGCGCGCCGAGGCCCGGCAATCCGAGGCCGACGGTGCGCGGCCGCAGGCCCGCCTCGTGCGCGTCGCCGGCGCGGGTGCGTCGGTGCCCCAGCAGGACGCCGTCGGCGATCAGGTGGTGCGGGGCGGCCCCGGTGATGACCGTCGTCACCACGTCGCCGGGACGGACCGCGGCGGCGCCGGGCGCGAAGTGCACCAATCGGCCGTCGCGCGCGCGTCCGCTCATCCGGGCGGTCGCGGTGTCCTTGCGGCCCTCACCCGCGGCGACGAGGATCTCGACGGTGGTGCCGAGTTGCGCCGTGTTCTGCTGCAGGGAAATCTCCTCCTGAACTGCGATGAGTCGTTCATAACGTTCCTGCACAACGGCTTTGGGCAGCTGGTCGGGCAGGTCGGCGGCGGGCGTGCCGGGCCGCTTGGAGTACTGGAAGGTGAACGCGCTGGCGAACTGCGCGCGCCGCACCACGTCCAGGGTGGCTTGGAAGTCCTCCTCGGTCTCGCCGGGGAAGCCGACGATGATGTCGGTGGTGAGGGCCGCGTGCGGCATCGCGGCGCGGACCCGGTCGATGATCCCGAGGAACCGCTCGGCGCGATACGACCGCCGCATGACCTTGAGCACCCGGTCGGAACCGGACTGCAGCGGCATGTGCAGCGTCGGGCAGACATTGGGGGTCTCGGCCATGGCCTCGATGACGTCGTCGGTGAACTCCGCCGGATGCGGCGAGGTGAAGCGCACCCGTTCCAGACCCTCGACGCGACCGCAGGCCCGCAGCAGCGCGGCGAAGGCGCCGCGGTCGCGCGGGGTCTCGGGGTCGGCGAACGACACGCCGTAGGCGTTGACGTTCTGGCCCAGCAGGGTGACCTCCAGCACGCCCTGGCTGACCAGCGATTCGACCTCGGCCAGGATGTCGCCCGGCCGGCGGTCCACCTCCTTGCCGCGCAGCGCGGGCACGATGCAGAAGGTGCAGGTGTTGTTGCAGCCGACCGAGATGGAAACCCAGCCCGCATACGTGGATTCACGCGCGGCCGGCAGCGCCGACGGGAATTCCTCGAGCGCCTCGGCGATCTCGACCTGCGCCTCGCGGTTGTGCCGGGCCCGTTCGAGCAGCGCGGGCAACGACCCGATGTTGTGGGTGCCGAAGACCACGTCCACCCAGGGCGCGCGGCCCAGCACCGCGTCGCGATCCTTCTGCGCCAGGCAGCCACCGACCGCGATCTGCATGTTCGGGTCCCGCTGTTTGCGCGGCGCGAGGTGGCTGAGGTTGCCGTACAGCTTGTTGTCGGCGTTCTCGCGGACCGCGCACGTGTTGAACACGACGATGTCGGCGTCGGTGCCCTCGGCGGCGCGCCGGTATCCGGCGGCCTCGAGCAGGCCCGCCAGCCGTTCCGAGTCGTGGACGTTCATCTGGCAGCCGTAGGTCCGCACCTGATAGGTGCGGGTCGACTCCGCCGACGCCGCGGGCGTCTGCGTCGCGGATGCACAGGCCGAAGTCACCCGTCCATGGTACGGAGGGGCCCGGCCAGACCCAATTCGACCGCCGGCCCACCTCCCCACGGATCCGGCGTTTTCTGGGTAAGGTCATGCCCCATGGCCGCCGCCGCTGACCACGACGTGCCGATGATCTCCATGCGTGCGGTCAACAAACACTTCGGTGATCTTCACGTCCTCCGGGACATCGACCTCGAGGTGCGGCGCGGTGAGGTGATCGTCGTGCTGGGCCCCTCGGGCTCGGGAAAGTCCACCCTGTGCCGCACGATCAACCGGCTCGAACCCATCGACTCGGGCACCATCACCATCGACGGTCAGGACCTTCCCGCCGAGGGACGCCAACTCGCCGAACTGCGCAGCGACGTCGGGATGGTCTTCCAGTCGTTCAACCTGTTCGCCCACAAGACGATCCTGGAGAACGTCGCCCTGGCACCGACGAAGGTCCGCAAGACCCCGAAGGAGCGGGCCCGCGCCGAGGCGATGGCGCTGCTGGAGCGGGTGGGGGTGGCCAACCAAGCCGACAAGTACCCGGCCCAGCTGTCCGGCGGGCAGCAGCAGCGGGTGGCGATCGCGCGGTCGTTGGCGATGAACCCCAAGGTGATGCTGTTCGACGAGCCGACCAGCGCGCTGGACCCCGAGATGATCAACGAGGTCCTGGCCGTCATGAGCGCGCTCGCCGACGGCGGGATGACCATGTTGGTCGTCACCCACGAGATGGGGTTCGCGCGGCGCGCCGCCGACCGCGTGGTGTTCATGTCCGACGGCGCCATCGTCGAGGACGCGCCGCCCGAGGAGTTCTTCTCCCGACCCAAGACCGACCGCGCCAAGGACTTCCTTGGAAAGATCCTCAACCACTGATGGCGAAAGGAAACCCCATGCCCACCTTCCGATTCCGCCGGGCGGCCGCCGCCGCGATCGCCGCGGTGCTCCCGCTGTCGTTGGCCGCGTGCGGCGGCGGTACCGACGAGAACAAGCTCGTCATCGGCACGAAGTTCGATCAGCCCGGACTGGCCATCAAGAACCCGGACGGCACCATGAGCGGGTTCGACGTCGACGTGGCCCGCTACGTCGCCGACCAGCTGGGCTACACGCCTGAGCAGATCGAGTGGAAGGAAGCCCCCTCCGGGCAACGCGAGACGCTGATCCAGAACGGTCAGGTCGACTACATCGTCGCCACCTACTCGATCACCGACGCGCGCAAGGAGAAGGTCGACTTCGCCGGGCCGTACCTGATCACCGGCCAGAGCCTGCTCGTGCGCGCCGACAACACCGACATCACCGGCAAGGATTCGCTGGAGAACAACAAGAAGCTGTGCTCGGTGACCGGGTCCACCCCGGCGCAGAAGATCAAGGACGAGTTCCCCGGCGTCCAGTTGCAGCAGTACGACACCTACTCGGCGTGCGTCGAGGCGCTGAAGAACAACGCGGTCGACGCGCTGACCACCGACGAGGTGATCCTGGCCGGGTACGCCGCGCAGACCCCGGGCGCGTTCAAGATCGTCGGCGAGCCGTTCTCCGAGGAGCGCTACGGCGTCGGGCTGGAGCAGGGCAACGACGAGTTGCGCAGCAAGATCAACGACGCGCTCGAGCAGATGCAGGCCGACGGCGCCTGGCAGACGGCGTTCGAGGAGAACCTCGGCCCGGCCGGCATCGCCACCCCGACGCCGCCCGCGGTCGATCGGTACTGAGATCGCGCACGGGGCCGGATAATCAGTGGAGGTCTTGACCGAGTACCACGAGCAGATCCTGGCGGCGTTCGTGGTGACGCTCAAGCTGACGCTGTACTCGGCCCTGGGCGCGCTGGTGATCGGCACGGTGCTGGCGGCCATGCGGCTGGCACCGGTGCCGGTGCTGAACTGGATCGGCACCAGCTACGTCAACGTGGTGCGGAACACGCCGCTGACGCTGATCCTGCTGTTCTGCTCGTTCGGGGTTTCGCAGACGTTGGGGTTCACGCTGGTCGACGCCGATTCGCCGACCTCGGTCGCCGACAGCAACTTTCGGCTCGCGGTGCTGGGGCTCACGCTCTACACGGCGTCCTTCGTCTGTGAGACCGTCCGCTCCGGGGTGAACACGGTGCCGCTCGGCCAGGTCGAGGCCGCCCGCTCGCTGGGCTTCACGTTCGGCCAGAACCTGCGGATGATCCTGCTGCCGCAGGCTTTCCGCGCGGTGATCATCCCGCTGGGTTCGGTGCTGATCGCGCTGACCAAGAACACCACGATCGCCTCGGCCATCGGGGTCGCCGAGGCGGCGCTGCTGATGAAGGAGATGATCGAGAACACCGCGGCCCTGATCGCGGTCGGCACCATCTTCGCAATCGGCTTCGTGGTGCTGACGTTGCCGATGGGGCTGCTGTTCGGGTGGCTCGGCAAGCGGATGGCGGTGGCCCGATGAGTGCCTCCGGCGGCGCGACCGTCCTCTTCGACGCCCCGGGCCCGCGGGCACGGGTGCGCAACCACATCGTCGCGGGCGTCACGGTGGTGGTGTTGGCGCTGGTCGCCTGGGTGATCTACAACGGGCTGTCGGACAAGGGGCAGTTGACCGCCGAGAAGTGGCAGCCGTTCCTGACGGCCAACCTGTGGCAGACCTACGTGCTTCCGGGCATCCAGGGCACGCTGACCGCCGCGGCGATCTCGATCGTGCTGGCGTTGATTCTGGGCCTGGTGCTCGGTGTCGGCCGGATGGCGCCGAACGCCGTTGTGCGGTGGGTCAGTTCGGTGCTGGTGGAGTTCTTCCGCGCCGTGCCCGTGCTGATCATGATGATCTTCGCGTACTTCCTGTTCGCCCAGTACGGCCTGTTCGCCTCCAAGCATGTGGCGTTGGCCGGGGTCATCACCGGCCTGACGCTGTACAACGGCGCGGTGATCGCCGAGATCGTGCGGGCCGGCGTGCAGGCGTTGCCGCGCGGACAGGCCGAGGCGGCGGCCTCGCTGGGGATGCGGTGGGGCCAGACGATGCGCTCGATCCAGTTACCGCAGGCGATCACGTCGATGCTGCCGGTGCTGATCTCGCAGTTGGTGGTGGTACTCAAGGACACCGCGATCGGCTACCAGATCACCTTCGTGGAGATGGTCCGCCAGGGCACGGTGGTCGGTTCCGCCTACGGCAACTACATTCCCGCGCTGATCGTGATCGCGGTACTGATGATCGCGGTGAACTTCGGGCTCTCGGCCCTGGCGGTGCGGGTGGAACGCCGGCTACGGCGGTCCCGCCGGGCCCCCGAGCCGATGGAGGCCGAGCAACCGGCCGAACAGCCCGGCGATTGATCATCGCCCCGGCCACGCCGGGGACCTGCCGAGATGACTCAGCAGGCGGTCCAGGTCGCCCGCGGGCTCGCAGATGTCGACCGCGCGGGCGAACGGCGAGCCGTCCGCGTCCCGAAAGTCGCCGTCCGGCACGGCCAGGGCGATGGGAAGGGTGGCCCGCACGACATCGTCGGCGATGACATCGTCGGCGATGACGTAGGGCCGATCCAGTGCCCGCGCGACGTCCCAGCCGTGCACGACGTAGTCCACGAGATGGAATCCGATCGCTTGCGCGCCGGGGACCTCCGCACCCGGCCCGAATTCCGGGATCGTGAAGGTGGCGGCCAGCGCCCCGTCGGCGGCAAAGGCGTGCAGCACCTCGGCGGCGGCCGCGGCATAGGCACCTGCGGGATCCGCCGTCACCGCCGCGGTCACGGCGGCGGGATCCCACGCATCGGGGTCCGCTCCGCGTCCCTGAGCGGCCGCGGCGAAACCGCGATGCTGCGCCGTCATGTGGATCAGCAACTCCCCCAGGCTCCAGTCCCCGCAGGGTGTAACCCGACCCAGGTCCGCGACGGTGACCGACGCGACGAGGTCGGCGGAGGCCTGCACGGCGGTGCGATGAAACGTACGAATATCGGATTTGATAGGCATACGCTTATCGTAGGTCTCTGCTTACGATGTGGCAATGCCTAATATCGCGGTATGACATCGCCGCCGCGGCCCGACCTCGCCGCCATGCTGGCCCCCCTGCTGCGCGACCTGGCGGCCGCCGAGGTGCCGATCCTCGACGAGCACGGCTTGACGATGTGGGGCTACAGCGTGTTGGTCGCACTCGATCGAGGGCCGATGCGCAGCCAGGCAGCCCTGGCGGAATCGATCAATGCGGACAAGACGCGGATCATCCCGACGCTCGACGAATTGCAGGCGCAGGGCTACATCGAACGGCATCCGGACCCGGCCGACCGCAGGGTAAGGCTGTTGGCCCTCACGGATTCCGGCCGCAGAGTGAAGGATTCGGCACAAACGGCCATTCAACGCGGCGAGGAGCGTTGGCTGTCGCAGCTACCGGCCGGTGATCGCGCCGCCTTCCTGCGGGCGCTTCGCCGATTCGCCGAGGACGGCGATCAGACCCTCGCCTAAACCTTGCGGCGTTCCTGCTCGGCGGCGAGTTCCACGCTGACGACGTCGAAGGCCATGCCCTGGTGGTAGCCGCGGCGGGCCAGCATGCCGACCAGGCGCCGGGTCACCTTGACGTCATCGTCGTCGGACAACCGTTCGCGACGCAGCTTGGCGCGCACCAACTCCTCGGCGCGCTGCCGTTCGGCACCGGCATCGATGCCGGCCAGCGCCTCGTCGATGACCTCGTCGTCCACGCCTTTGGTGCGCAACTCGGCGGCCAGCGCACGCTTGCCCTTGCCGGCGTTGATCCGCCGGGAACGCACCCACTGCTCGGCGAAGTCGGCGTCGTCGAGCAGGCCCACCTCGACCAACCGGTTCAGGACCGCCTCGGCGATGTCGGCGGGGTAGCCCCGCTTACTCAGCTGCTCGGCCAGTTCGGCCCGAGTGCGGGCCCGCACGGTGAGCAGACGCAGGCACAGCGCCCGCGCCTGCTCGGCGCGCTTGACCGGGTCGACCTCCTCGACCGGCCCGGCCTCGGCGGCCTCAGAAGTCGACCGGGGCCGGGAGGACACCGTCGTCACTCGCGTCGTCGGTCAGCACGGCGCCGATACCGAGCTTCTCCTTGATCTTCTTCTCGATCTCTGCGGCCGCGTCCTTGTTGTTCAGCAGGAAGTTCCGCGCGTTCTCCTTGCCCTGGCCCAGCTGCTCACCCTCGTAGGTGAACCACGACCCGGACTTGCGGATGAAGCCGTGCTCGACGCCCATGTCGATGAGCGAGCCCTCCTTGGAGATGCCCTTGCCGTAGAGGATGTCGAACTCGGCCTGCTTGAACGGCGGCGAAACCTTGTTCTTGACGATCTTGGCGCGGGTCCGGTTACCGACCGCGTCGGTGCCGTCCTTGAGCGTCTCGATCCGCCGGACGTCGATGCGCACGGAGGCGTAGAACTTCAAAGCCTTTCCGCCCGTTGTCGTTTCGGGACTGTTGTGCACCATGACGCCATCGACGAAGTAGTTGTGGTTGCCCTCCACCTCGATGTCGAAGCGATTCATCGACCGGGTGTGCGGCTTGACGTGGATGTCGAGGATCCGCGCCGGCACCAGGCGTTCGGTGGGCTCGACGAACTGTGGGGTGACCGTGCCTTGGCCGCGGAATCGCGGCAGCAGCTTGTACTCCATCGACGGCGCCATGTAGGGCGCCACCATTTCTTGGAACTTCGCCGTCGCCGCTGTGGAAAACACCAGCACCGCTTTACCTGCCGCACCCGCGTGGCGCAGCCGGACGTCCAGCCCGTGCGTGTCGCGCAGGTAGTCACGCAGACGATCGCGAGAGCCCACACTCATGGCTTCGACGCAGATCTCGATGCGGCCGCTGCCGCCCTCGGTTCGCTGCTGCAGCCCCTTCGAGCGGACGGTGAAACCGCCGTCATCCATGTACCAGATGGCCAACGCCAACGGAGTGAGCGCTTTCAGATAGTCCTCGGACAGGAACTTCTTGCCGTCCCCCAGGTATACGGCGCGCTGCAACTCGGCCAACTCCGGCAAGGGCGTGAAATCGACGAACCGGGCACCCTTGGCGTTCTCACGCACCGAGTGCGTGATGTTGGCGAGCAGATCCGTCTTCCACTGCAGGTAATCGACCTGCTTCGCACCGTGGCCCATCCGGAAGCGAACACCATTGCGGTCACGGCGATTCGGTGAGAGATTCCCATCCCCCATCAACGAACCGAGCACCACCTGGAACTGCTGATCGCTGAGGCGATGCGGCTCGGAAGCCATGACCCGGTCCCCGGCGATGAGGTCGCCGGCCTCCGACCAACCCGCCGGGGTGCGAATCAGATGGTTGGGTGTAGCGGCGAACTGCGAGCGCCCGTTACCGCCCGACTTCTCTACCGTGAACTGCAAGAACTGCTCGGCCGGTCCGTTGTTGAACCAGTTCACGATCTTTCGCGGCACGATCTGGTCGGCCACAGGGTCGTAGGACAGCACCTCGACGTCCATCTTGTTGTTGACGATCTTGCCGATCTTCTCGGTGGTGCCGTCGGCCAACTGAACCCGAGTGCTGTAGTTGAAACACCCGAACATCACGCCGATTTTTTCGCGCAACTGGTTGATGAAGATCGCCGTGGTGCCCGAATTACTCAGGGCGCCGGTGAGCTTCCGGAGCGCCTGGCTCATCAGTCGGGCCTGCAGGCCGACGTGGCTGTCGCCCATCTCGCCCTCGATCTCGGCGCGCGGCACCAGGGCGGCCACCGAGTCGATGACCAGGATGTCCAGCGCACCCGAGCGGATCAGCATGTCGGCGATCTCGAGGGCCTGCTCGCCGGTGTCGGGCTGGGAGACCAACAGCGCGTCGGTGTCCACGCCGAGCGCCTTGGCGTATTCGGGGTCCAGCGCGTGCTCGGCGTCGATGAACGCCGCGATCCCGCCGGCAGCCTGGGCGTTGGCCACCGCGTGCAGCGCGACGGTGGTCTTACCCGAAGACTCCGGGCCGTAGATCTCGATGACGCGGCCCCGGGGCAGGCCGCCGATGCCCAGCGCGACGTCCAGCGCGATGGACCCGGTGGGGATCACGGCGATCGGTTGCCGCGCCTCCTCGCCGAGTCGCATCACCGAGCCTTTGCCGTGACTCTTCTCAATCTGCGCGAGAGCGAGCTCGAGGGCCTTCTCGCGATCGGGGGCCTGCGCCATGATGGTGCCTCTCCGGTAGTCGTGGTTGACCGGGTCTCGGTCGGTTGGCTGTGACGGTAGAACAGCCCACCGACAAAACTCGTCGGCCGAACGGTGACCACAATAACGAACAGGTGTTCGAACGCAAGTAGGCGCGCCGCGTGTTTCAGCCGAGCCCGTGGAGCGCCTCGGCCAACTCGGCCGGCCGCGACAGGAACGGCGAATGGCCGCCCGGCAACTCGCGGACTTCCGCCCGCAGCCGCTGCGGCGCCACCCGTCGTGACCAGTCCGGGCGCAGGATCCGGTCGTCGGTGCAGACGATCGCGGTGGACGGCACGGCCGGCAGCGGATCCATCGTCCAGACCGCGGTGGGCGGACCGTAGGCCTGGGGCCGCAACCTGGCCACGGCCGCATCGGCCGCCTCGGGCTCGCAGTCCTGGTAGAGCAGCGTGCGCGCCAGGTCGTGGTCGCTCCAGAAGGTGCACCCGTCCGCGCGGCTCAAACCCTTCAGATAGGCCGGATCCGTCATCCCGCCGGCACGTTCCTGGTCGGATTGGCTGCGGCCGGGCTCCGGGATCATCGCGCACAGGTAGACCGCGTGGCGCACCGGCGCGCGCTGGGCCACCAGCGGCAGCACGTTGCCGCTCAGCGAATGCCCCACCACGATCGGGTCCTCGACGATCGGGTTTCCTACATCGATGGCCGCCACCACCGCGTCGGCATAGTCCTCGAAGCCCGCCGCGGGATCAGCACAGGGCAGGTCCATCGCGACGGCGCGATGACCGCGCCGCTGCAATTCGGGGATCAGCCGTTCCCAGCACCACGCGCCGTGCCAGGCACCGTGGACCAGGACGAAAGTGCTCACGCCGGCGATACTTTCACCATTGGTCGCGGGGTACCTCGAAATCCGCGCACAACGCCCGCCAGACCGCGCGTGGTTCCACGCCGTCCTCGATGGCCTGGGCCGCGGTACGGCCACCCACGGTGCTCAGCACGTGGTCGACCAGCAGCGAGGAGCCGCGCACCGGGCCGAACTGTCCCTCGACGAGCTCGTGGAATTCGGTCAACCGCACGTCGACAAATCTACCGAATCGGCTTTCTATCCCACCACGGACTGGCACACCCGTACCGGATCGTCAACCTGCGCCACCGACGCCCCGGCGGCGCGCGCGGCCTCGGCATAGCGCGGTGCGGCCAACACCTCCCCGACGGCGTCGATCAGCGCTTCGGCACCCAGCGGCCGGATCAGGCGGCCACTGCCCTGGCGCACCACCCGATTCGCCATCTCCCACTGGTCGCCACCGCCCGGCACGACCACCATGGGCACCCCCGCCAGCAGGGTCTTGGCGACGATTCCGTGGCCGCCGCCGCAGATCATCAGGTCCGCCCCGGTGAGCAGTTCGTCCTGCCGGCCCAGGCCGACCACGGCCCACGGCGGCACGTCGAGCTCGGCGCCGCCGAGTCGGGAGACCGCGATGCGGGCCCCGGCCGGCAGCGTCTCCCCGGGCACCAGGGTCTGCAGCGCCAGTTCGGCCATCCCGAGGGCCCCGGTGGTGGCCGTCGACGGTGCCACCACGATCAACGGCCCGTCTCCCGGCGGCGGGGTCAGCACCTCCTCGGTGGGCTCGAAGTGCAGCGGACCCACCACCACCGCCTCGGCGGGCCAGTCCGGGCGCGGCACCTCCAGTGCGGGCAGCGTGGCGATCAGCCGGCGCACGGGTCCCGGGTCGTCGGCCCGCAGACCGATGCTCTGCCGGGCCGCGGCGCGCTGCGCCAACCCCGCCCGCCAGGAGCGCGCGGTGAGCTTGCGCATGACGGCGTCGCGCAGCCGGCCGCGCAGCCCCGTGCCCGGCGCCAGCCCGCTGCCCAGCGGCGGCAGCCCCTTGGACGGCAGATAGAGCGGGTGCGGGTTGAGTTCGACCCACGGCAGGCCCAGCAGTTCGGCGGCCATCCCGCCGCAGGCCGTGATGACATCGGAAACCACCAGGTCGGGGGCCAGCGCGGCGATCGGCTCGGCGTTGAGCACGGCCATCCGCGCGGCCCGGCGGTGGATCTTCTCCCCCGCGTCGGCGTCGTCGTCCTCGTCGGTGGGGTCCAGACCGAGCAGCTCGGCGGCCGCGATCCCGGCCGCCCGCGCCGCCTCGAGCCACTCGAGGCCGGTGTACAGGGTCGGTTCGGCGCCGGCGGCCCGCAGCTTGCGGCACAGCGCGATGGCAGGGAAGGCATGTCCGGGATCGGGGCCGGCGACCACGGCAATTCGCATCGCCACAGCCTGCCACAGCGCATTAGGCTGTCCCCATGACGGAGCAGACCAACGGTCTCGTAGGCCACACCACCGCCGAATCCGACATCGCCGTCGTGGAGAAGTTCTTCTCCGCGCTGCGCGACAAGGACCTCGACACCGCCGAGTCGCTGCTGGACGCCGACGTCGTCTATCAGAACGTCGGCCTGCCGACGATCCACGGCAACCGGCGCGCCATGAAGCTGTTCGCCGGCATGCAGCGCCCCAGCCTGGGCTTCGACCTGAAGATCCATCGGACGGCGGCCGACCACGGCACCGTGCTCAACGAGCGCACCGACGTCATCACCGTCGGCCCGGTCCGCATGCAGTTCTGGGTGTGCGGGGTCTTCGAGGTCCGCAACGGGCGGATCACGTTGTGGCGGGATTACTTCGACTTTTACGACATGACCAAGGGGTTGCTGCGCGGCCTGCTCGGCGCGATCGTCCCGGGCCTGCGCCCGACGCTGTGACCGCCGTCATTGCCGCAGGTTGCTAGCATTTTCGGTAGACAACCCTCGCCGAGAATGAACAGTGGATCATGAGCAATAACGCCGCCGCGACCAAGCCGAACCTCTGGCAGTACATCAAATACTGCTACGGCGGTCGCCTCCCCGCCTCCATGAGCGACTGGGTGCGCAACGACCTGGCCGGCCCGGGTGCGACGCGACGCATGATGGTCCGGATGTTCATCCCGGCGGTGCTGATCCTGCTGCCGTTCTGGTTCATCCCCACGTCGCTGTTCGTGCACCTGGGCATGACGGTGCCGATCCTGATCCCGTTCGTGTATTTCTCGCACGCGCTGAACAAGGTGTGGCGGCGGCACATGCTGCGGGTACACGGACTCGATCCGGCCTTGGTCGACGCGATCTCCCGGCAAAAGAAGGCCCATGTCCATCAGGCCTACGCCGAGAAGTACGGCCCGCGCAGCGGGCCGCCTTCGAGCCACGACGTCTGAGCCGGACCGCTCAGGCGCGGCGCAGCTGACCGAGTTCGTCGAACGCCTGCGCCCAGCCGAGCAGCCGGTCGGTGGCGTCGGTCAACTCGCTGCGATACCGGTGCTGCGAGGCCAACAACTGCGGTGACGGCGCCCCGGCGCCGTTTCCGTTGGCGGCGGACACCAATTGCGCTGCGGCGGTGACCATCTCGTTGTACTGCCGGACACCCACCCCCAGTTGGGCGGTGTAGGCGTTGATGGTGGGAACCAGGTAGGCCCGCGATTTCGGCGTCGTGGTGGCGGCCTGCTCCATGGACACCACCTCGGCCGCGGTGGCGGCCATCGCGGTCGCGGTCTGATTGGCCGCCGCGGTCAGTTCCTGGATCTCACCGTCGGGCAACAGGTTGCTGCGTTCCATGACCCCCAGCAGCGAGAACAGGCCGCGCTCGGAGGCGCCGAGGGCGTACATCGCCGGGCGGGCCGCCGAACCGTGCGGAGGCAGCCGCCGGGTGCTGGCCGGGCGCTGCGCGGGCAGCGGCGTGGAGCGCAGCCACCGGTAGCGCAGGAACGCCAGCGTGGCGGGGAACGCAGCCCCGGCGGCGAGCAGGCCGGGGATCAGCAGCGCCCAGGCCGGCGTGCTCCAACTGGCCAACAGCACCGTCACCAGGATGCAGAGGACCGTCGCGAGGCTGAACAGCAGGCCGATCCGCAACGCCCACTTCCGTTTCCGCAGCAGCCGGGCCCGCGGGTCGGCGGCCAGCTTCAGTTTGTGGGCGAGCACGTCGGCGGCCTCGCTGGCACCGTCGAGCCCACGTTGCAGTACTGCGCGCCACTGCTTGGCTATGGGCTTGACCGCCATGATCGACCTTCTCGTGTTGCGGATGGCGCGGGCTACTGGCCCAGCGGCTTCTCGGGGGCGGCCTCGGTCGTCGGGGTCGCGGGGGCGGGCTGCGCGGTTCCGGCGGTCCCCGAAGTCGTCCCCGAGGTCAGGGACTCACCGCGCATCGACGCGCGAATCTGCTCGAGGCGCGAATGCCCGGCCATCTGCACGCTGGCCTGCTCTACCTCGAGCATGCGGCCCTGCACCGAGTTCTGCGCCAGTTCGGCCTCGCCCATCGCGTTGGCGTAGCGGCGTTCGATCTTGTCGCGGACCTCATCCAGGTTGGGCGTGGTGCCGGGGGCAGCGATCTCGGTCATCGACCGCAGCGAGGCGCTGACCTGCTCCTGCATCTTGGCCTGCTCGAGTTGGCTGAGCAGCTTGGTCCGCTCGCCGATCTTCTGCTGCAGGACCATGGCGTTCTGCTCGACGGCCTTCTTGGCCTGGCCGGCGGCCTGCAATGCCTGGTCGTGCAGGGCTTTGAGGTCCTCGACGCTCTGCTCGCCGGTCACCAGCTGGGCGGCGAACGCCTCGGCGGCGTTGGTGTACTCGGTGGTCTTGGCGGCGTCGCCTTCCGCGGCGGCCTTGTCGGCAAGCGTGATCGCCTGGCGAACGTTGGCCTGCAGCTTCTCGATGTCGGCCAGCTGGCGGTTGAGCCGCATCTCGAGCTGACGCTGGTTGCCGATGACCTGGGCGGCCTGCTGCGACAGGGCCTGGTGCTGGCGCTGAGCTTCCTCGATGGCCTGCTGGATCTGAACCTTGGGGTCGGCGTGCTCGTCAATCTTCGAGTTGAACAGCGCCATCAGGTAGCGCCATGCCTTTACGAACGGATTGGCCATGAGTTCCTGCCGCCTAACGTTGTCGATGCTCTGTGGTCTGACTCAGCCTGCGAAGACCAATTTATCGGTTCGGGAAGGTTCGACACACTCCCCTACTTCAAATGGCGCGTCGCGGCAGATCAGGCCACCGCCATCGCGACCGGATTGACCGGTCCGATGACGACCTTGGTGCCGGCGTCGACGCGCGGCGAGCCCTGCGAGACCAACTCGGCGTACTCGTGGTGGGCCATCTGTTCCCCGGCGTCGGAGAGCACCCGCGACAACGGGATGTCCAAGGCGGAGCAGATGGCGCCGAGCAACTCGCTGGAGGCCTCCTTGCGGCCGCGCTCGACCTCCGAGAGGTAGCCGAGGCTGACGCGGGCCGAGTCCGAGACTTCACGCAGGGTGCGGCCCTGGGACGCTCGGGCGCGACGCAGCACGTCGCCAATGACCTCGCGCAGCAACAACGTCATCGGGTCTCCTTCACTACGCGGACTTCGTCGGGCTCTGAGGGGAACAACGTCTATTGCGTCGGATTTGGTTCCCGCGGTGCCCGACGAATATCGCGGACCGCCGAGACCAGGTAGTCGAGCCCGGTGAGCACCGTGAGCGCGATGGCCAGCCCCATCACCACCCACGCGGTGGTGTGCCAGATCGGCGGCCAGGCGTGCAGCGGGAGCACGAACAGGCCGATGCCCACGGCCTGCACCATGGTCTTGAGCTTGCCGCCGCGGCTGGCCGGGATCACGCCGCGGCGCAGCACCGCGAAGCGCAGGATGGTGATGCCGATCTCGCGGACCAGGATCACCACCGTCACCCACCACGGCAGGTCCCCCAGCATCGACAGGGCGATCAGCGCCGAGCCGATCAACAGCTTGTCGGCGATCGGATCGGCGAGCATGCCGAACTCGGTCACCATGCCGTACTTGCGGGCCAGCTGGCCGTCGAACCGGTCGGTGATGACGGCCACGGCGAAGATCGTGAACGCCGCGATCCGGTTGGCGAACTCGTGTCCGTCGCCGGCGAAGAGCACCAGCAGGAACACGGGAACCAGCACCAGTCGCAGTGCGGTCAGCAGGTTGGCGATGTTCATCACCGGAGGGCGCCGGGCCGCCGGTTCAGTTTCAGGGTGCCCCGACACGGCCATAGAATATCGGGTGGCATACCCGGCCCCGGCAACCGATACTGTCCACCCGTGAGCCACCCGCAATCCACCGCCCCGACAGTGCGTCGCGCCCGCACCTCCGACGTGCCGGCGATCAAGCGTCTCGTGGACACCTACGCGGGCAAGATCCTGCTGGAGAAGAACCTGGTCACGCTGTACGAGGCGGTCCAGGAATTCTGGGTGGCCGAGCTCGACGGCGAGATCGTCGGCTGCGGCGCCCTGCACGTAATGTGGTCGGATCTGGGCGAGGTGCGCACCGTGGCCGTCGACCCCAAGGTCAAGGGCAGCGGTGTCGGACACGCGATCGTGGCCAAGCTGCTCGAGGTGGCGCGCGAGCTGCAACTGGAACGGTTGTTCGTGCTCACCTTCGAAACGCGGTTCTTCAGCGCGCACGGCTTCCACGAGATCGACGGCACCCCGGTGACCGCCGAGGTGTACGAGGAGATGTGCCGCTCCTATGACATCGGCGTCGCCGAGTTCCTGGACCTCAGCTACGTCAAACCCAACATCCTGGGCAACACCCGGATGCTGCTCGTCCTGTAGCCGTCAGAAGTCCGGTCCTAGAAGTCCGGTTCGTCGTCCCCCGCGTCGGCCTCGGCGGTGTCGTCCTGCCCGCAGCCGCGGATCAGCGCCAGCGTTCCCGCCAATTCGTCGGGTTTGACCAGGACCTCGCGGGCCTTGGAGCCCTCGGAGGGGCCGACGATGTCGCGGGTCTCCATCAGGTCCATCAGGCGCCCCGCCTTGGCGAAGCCCACCCGCAGCTTGCGCTGCAGCATCGAGGTG
Source organism: Actinomycetes bacterium (assembly GCA_023460175.1). Taxonomy (GTDB): domain Bacteria; phylum Actinomycetota; class Actinomycetes; order Mycobacteriales; family Mycobacteriaceae; genus Mycobacterium. The sequence continues at coordinate 17,849 of JAEWRC010000069.1, forward strand.
GATCCGAACTGCGAGGACACCACGAGTTCGACGGCCTGCAGCAAGACATCGAGATCGTCGCCGATGTCGGGGTCGACGTCCTTGCGTTCGCCGGCCTTGACCGCGGTGACGCCCTCGGTGTAGTCCGGTTCGGCCTGGTCCTTGCACGCCTCGACGACGGCGTGGATCTCCTCGTCGGTGATGAACGCGCCCTGCAGGCGGATGGGCTTGTTGGCGCCCATCGGCAGGAACAGGCCGTCGCCCATGCCGATCAGCTTCTCGGCGCCCTGCTGGTCGAGGATGACGCGGCTGTCGGTCAGCGACGACGTCGCGAACGCCAGCCGGGAGGGCACGTTGGTCTTGATCAGACCGGTCACCACGTCCACCGACGGGCGCTGCGTGGCGAGCACCAGGTGGATGCCCGCGGCGCGGGCCTTCTGGGTGATCCGGACGATGGCGTCCTCGACGTCGCGCGGGGCGGTCATCATCAGGTCGGCGAGCTCGTCGACGATGGCCAGGATGTACGGGTAGGGCTTGTATTCGCGGTTGCTGCCCAGCGGTGCGGTGATCTCACCGGAGCGCACCTTCTCGTTGAACACGTCGATGTGCCGCACCCGGGAGGCCTGCATGTCCTGGTAGCGCTGTTCCATCTCCTCGACCAGCCAGGCCAGCGCGGCGGCGGCCTTCTTCGGCTCGGTGATGATCGGGGTGATGAGGTGCGGAATGCCCTCGTACGGCGTGAGTTCAACCATCTTCGGGTCGATCAGGATCATCCTGACCTCCTCCGGGGTGGCCCGCGCCAGCAACGACACCAGCATCGAGTTGACGAAGCTGGACTTACCGGAGCCGGTCGAACCGGCCACCAACAGGTGCGGCATCTTCGCCAGGTTGGCCGAGATGAAGTCGCCCTCGATGTCCTTGCCCAGGCCGATCACCAACGGGTGGTGGTCTTTTCGGGTACCCGGGTCGGTCAGGACATCGGCGAGCCGGACCATCTCCCGGTCCGTGTTGGGCACCTCGATGCCGACGGCGGACTTGCCGGGGATGGGGGCGAGCATCCGGACGCTCTCGGTGGCCACCGCGTAGGCGATGTTGCGGTGCAGCGCGGTGATCTTCTCGACCTTGACGCCGGGCCCGAGCTCGACCTCGTAGCGGGTGACGGTCGGTCCGCGGGTGCACCCGGTGACGGCGGCGTCGACCTTGAACTGTTGCAGCACCGAGGAGATCGAGTCCTCCATGGCCTCGTTGGCCGCGCTGCGCCGCTTCGGCGGATCGCCGGCGACCAACAGTTCCAGCGACGGCAACACGTAGGGGCCCTCGACGACGCGGTCCAGCGCCTGGGTCACCGCGGGTTTGGGGGCCGGCTTGGCGGGCTTGCGCTTGCGCGGTTTGGCGGCCACGGCCGGTTCGGGCACGGTCGGCGCATCCTCGAGAGCCGCGTCGCTCGCCTCGTCCAGCGGGTAGTTGTCGTACGGGGTGCCCCCGGGCCACGTCGGTGGCTCGTCCCGGTAGGCCGCGGGATCGTCGTAGTAGCCGTCGGAGAAGTCCTCGGCAGCGGGCTCGCCCGCAGCCTCGTCGTCGTAGTACTCGGCGTCGTCATAGTCGTCGTCGTAGTAGTCGCGCTGCAGCCGCGAGCCGAACAGGTGCTGCAGGGTCGCCGGCACCTCGCGGATGGTGGTGCCGGTCAGCAGCAGCACGCCGAAGATCGCGCCGATGAACAGCAACGGCGCGGCGATCCACACGGTCAGCCCGTCGGACAGCGGCCCGCCGATGACGAACCCGACGAAGCCCGCCGCCTCCGAGCGCGCGGCCGGGTCCTCCGGCGAGCCGGACCACAGATGCCACAGCCCCAGGACCGGCAGGGCCACCATGGCCGCGCCCAGGATCAGCCGGGGGCGGGATTCGGGGTCGGGCGACGTGCGCATCAGCGCGATCGCGATCACCGCGATGAGCACCGGCAGCAGCACCACCGACGCACCGACGACGGTGCGCAGCACGTCGTCGATCCACGCGCCGACCGGTCGGGCCGCGTCGAACCACGAGCTCGCGGCGATGATCACGGCCACGCCCAGCAGGGCCAACGCGATGCCGTCGCGACGGTGGCCGGGTTCGATGTCGCGGGCCCGGCCCACGGACCGCGCAGTGCTGCCC
>JAEWRC010000070.1 GCA_023460175.1 Actinomycetes bacterium
GGACAACACCGCCGCGGGCCGGCGCAGCGCGGCGGCCGCGTCGGCGGCGCGCCCGCAGGCCGCGGTCAAGGACGCGGCCTGGCAGCAGGTGATCGAGGACGACACCCTGGCCAACATCACCGCCCGGGCGATCATCACCGGATTCGTCGCACCGGGTCAGGCCGAGGTGCTGCGGCCGTTCTCGCAGCAGTACTTCGCGGCGATCCGCGGGGTGTGGGACCGGCGCTCGAGCGAGGTCGCGCAGACGGTGGTCATCGGGCTCTACCCGGGCTGGGACATCAGCGGCGACGCCGTCGAGGCCGCGGACCGCTTCCTCGCCGATCCCGAGTTGCCCGCGGCGCTGCGGCGCCTGGTGGTCGAGGGCCGCGCCGGGGTGGTGCGGGCCCTGCGGGCGCGGGAGTTCGACGCCGGCTGACGGGACGCGAGCGTGCGCAGAAAACGCGAAGTCCCCGGCCTGGCGGCCGGGGACATGCACGCTCGCGCGTGAAAAAGCTTAGGGGCGGGAGATGCCGGCGCTGAGCACGCGGATCGCGCTCACCAGGCCGTCGATCAGGTTGCCTTCCTTGAACGACGACGCGGCGGCGGCCACGCCCAGGGGCGCCGCGGCTTCCGCGCCACGGCCCCGCACACCCTCGCCGTAGACGACCTCGATGGCCTTCTGGTTGGGCGAGACGGCGAGCAGCACCGCGTCGTTGGGGGTGGGCACCCGGGCCAGCAGCTTGCGGGCCTCGGCGGCCGGGTCCGGACCGAGGTCACCGAGGTAGACCGCGAACCGCGCCTTCGACGCCCGCGAGCCCCACTTCAGCGCCTCGTCGACCTCGACGAGTTCCTTGATCGAGAACGGGTCGTACTGCGAGATCGCACCCGGTTCGACGACCCCGGAGAGCCGACCGCTGGCCGTGATCGCCCAACCGAACGGCAGTGAATCCGGGTCTACCGGCACCACCTGCGTTCCGTGCTCACCACTTGCCACTTGCGCCACCTCCCACGGTGAACTCGGCGCCGTGCCCGTGCGCGGCGCTGCCGACCTTCTCATCAGTGGCCGCCCACAGCAGCGAACCGTGGGTCCACTCCTCGGGCAGCTTGTAGGACGGTGGCCGCGGTCCCTTTTTCGGCAATGTCATCAGCGCGAACAACGCACCAACGCCCAGCGTGACGCCGATGATGATCGTCCAGGTAAGCAAGGTACTCACGGGGATCAACTTATCGCACCGTCGTTCGCACGGCTGCGCAAGGCGGCCCAAAGTCAGGCCGCGCCCTCCCCGAGGTAACGCATCCAGGCCGGATCGAGCTCCTTGATGGTCGACAGCAACCGCCAGTGCTGCCCCTTCGGCGGCAGCGGCGCCAGCCGCAGATCCCAGCCGAGCTCGGTGAGCAGCTTGTCGGCCTTGCGGTGGTTGCACGTCGAACAGCACGCCACGCAGTTCTCCCAGGTGTGCTCGCCACCGCGGCTGCGGGGCACCACGTGGTCGATGGTGTCGGCCTTGGTTCCGCAGTAGGCGCAGCGGAACCGGTCCCGGTGCATCAGCGCCGCCCGGGTCATCGGGATCCGGGCGCGGTAGGGCACCCGCACATAGGTGCGCAGCCGGATCACCGAGGGCACCGGGATGGCCCGGGACGCCGAGTGCACGACGGGGCCGGCGGGATCGTCGTGCACCACGTCGGCCTTGCCGCAGAGCACCATGACGATCGCCCGCCGCATGGGCAGCGCGGTCAGCGGTTCGTAGGTGGCATTGAGCAGCAGGACCCGTCGTCGACTCCACAGCGAGACGCCGTCGTACGGGGCGTGCGGAGGTGGTGCGGCGGTTTCCACACTGTGCAGCGACGTGCCCCCGCTGGGTCCCGTCGGGTTGGCCGACGCTCGGGAGCCCATCCTTCTAGCCAGGTTGCGTTTGCGCTGCGCCATAGGTCCTCCGTCGGACAGTCCACCACGGATTGGGGCCAAGCGCACGACAATTCTGATCGTGTTCGCAGGTCAATCGCGTGAACAGCGGGTATCGCCCAACGTCGCCCGGTGTCCACCGCCCAAACGCAATCCGCTTGAATGGCTGGTATGACCTACGGCAACTACCACCCGGGAGGTCCTGAATACACGGGCCCGCCGGGGACTCCGTATCCGTATGAGCAGCCGCCGGCTCCGTATGGGCAGCCGCCGGCCGGCGTGCCCTACCAGCCTCAGCAGCCCTACGGCGGCTACGGCCCGTACGGCCCACCGCCGGGCCCGGGCGGCTATCCGCCGCCGTATCCGCCCCCGCCGACCAACCAGCTGGCGACGCTGTCGATCGTGTTCGCGTTCCTGTTCGCCCCCGTCGGCGCGGTGCTGGGCCACCTGGCGCTGGGCCAGATCGCCCGCACCGGGCAGCGGGGCCGCGACCGCGCGCTGATCGGGGTGACGCTGTCGTATGCGCTCATCGCGGTCGCCGTCGTCGGGGTGACGCTGTCGCTGGTCCTGGCCAGTGGACCCCGGGAGAACTCCTCGGTGACGGCGACGGCACCGGATCAGGTGGTCTCCCCCACCCAGCCGACGGCCCCGTCGCGTCAACTGCCGTCGACGGCGCCGGTGCTGCTGAGCCTCGACGAGGTGCGTTCCCTGCTGGACATGCCCCGGATGAGCGACACGAAGTCCGGTTCCGGCGGCGGCTCCGGGGAGGCCGGCGACGCCAGCGCCGACCCGGCGGAGTGCGTGGGTGCGGTGGCCCCCGGCATCGACACCGTCTACGACAAGAGCGGCGCGGTCGGGTTCCAGCGCTCGAGCTTCAGCGACACCAGCAACGCGACCATGGTCGAGCAGCTCGCCGCGGAGTTCCGCAGCCCCGCGGCCGCCCGCGACTTCGTCGCCGAGAACCGGGCGCAGTGGCAGGAGTGTGCGGGCAAGACGTTCACCGTCACGGCGTCCAACGGCGATCTGAGCTGGGACATCGGCACCCCCGGCGGGACCGCCGAGCGCGTCACGCTGCAGAACACCATCACCACCGGGCCGGGCGTGCCGCAGGCCCGCATCATGGCGGTGCGCGGCAAGACCGTGATCGAGGTCAGCCTGGTGTCCCCCAGCGTCTCCGGTGAGGCCGGGACGATCGCCGACCGCATCCTGGCGCGAATCCCGTCCTGAGCCACAATGGGAGAGGTGGACCAAGCACAGTCGTTCTATGAGGCCGTCGGCGGTCACCGCACCTTCGACGCCATCGTCGCGCGGTTCTATCAACTGGTGCGCGAGGACGAGATCCTGCGCCCGCTCTACCCGGAGGACGATTTCGCGGGTGCCGAGGACCGGCTGCGGATGTTCCTCGAGCAGTACTGGGGCGGCCCGCGCACCTACTCCGATCAGCGCGGGCACCCGCGGCTGCGGATGCGTCACGTCCCGTACAAAATCGGCTACATCGAACGCGACGCGTGGTTGCGGTGCATGCACGCCGCCATCGCCGAGATCGATTCCGCGACGATGGACGACGCGCACCGCCGGGAACTGCTGGACTACCTGGAGATGGCCGCCGACGCCATGGTGAACGCCCCGTTCTGAGGCCTCAGCGCAGCACCACTGACGGGTCGCCGCGGCGCCGGTAGACCGAGCCGAACCGGGCGTCGATCCGCAGCCACGCCGCCTGCGCGCGCACCCGCACGATCTCGTCGGCGGCCACGTCCTGCGCCGACTGCGGCAGGAAACCCATTGCGGTCAGGGCGAATACGCAGCGCATCGGTACGCCCACGCTGACGTCGCCCGCACTGACCGCGATGACCTCCTGGTCCAGCAGCGATGCCGGCGGCCCGTGCGCGCTGCCGTGCTCTCGGGCCAACTCGGCCCCGCGTTCGGCGAGGTCGAGCATCACCCGGGCCGGGACGTCGTCGACGTGGACGAACCCGGCCTCCGGCGGCAAGCCGCCGTGCCACGCCGAATCCATCGCGAAGCCCGGGTCGACGTAGCCGGCGCCGGGCCCGGCCGCCAGGCCCATGGCCAACGCGTCCGCGCCGGCCGACAGGTCCTCGGGCTTGACCCGACCGCCCACCACACGACTGGCCAGCACATCGAAGCCCGTTGCCACCCAGGCGATCACCGTGTCGGCGCCGCGGGTGCGCAGCCGGATCACCGCCGCGTCATCCAACCGCAGGGCGCGGTCGGTGAAGATGGCCAGGTCGATGCGGTCGAAGTCGCCGGCGAGCCAGAGGCCGCGCTCCGCCTCGGGAAATGTCACCGCAGCCACCGTTGCAGGTACTCGCGGTGCTCCGGCGAGAGCCGGACCAGCTTCTGTTCGTCGATATCGAAAGCGGCCAACTGGGTTTCGGCGATGACGGCGGGCCGCGAATCGGGATCGGCGTTGACCGACCGGACCTCGTAGCCCAGCGTGAAATCGACCGCGCGCAGCCGGTTCACCCAGATGGTCACCTGCAGTGGCGAATCCACCAGCCGCAGCTGCCCCTTGTAGGACACCTTGACCTCGGCGATCAACAGCCCGGTGGTGGTGATGGTGGGGCCGAAGGCATCCGAGAGGAACGGAACCCGGGCCTCCTCGAGGATGGTCACCATGGTCGCATGGTTGATGTGTTGGTACATGTCGATGTCCGACCAACGCACCGGGACCGGTGTGATGTAACGCTCGCCCATTATCCGGAAGCTCCTGTTCCACTTGCTCGGGTCATATTACGGATCTGGCGCGCGGCCACCGACAGGGTCGCCAGGTCGTGTGACTCGTGGGCGCGCAGCTCGGTCAGGGTACGACGGGCCCGCGCCAGCCGCGACGCGTTGGTCTGCTGCCACTCGGCGATCTTCTCCTCACCGGTTTCCTCCGGCTCCCCGACGGCCAGCACGTCCAGCGTCAGCAGCCGCAACGAACTGTAGAGGTCGTCGCGAATCGCCAAGCGCGCCAACGCGTGCCAACGGTCGTCGCGCGCCAGGCCCGACACCGCCGTCAGCAGCCCGTCGGCGCCGAGCGCGTCCATCAACGCGAAATAGGTGTCAGCCACCTCGGCTTCGTCGCGGTCGGCGATGTCGGCCACGTCGATGATGTCGAGCAGGCTGTACTGGTAGAGCCCGGTGGCCACCAGGTAGGCCAGCTCCTCGGGGGCGCCCTGATCGGTGAACTCACCGGCCTCGGTGGCCACGATCGCGCGGTCGTCTCCGCGCAGCCACTTCGGCATCTGCGGGCGCAGCGCGGCGACCTTGGCGCCGAACCGGTTGATCTCGGCGCCCACGGCCAGCGGCTGCGGCCGGTTGTTGAGCAACCACCGGCACGACCGGTCGATGAGCCGTCGCAGGTCCAGCGTCATCCGATCAGAAACCTCCACGGGCATCCGGGTTTCCAGTGCGGTGGAGCGGATACGCCGCCAGGTGTCGCCGATCCCGAAGATGGCGTCGGTGGCGACATAGCTGCGCACCGCGTCGACGTAGCTGACGCCGGTGTCCTCGGTGACCCGATAGGCGAAGCTGATCCCGGCGGTGTCGACGACATCGTTGACCAGCATGGTCGTGACGATCTCGCGGCGCAGCTGGTGGTGACGGATCTCCGGGACGAACCGGTCCCGCAGTTGCGCCGGGAAATAGGCCGGCAGCCGCGCGGCGAACACGTCCTGATCGGGCAGCTCGCAGGCCAGGATCTCGTCCTTGAGCGCCAGCTTCACGTGCGCCATCAACGTCGCGAGTTCCGGTGAGGTCAAGCCCATCCCGGCCTCGGTGCGGCGGCGGATCTCCTTGTCCGCGGGCAGCACCTCGAGTTCACGGTTGAGCCCGGCGGTGTCCTCGAGTTCCTTGATCTGGCGGGCGTGCACGTTGAGCAGGCTGGCGGCGTTGGTGCGGCTGGTGCCCATCAGATCGTTCTGGGCGGCATTGTCCGCGAGCACCAGGGCCCCGACCTCGTCGGTCATCGATTCCAGCAGCTCGGAGCGCTGATCCGGCTGCACCTTGTCCTGGGTGACCAGCGAGTCGACCAGGATCTTGATGTTCACCTCGTGGTCGGAGCAGTCCACGCCGGCCGAGTTGTCCAGGGCGTCGGTGTTGATCCGGCCGCCGCACAGGTCGAACTCGACCCGCCCGCGCGGCGTCACACCCAGGTTCCCGCCCTCGCCGATCACCTTGGCGCGCACCTGATTTGCGTTGACCCGCAGCGGGTCGTTGGTGCGGTCGCCGACCTCGGCATCGGATTCGGTCTCGGCCTTGATGTAGGTGCCGATCCCGCCGTTCCACAGTAGGTCCACCGGCGCCTTGAGGACGGCCTTGACCAGGGCGGGCGGCGTCATCTCGGTGACGTCGTCGGAAAGGCCCAGGGCGGTGCGGATTTCCGCGCTGATCGGGATGGACTTCTGCTGCCGGCTGAACACGCCGCCCCCGGCGGAGATCAGCGACTTGTCGTAATCGTCCCAGGTGGACCGCGGCAGCTCGAACAGCCGCTTGCGTTCCTCCCACGACCGGGCCGCATCCGGTTGCGGGTCGACGAAGATGTGCAGGTGGTTGAACGCCGCCACCAGCCGGATGTGCGGCGAGAGCAGCATCCCGTTGCCGAACACGTCGCCGCTCATGTCGCCGATGCCGACGACGGTGAAGTCCTCGGCCTGGGTGTCGACGCCGAGTTCCCGGAAATGCCGTTTGACGCTCTCCCACCCGCCCTTTGCGGTGATGCCCATCGCCTTGTGGTCGTAGCCGACCGAGCCACCGGAGGCGAACGCGTCGCCGAGCCAGAAGCCATAGGACTCGGCGACCTCGTTGGCGATATCGGAGAACGTCGCGGTGCCCTTGTCGGCAGCCACCACCAGGTATGCGTCGTCGCCGTCGCGGCGCACCACCTGCCGGGGCGGAAGCACCGCGCCGCTGGTGGTGTCGACATTGTCGGTCAGGTCCAGCAGGCCGCCGATGAACAACCGGTAGCACGCGACGCCCTCGGCGCGGGTCGCCTCGCGGTCGGCGGCCGCGTCGCCGGTGGGCAGGGCCGGCTGCTTCACCACGAAGCCGCCCTTGGCACCCACCGGGACGATGACGGCGTTCTTGACCGCCTGCGCCTTCACCAGGCCCAGCACCTCGGTGCGGAAGTCCTCGCGGCGATCCGACCAACGCAGCCCGCCGCGCGCGACCGCACCGAACCGCAGGTGCACGCCCTCGACCCGGGGCGAGTAGACGAAGATCTCGAATTTGGGCCGCGGCAAAGGCAGTTCGTCGATCAGCCCGGGGTTGAGCTTGGTGGCCAGCACCCCCTGGCTGCGCGCCGAACCGTCGGCGGTGACGAAGTAGTTGGTGCGCAGCGTCGCCTGGATCAGCGAGGCGAACGCGCGCAACACCCGGTCGGTGTCCAGGCTGACCAGGGCGTCGATGTCGGCGGCCACCGCAGCGGCCGCGGCCTGCGCGGCCTGCGAGCGACCGGTTTCGGCCGCGCCCTCGCCCAAGGCGGGATCGAAGACGGCCTCGTAGAGCTCGACGAGTGACCGCGCGGTGTGCGCGTTGTCGTTCATCACCGACTCGATGTGCGCCTGACTGTAGGGAAAACCGGCCTGCCGCAGGTACTTTGCGTAGCTGCGCAGGACGACGACCTGCCGCCAGGTCAGCCCGGCGCGCAGCACCAGCTCGTTGAACCGGTCGATCTCGACTGAGCCCTTCCAGATCGCGGTCACCGTGTCGGCGAATCGCTGTGCCACGTCGTCGATCTCGTCGGCCTCGGCGGGCGGGACGGTGGGGTGCGGCGAGATGCGGAACTGATAGATCCACACCTGCAGCCCGTCGGGGCGGGTCACCGAGAACGGCCGCTCGTCGAGGACCACCACGCCCATCGACTGCAGCATGGGCAGCAGTTCGGACAGCGACGCCGACCGGCCGCCCAGATACCAGGTCAGCCGGTGGATCCGGGTCTCGGTGTCACCGGCGAAGATCAGCTGCACGCCGCCGTCGTCCAGGGCTTCGATGATGCCGATGTCGGCCAGGGCGTCGGCCGGGGCGACCGTCTGCCGGTAGGCCTCGGGCAGCGCGGTGGCGTAGTGCTCGGCGGCACTCTGGTCGATCGCATCGCCGACGGCTGCACCCAGGAAGCGGTCCGACCAGGTGCGCGCCGCCTGGGTCAGCAGGCCCTGGATGCGGGTCTTGTTCTCCGGGGAGACGTCGACGTCACGCGGCCGGGTGCCCTGCGGCAGTTTGACGGTGAAATGCACCAGGGCCCAGGGTGATTCGCTGACCCGCGCGGAGTACTCGATGCCGGTGCCGCCGAACTCGCGGACCAGGATGTCCTGCATCTCCAGGCGCACGGCGGTGGTGTAGCGGTCACGCGGCAGATACACCAGGCTCGAGACGAAGTGCCCGAGCTGGTCGGCACGGGCGAACAACAGTGTGCGACGTCGGGAGCCGAGGTCGATCACCGTCATCGCCATGTCGAGGAGCTGTTGGGCCGACAGCGCGAACAGCTCCGAGCGCGGCACGGTCTGGATGATGTCGAGCAGCAGTTGCCCGGGCCGGCTGGGGTCCTGGCCGGCCAGCCGCAGCGCCTCCTGGACGCGCCGGGAGATCAGCGGGATGTCGAGCACGTTGTCGTTCATGGCGGCGACGGTGAACAGCCCGACGAAGCGGTGCTCGACGGTGGTGGGTCCGCCGCGGTCGCGCACCACCACCACGTAGGGGTAGGCGCCGTAGCGCAGATAGCTGGGCGTGGTCGCCTGCGCGAGCATCAGCGTCTCGCCGTTGCCGGTGAGCTCCGGCAGGACCTCCTCGCGCCAGCGCAGCACGCCGAGCCGGCTGGCTTCCTCGACCGTGGCCTGCCCGTCGCTGACCGGGCAGCGCTGGTAGCCCAACAGGACGAAGTGCCCGTCGAGCAGCCACTGCAGCCATTCGGCGACGTCGCGGCGCTCGGCCCCGACGCCGTCCGCGGCGTCGCCGTCGAGGTGCTCGGCCAGGTGCCGCAGCGCGTCGGCCATGGCCGCCGAGTCGCGCGCCACCTGGCGGCTGTCGCTGAGCACATTCGGGATCAGTTCTTCGACCTGCGCGACGGTGCGGCGATCGGCGGTGGGGGCGAGCTGAATGTGGATCCAGGTCTCGTCGGTGTCGTCTGTGTCGTTGGTGTCGGTGTCGGTGTCGGCGGCGGCGGTGTCTACGGCGTCGGTGACGGGTACGAAGTCGCGCACCTCGCCGGCATCGTCGCGCTGGACCCGCAGGGTGGGATTCATGATCGCGGTGTAGGCCAGCCCGAGCCGGTGCATCAGCACGGTCACCGAATCCATCAGCATCGCGGACTGGTCGGTGACGATCAGCAGCGCGGACTCGGGCCCCGGCAGGTAGGCCACCTTGGTTTCGCCGCGCGCCCGCCGACGGCCCAGCTCCCACTGGGCCGTCAGCGCGGCGTCCTCGACGATCGTGTCGCGGCCGGTATCCGAGGCCTCGCCGTGCGGGCCCCGGTAGGTGTCCTGCAGCGCAGCCCGCAACGTCGCCGCCTCGGGCGGCAGCGGTGTCGGACTGGGTGAATCAGCTTCCGCGCGGTGGTGCGGTGTGGCCGCGTGGGCCTGGGGCTGATTCACCGTCATGCGACACTCCTGACTCAGCGCCGTGCCGCTCCGCCGTTGGAGTCGCCGCTGGTGCGGCTCATCGGCACGCAGCCGTCAGACTAGTCGCGGGTGAGCCGGCGGTGGGTCACTCGGTGCGGACGCGCCGCCTCTTCACCGAGGCGCTCGACCTTGTTCTCCTCGTAGGCACCGAAGTTGCCCTCGAACCAGAACCACTTCGCCTCGTTGTCGGTGTCGCCCTCCCACGCCAGGATGTGCGTACAGGTGCGGTCCAGGAACCACCGGTCGTGGCTGATGACCACCGCGCACCCCGGGAAGTTCTCGAGCGCGTTCTCCAGCGAACCCAGCGTTTCGACATCGAGGTCGTTGGTGGGCTCGTCGAGCAGGATCAGGTTGCCGCCCTGCTTGAGCGTCAGCGCCAGGTTCAGCCGGTTGCGCTCACCACCGGAGAGCACGCCGGCCGGCTTCTGCTGATCGGCGCCCTTGAACCCGAACGCCGAGACGTAGGCGCGCGACGGGATCTCGTTCTGCCCGACCTGGATGTAGTCGAGGCCGTCGGAGACGACCTCCCACACGTTCTTCTTCGGGTCGATGCCGGCGCGGTTCTGGTCGACGTAGCTGAGCTTGACGGTGTCGCCGACGCGGACCTCGCCGCTGTCGGGCTGTTCGAGACCCACGATGGTCTTGAACAGCGTCGTCTTGCCCACACCGTTGGGGCCGATGACGCCGACAATGCCGTTGCGCGGCAACGTGAACGACAGGTCCTTGATCAGCTGGCGACCGTCGAAGCCCTTGTCGAGATGCTCGACCTCGACCACGAGGTTGCCCAGCCGGGGACCGACCGGGATCTGGATCTCCTCGAAATCGAGCTTGCGGGTCTTCTCCGCCTCGATCGCCATTTCCTCGTAGCGCTGCAGCCGGGCCTTGTTCTTGGCCTGGCGGGCCTTGGCGCCCGAGCGGACCCAGGCCAGTTCGTCCTTGAGCCGCTTCTGCAGCTTCTGGTCCTTCTTGCCCTGAACCTCGAGCCGCTCGGCCTTCTTCTCCAGGTAGGTGGAGTAGTTGCCCTCGTAGGGGTAGGCGCGGCCGCGGTCGAGCTCGAGGATCCACTCGGCGACGTTGTCCAGGAAGTACCGGTCGTGGGTGACCGCCAGGATGGCGCCCGGGTAGGCGGCCAGGTGCTGCTCGAGCCACAGCACGCTCTCGGCGTCGAGGTGGTTGGTGGGCTCGTCGAGCAGCAGCAGGTCGGGCTTGCTCAGCAGCAGCTTGCACAGCGCCACCCGACGGCGCTCACCACCGGAGAGGTGAGTCACCGGGTCGTCCGGCGGCGGGCAACGCAGGGCGTCCATCGCCTGCTCGAGCTGCGAGTCGATGTCCCACGCGTCGGCGGCGTCGAGCTCCTCCTGGAGCTTGCCCATCTCCTCCATCAGCTCGTCGGAGTAGTCGGTGGCCATCAGCTCGGCAACCTCGTTGTACCGGTTGAGCTTGGCCTTGATGGGAACGCCCTCTTCGACGTTCTCCCGCACGGTCTTGGTCTCGTCCAGCGGCGGCTCCTGCAACAGGATGCCGACGCTCGCGTCGTTGGCCAGGAAGGCCTCGCCATTGTTGGGCTTGTCCAGGCCCGCCATGATCCGCAAGACGCTCGACTTGCCGGCCCCGTTGGGGCCCACCACACCGATCTTGGCTCCGGGGAGGAAGTTCAGCGTGACGTCGTCGAGGATGACCTTGTCGCCGTGCGCCTTGCGGACCTTTTTCATCGTGTAGATGAACTCAGCCATGCCGCAGTGTCGCCTTTCTGGTCTTGCAGGAGTTTCGGGGGTTGCCTCTAGGCAACGCTTCTGACCATCCTAGGCGTGCGGCAGTAATGCGAGATAACCGCCGGTGTCGCGGCCTCAGACGGGCACCGGCTCCGGCTCTTCGAGGAGATCCACGGCCTCGGCATCGGACAGCCGCTCGTCCTCATAGACCTCGGCGCCGGGCTGCTCGTTGTCGACCACCCGGCCCACCTTGACGACGTAGTACCCCAGGTCGGGCCCGACGGCGTGGGCGCGCATCTCGAGCGAGGAGCGCCGGTTGCCGTCGCGGTCGTCGTACTCGCTGGTGTAGACGAACCCGGTGACGACCACCGCGTCCCCCTTGGCCAGGCTGGCGGCGACGCCGGTGCCCAGGTTGCCCCAGCAGTTGACGGTCAGGAACAGCGAGTTGCCCTGTTCCCAGGTGCCGTCGGGGGTGCGCCGCCGGGAGTTGCTGGCCAGGCGGAACTTGGCCACCTGGTCGTCACCGACCCGGCGCAGGACGGGAGCGTTGACGAGTCGACCGATGACGGTCAGAGAGGTGTCGAACATGTTTGGTCCTTTCGATGCGGGATGCACTGGCTTGTGCGATTGCCAGTCAGCCCGCCGGGGCCGACAGTCCGACCGACAACGATGTGGGTTTTCGGCCTGTGCTGTGGACCAACTCGAGACTGTGGATAGACGACGGGTTTGCGCGCCACGGTGGACTTACGCACGTGCCAAATGTCAGACCGCCCTCCGATGCTGCGGTCATGTCCTCGATCACGGCTCCCGAGTCAGCCGAAGCGAGCCCGGCTGAACGTCTCGAGGTGCTCTTCGAAGAACTCGCAGAGTTGACCGGGCAACGCAACGCCATCGACGGACGCATCGTCGACATCATCGCCGAAATCGACCACGACGGCCTCTGCGGCAACACCGGTGCCCGCTCCATCCCCGCCCTGATCGCCTGGAAAACCGGCCTCACCCCCAACAACGCAGCCACCCTCGCCGCCGTCGCCCACCGCCGCGACCAATTCCCCCAATGCACCCAATACCTGCGCGAGGGCCGACTGTCCCTCGACCAGGTCGGCGTCATCGCCGAACGCGCCGCCGACGGCTCCGACGCCCACTACGCCCAACTGGCCCCCTACGCCACCGTCAGCCAACTGCGCACCGCCATCAAACTCGCACCACGCCCCGAACCCGACCCCGGACCCACCCCACCACCGGCGATCACCAAAACCGACCGCGGCGACCACATCGACTACCGCATCCGGCTGTCCCCGCTGGCCGCAGCCAC
>JAEWRC010000071.1 GCA_023460175.1 Actinomycetes bacterium
CCGGTGCAGCGCGCCCCGGAACCGGCGGCCGTCCCGGCCGACGCCGCCGCGCCGGCCACCGACGCGCCGCGCATGGCGACTCCCGCCGAGGCCGACCTGTTGGCGGCCAGTTCGCCGGTCGCGGCCGCGCGCGACTTCCAGTTCGAACTGCCCGCCGGGGTGACCCCGGAATCCGGGTTGCAGGTCAAGACCATCTGGGTGGCGCGTGCCATCAGCGTGATGTTCCCCGAGATCAACACCATCGGCGGGTACCGGCAGGATCCGCTCAAGTGGCACCCCAACGGCCTGGCGATCGACGTGATGATCCCGAACCACAACAGCGACAAGGGTATTGAGCTCGGCAACCAGATCGCCGGCCTGGCGCTGGCCAACGCCGAGCGCTGGGGTGTGCTGCACGTGATCTGGCGGCAGGGTTACTACCCCGGCATCGGCGCACCGAGTTGGACGGCGGACTACGGCTCGGAAACGCTGAACCACTACGACCACGTGCACATCGCCACCGACGGCGGCGGCTACCCGACCGGGGACGAAACCTACTTCCTGGGGTCGATGGAGCCCGAACCCAAGAGTTAGTCCCCGCGCCCGCGAATTAGTCGAAGAGGACGTCGAGCGTCTTCTGCTCGCGGTCCTTCCACTGGCTGACCTGCTCGCCGACCTCGGCGACCTCCTCGGGGCTGAGGTGGTGCGCCTCCTCGGGGGTGATCCGGCACAGATCCATCGGCCCACCCACACTTGGGGACGAGACCGCCAGCGCGTCGAGCACCCGCAGCACGCCCAACAGGCCGTAATCGACGCTGCGGTCGGACATGTTGAAGTTCTCCAGCAGCGTGTAGGCCTGCTGCGCCATCGGCGCACCGCTGCCGATGGCCTGGAACCCGGTGCCCTCGTGCCGGCCGATCAGCCCGTGCGGGTCGATGTCGACGATGAACGGCTGGTCCCCGGTGTAGCCGGCGGCCAGCACGTACGTCGCCGGGGTCGCGCCGCTGGATTCCTGCGCCGGGACCTTCTCGATGAAGCACTCGTTGTGGTGTTCGAGCACCGGAACGGTGCGCGCCTGTAGCGCCCGGCCGATGTCGTCGGCCTCCAGGATGGATTCGGGCTCCGAGCCGAAGATCTGCTCGAGGTCGTAGAGGACCGCGCGCGAGCCGCTGCCGCCCCAGGCCGCCCGCTTGCCCAGCGGATGCAGCTTCTGGTCCGGGTAGGTCAGACCGCGACCGGGGTCGGTGATCTGCGAGTCCGATCCCATCACCAGACCGTCGACGCAGCGCAGAGCGATTACAACCGTCACCGTTTCGATGCTGCCACAGTGTCGCCGGGACTTGCGTCGGTAAGACTGGAGGCCATGACGACTTGCCGTGCGGCGCTGCTGCTCGCGGGGGCGCTGGTGCTCGGCGGCTGCGCCGGCGACCCGGACCCGGCCCCGACCGAGCCGACCTCAGCCGTGCCAGCGCAGGTCCCGGCGCCCCCGGCCCCGTCCCGCGAACTCGCCGCCGATCCGGTGGGCCTGGCCGATGACCTCGTGCACGACGAACGGGCGCTGCGGGATCCGTCGTCGTCGGAGGAGGAGCTGGCCGCCGCCGCGCACCGGCAGCAGGCGGCCTACCGCACGCTGGGGCGCCACCCCGAGTGGGACCCGATCGCGCGGCCCCGCATCCCGCCGGAGCTACTCGAGAGCTACGACTTGAATATCGACGCGCGGCGCAACCTCAGCGCGCTGGGGGAGAGCTCCGGGCTCGGCGACACGCTGCCCGCGTGGCGGATCGTCGCGCCGGCCCCGGCCGAGGAACTGCTGGGCTACTACCGCGAGGCCGAGGCCGCCTCCGGGGTGCCCTGGGCGCACCTGGCGGCGATCAACCTGATCGAGACCGGGTTCGGCCGGATCGCGGGGACCAGCACCGCCGGGGCGCAGGGGCCCATGCAGTTCATGCCCGGCACCTGGGCGCAGTACGGGGCCGGCGGGGACATCCACGCGCCGCGCGACGCCATCCTGGCCGCGGGCCGATTCCTGGCCGCGCAGGGCTTCGCCGCCGATCGCGACAACGCGCTGTTCCGATACAACAACTCCGACCGCTACGTGCGCGCGGTCAACGACTACGCCGCGGTGTTGGCCGCCGATCCGGCGATGCTCGGCGCCTACCACCGGTGGGAGATCTACTACGTCACCACCGCCGGCGACGTGCTGCTGCCGGTCGGCTACGCCGAACCCGCGCGGATCCCCGTCGCCGAGTACCGGGCCCGCGGGGCCGCGCCGGCGGTGCGGATCTCCGAGCGCAGCGCGCAGACCCTGGACCGGATGCTGGCGGCGCCCGACCCGTCGGGGGAGTTCCTCGGAATTCCCTACGGCGCCGACACCCTGATCGGCTCGGCGACCGAGCCTGAGCAGCTCGTCGTCGACCTGGAGCGCGTCGACTGCTTCACCTACGCCGACTACGTCGAGGCGCTCAAGCGCGCCGACGACCGCGACGGCTTCCTCGACGCGCTGCGGCAGATCCGCTACCGCGACGGGGTCGTCGCCTTCGAGAGCCGCCGGCACTTCTTCACCGACTGGGCGCCGACCATCGCCACCGATGTGACCGCGACGCTGAGCGACCGCGCCGTCGAGGTGACCAAGCAGCTCAACCAGAAGGACGGCGGCGGGCTGTATCTGCCCGGGCTGCCGGTGGTGCCCCGGACCATGGCCTATGTTCCCAGCGCGGCCGTCGACGATCAGGTGCTCGCGGGGTTGCGGCCCGGAGACTACATCGGGGCCTACGCCGAGGACGGCGGCCTGGACGTCACCCACGTCGGCATCTACGAGGCGGGGCCGGACGGGCCGGTGTTTCGCAACGCGTCCTCGCTGGCCGCCGACCAGCAGGTGGTGGACACCCCGCTGCGCGACTACCTGCGCACCGTGCCGGGGATCGTGGTGCTGCGGCCGGTGCTCTGAGCGGGGCCGTCGGCGCCGAAAGCCCGCCGAAAATATCGTCAGGGCTGTAGATTTCGGTGGCCCACAGCCCTGAGCGTAGTCTCGGCGGGCCTGGGCCGTGGCGGTGCCGGACAAAAGGAAACTGGCCAGAGCCTTGTGGCTCTGACCAGCTTCTTTCTCGGTGGAGCTGCCGGGAATCGAACCCGGGTCCTACGGCATTCCCTCAAGGCTTCTCCGTGCGCAGTTCGCTGTGTCTCTACTCGGATCTCTCGGTCACGCGAACAAGCCGAGATGACGATCCCAGTCGCTGTTGGATGTCCCGATGAGTCCCGCGACCGAACTCATCGGTTGATCCCTCTAGATGACGCCAGGGTCCGGGTCGAGGGCTTTCCCGGTCTGACGGACTAGCTTCGCTTAGGCAGCGAGAGCGTAGTCGCGCTGATTGGTATCGGCGCTTAATTGGTTGCAACGACGCTTACGGTGGTCTCTTGCCTGCACCGGCACGCTTCCCTTGATTCGATGCGCGAAGTCGAAACCGTTCAGCCCCTTGTCTGTGAAACTTCGCCACCTACCCGCCGACCATCGACGGGACAGTTCATCATACCGGCCGTTCCAACACCGTCGAGTGAATAAATAGTCCCGAACGGCTCACGGCTGGTCCGGGCCTGCTCAGAACTGCTGCACCCGGCTGACGCTGACGAGCGCGCCGTGCCCGGTGCGGTCGTTGCGGAACTGCACGCCGTTGTTGCCGGCCACGATGGTCCAGCCCAGCGCCCGGTAGGTCTGGTTGCCCAGCACCGTGGCCTCCTCGGCGCCGAGGTTGCCGTCGATCCAGTTCAGGCTGCCGTCCGGATTGATCTTCACGCCGTGATAGGGCCCGCTGCCGTCGAGGTGCGCGGGCCAGCTCATGCCCGCGCTCTGGCAGCCGACGAACGCGGCCTGGATCATGCACTGCAGGTCCCCGGAGGCCGTCTGCACCCCGGCGTAGCCGTAGGGGTTGACGGGGATCGGCACCGGATCGGTGCTGGGCACCGCGGCCGGGACGGTGTCGGCGGGGCGCGCGGTGAACGTCGAGGGCCGCTCGTAGGCGGTGAGGGTGAACCCGTAGTCCCGCAGCGGATGCAGATCGCTTTCCTCGCCCTCGGGCGTCCAGATCACCAGCGGGCGGCCGTCGACGACGGTCTGGGCCGCGTGGTGCGAACTGGACCAGGACAGCTCGGCGTCCATCTCCTCCGGGGAGCTGAAGTGGTCGATGTTGATGGTGCCGTCGCCGTCGTGCGGGGTGCAACTGTCGGCGTCGTCGGGCGTCGAGGGATGGCACACGGCGTCCTGCCACGCTTCCATCGAGCCGGAGATGGCCGGGCCCTCGGCCTCGCCGGCGGCGGCCTGTTGGTTCGTCGCGGAGCAGGCGACCGTGGCGACCGCGAACAGCGCCGCCGCTGCGGCACGCACCGGCGTGGTGATCCTCATGGTCGGGGAACCTAGCCGAGAACCCCGGTCACGGCCGGTTCGATGCTCCCTTGTTACTGACTCTTGACCGGTCCGAGGCCGTCGTCAGTCGAGGTTGCTGCTCCGGTCGCCGATGAACGCGAGCAGGGCGTCGCCGCCGGCGGTCAGGCGGTCGACCTCTTCGCCGCCGTCGCAGGTGAACAATCCGACGGTGATGGACTCGGCGGTGCGATGGAGCACCTGCCAGACGGCGCCGGCATCCTCCCAACGTTGCAGTACCGCAACCGGATCGTCGCTCATAGCGATGATTTTGCCTGACATGATCGCCGCATGGACGTGGGCCTGCACGCGCTGGGTGTCGGCACGGGCGCCGAGCGCACCGTGATCGATGCGGTGGCGGCCGCGGCCGAGCGGGCCGGGTTCGCCACGTTGTGGGCCGGCGAGCGGGTGGTGATGGTCGACGAGTCGACGTCGCGCTACCCGTACTCCGAGGACGGGGTCAGTCCCGTTTCCGTGGACACCGACTGGCTGGACCCGTTCATCACCTTGAGTTTCGCGGGGGCGGCGACCACGCGCATCGGGTTGGCGACGGGGGTGCTGGTGCTGCCCGAACACAATCCGGTGGCGGTCGCCAAGCGCGCGGCGTCGCTGGACCGGCTGTGCGCGGGGCGGTTGGCGCTCGGCGTTGGAATCGGCTGGGTGCGTGAGGAGTTCGACGCGCTCGGCGTGCCGTTCGCGCGGCGCGCGGCGCGCACCGCCGACTACGTGGCCGCGCTGCGCGCGTTGTGGCGCTACGACGTTGCCTCGCACGACGGTGAATTCGTGCAATTCCAGGGTGTGCGGGTAAACCCGAAGCCGCGCAACCGCACGCTGCCCATCGTGCTGGGCGGCAACAGCGAGGCGGCGCTGGAGCAGGCGGCGCGCTGGGCCGACGGCTGGTACGGGTTCAACCTCGCCGACGTGGAGGAGGCGGCCGAGGCGGCCTCGACGCTGCGACGATTGACCCGGGCGGCCGGCCGCGAACCCGGGGACCTGCGGTTGTGTGCCTCGCTGCGCGAACCCATGCCCGGCGATGCCCGACGGCTCGCCGACGCCGGTTTCGACGAGATGGTGCTGGTGTCGAGTCCGCCGTACGACCCCATCGCGGCCGAGGCCTGGGTGGGCGACCTGGCGCGGCAGTGGATCGGGCCCGCGCACTGACACTCGGGGACCTTTAACCCCGTTATCGGCGACCAAAGACCTCAACCTTCGCGCGGCGATCGTGTTGACTCGAAGGTGGAGGGATCATGAACGCTGGTGTATCCGCCGCTGTGGCAGCGGTTTTCGTGTGGTTGGGCATGGTGTTGGCGATCTCGTTCCTGGAGGCGCCGCTGAAGTTCCGGGCCCCGGGGGTGACGTTGCCCATCGGTCTCGGCATCGGCCGCCTGGTGTTCCGGGCGCTGAATGGCTGCGAGGCGGTGCTGGCCGCGGTGGTTCTGGTGGCCATGATCGTGGCACCGCCGCCGACCGCCGCCATCGTCGCGTTCGGCGTGGCGGTGGGCGCGCTGGTGATCCAGCTGGCCGCGGTGCGACCGGCGTTGGTGCGCCGCTCGAACACGGTGCTGGCCGGGGGATCG
Source organism: Actinomycetes bacterium (assembly GCA_023460175.1). Taxonomy (GTDB): domain Bacteria; phylum Actinomycetota; class Actinomycetes; order Mycobacteriales; family Mycobacteriaceae; genus Mycobacterium. The sequence continues at coordinate 5,971 of JAEWRC010000071.1, forward strand.
GGAGGTTCCGGCCGGTCGCGGTCGCGGGTTCACTACGCTTACGTAGGGCTGGAGGCGGTCAAAGTGCTTGCCCTACTGACGACCGGCATCCTGCTGCTTACCTGGTGACCGCGGAATGAGGAGTGATTGTGCAACCAATATCGCTGACTAAGGTCGTCGACGAGCAACTCGAGGCAGCCCGGAACGCGCGGGCCGGGCGTTCGGCCCAGACCGTGCGCGGCGGCCACGACCACTCCCTGCGGGAGACCGTGATCGCGCTGGCCGGCGGCCAGCAACTGGCCGAGCACGAGAGCCCCGGCGAGGCCACCCTGCAGGTACTGCGCGGCAAGGTGCGCCTGATCGCCGGCGAGGAGTCCTGCGAATGCTCGACGGGTGATTTCGTGGTGATCCCGCCGGTGCGGCATTCGCTGGAGGCTGTGGAGGATTCGGCGGTTTTGCTGACGGTGCTGGCCGCGCAGCGCGGCTGAAGGTAGGTAAACCTAGCCTTCCTGGCTCCGGTAGGCTCACCGCTCAATGATTGAGCCAGCGCCGAGCCCCGCATCGCCCAATGGGTCCGCCACCGCGACGACGGACGTCCTGCCCGTGCTGCCCCGGGAACTGACCGATATTTCCGCGGACGTGCGCGCGGTCCCGCCGCCGCCGACGCCCTCGATCGGCGAGCCGTACGGCATCCGATTGGTCGACCCGGCGGCGGATGCGCCGATGATCTCGGAGTGGATGAACCGCCCGCACCTGGTCGAGGGGTGGGAATCGGCCTGGCCGACGGATCGCTGGCGCGGCTATCTGCGGGCGCAGTTGGCCGGCACCTACTCGCGGCCGCTGGTGTGCAGCCGCCACGGCGAGGATCTCGGGTACCTGGAGATCTACCGCGCTGCCAAGGATTCGATCGCGCCGCGCTACGACGCCGATCCCTATGATCTGGGTCTGCACGCGGCCATCGCCGATCTGCGGATCGTCAATCGGGGCTTCGGTCCGCTGCTGCTGCCGCGGGTCACCAAGAGCCTGTTCGAGCTCGAACCGCGTTGCCGGCGAATCATGTTCGATCCGGATCACCGCAACACCGGGGCGCGTCGGCTCTGCGAGTTCGCCGGGTGTGAATTCCTCGGCGAGCACGACATGTCCAACCGGCGCATGGCGCTCTACGCGCTGCACCGGCCGGCGGACTGACCGCGCGGGTCAGCCGCCGATCAGGTCGGCGTAGCCGTCGTGGTCGGGCTTCATCGCCGCGGCCACCAACTCCCAGAGCACCTCGTCGGTGCCGCCGCCCACGCGGGCCAGCTTCATGTCACGCCACCACTGACCCAGCGGTGTCTCGTCGACCAGGTATCCGGAGCCGCCGAAGATGTGCATGCATTCCGAGAGCACCTCTTCGCCGAGGCGTGCCGCGGTCACCTTCACCGCGGCCGCCGCGCGCAGGTCCAGCTTGCCGGTAGCGGCAATTCCGTTGAGGCCGTGCCGAAGTAGGTCCACCCGAGCCTGCAGGTCGGCCATCCGCAGGCGCAGCGCCTGATGCTCGAACAGCGTGGAGCCGAACTGGTGGCGGTTGACCATCCGGGCGTGCGTGATGCCCAGCACGCGCTGGCACGACGAGGCCACCTGGCCGGCGATCGACATCCGCTCGTGGGCCAGCCCCCAGGACACCGCGGCCAACCCGGTGCCCGCGCGCGCGATCAGCGCATCCTGGGGAACCCAGGTGTCGATGTGCACCGCGGCGGTGTCCAGCGGGCCCGCGCCGACCTTGCGGTAGGGCGTCTGGACCTCGGTCTGCGCGGTCGGCACGGCGATCAGCAGGACGTTGCCGTGCCGGCTGCTCTCGTCGTGGTCGATGCTGCGCGCCACCACCATGATGTGATCGGCGATGGGGGACAGCGACACAAACTTCTTGCCCCCGCGAACCTCGAAACCGCCTCGCGCCGAGCGCACCTCGGTCTCACAGATCTGTAGGTCCGAGCCGCCGGACTCCTCGGACGCGCCGATGCACAGCACGGCTTCGCCGCGGATGGCCTGCTCGCAGATGTCCTTGAGGTAGTCGGACTTGCCGAACCGGCGCAGTGTCGCGATCGCGGAGTCGTGCAGGCTGACCCCGACGGCGATGCCGGCCGAACCCAGATGGCCGAGCTGATAGGCCAATTCGAGCAGCTTGCCGACATGCGGTAGCTGGGCGTCGCCCCACTTGGCGCTGAAAACCCCCGAGGAACCCAGGTATTCGATGAGTTCGCGGGGAAAGCGCTCGGTCTTCTCGGCCTCGGTGGTCCAGGCGACCACGCGCTCGTCGAAGACCTTGCCGAGCAGTTCCCGGTACTCGTCCACCGATACGTCGACTGCTGCCGTCATGTGCGAACTGCCTCCAAATTGCTTCGTACTTCGAGTCGCCGCAGCTTGCCCGATGAGGTGCGGGGCAAGGAGCCGGGCGTGACAAAGATGACATCGGCGGGCACCACACCGCATTCGGAGGCCACCCGTGAGATCAACTCGCTGCGGGCGGCGTCCTCGCCTGCGCCGCGGAACTCCGCGGCGATCACCAATCCCGGTCGTGGCGCACCGGGTTCGGTGCCGACGGCCACCACCGCGCCCTCACGCACCCCGCGCACCTGCGCGGCCACGCGTTCGACCTCGGTGGGGAAGACGTTGCGACCCGCCACGGTGATGAGTTCCTTGGCGCGGCCACACACCACCAGGCCGCCGTCGGTCAGGTAGCCGATGTCGCCGGTCTTGAACCAGTCGCCGGGGGCCACGGTTTCGGCGCCGAGGTAACCGGACATCATCGAGGTGCCGCGGATCTCCACCTCGCCGATCTCCTTGCCGGAGTTGCCCGAATGTTCCTCCGAGGCCACGATCCGCAGTTCCATCCCCGGAATCGGGTCGCCCAGAACGGCGTGTTTGGCGACCGACTCGGTGTTGGGATCCCACAGTTCGTCGGCGAGCAGACCCGTGCCCGGGGCCGGGGCGCTGACGGCGCAGGTGGCCTCGGCCAGGCCGTAGGACGGCGCGGCCGCGTGCGGGTCCAGTCCGAACCGGCCCAGTTCGCGCAGGAAGCGGTCGAGGCCCTCGCAGTCGATCGGCTCGCCGCCGTTGATGGCGAAGCGCAGCGCCGACAGGTCGACCTCGGGCACCCGGCGGGCGTACTTGCCAATCACGTTGTACGCGAAATTCGGTGCGGCAGTGAGCGTTGCGCGGCTGTCCGACAGCCAGCTCAACCAGCGGAACGGCGACGCCGAGAACGCCGCGGTGGGTGCCAACCACAGCTCACAGCCGCCGAGCGCGCCGCTGAGCAGGAACGTCAGGCCCATGTCGTGGTACACCGGCAGCCAGGAGCAGCCGACGTCGACGGCGCGCTCGACGCCGATGTGCTGCAGCAGGCCGCTGACGTTGCTGAACACGGCCTCCGGGCGCAGTGCGGCGGTGCGCGGTGTGCCGGTGGAACCCGCGGTGCCCTGCAGCACGGCGTAGCCGTCGTGATCGGGAGCCGCGGCGAAGGTGGTCGAGCGCTGGGCGTGGCCCACGGTCGGCAGGTCCAGCAGCGTCGTCGTCGACCCGGCGTCGCGGAGCAGTTCCAGGTCGGATCCGGCGGAGCACACGGTGGTTACACCGATCCCGTCGAAGCGGGCGAGCGTGGACCGGGCCCACTGTGCGGGGTCGGCGCCACGGATGGGCGAGGGCAGGATCGAGACCGCACGGCCGGCCAGCCAGGCGCCCTGCAGGGCGGCGACGAACTCGACGGTGACCTCGCCGACCAACCCCACCTCGCCGGCGGGGCCGTTGCTGATCCGTTCGGCGACGTTCTCGGCGCGGGCGTGCACCTCGGCCCAGGGGTGGCGGATCCATTCGCCGCTCTCGCGGTCGAGGACCACCAGGTCCTTGTCCGACTCCGTCATCGCCCGCGTCAGCGCGGACGTCAGCACGTTCACTTGGCGGCGGGAACCTTGGCCAGGATGGCCGCTTCGAGGTCCCCGACGGTCTCGCAGCTGAGCAGGTCCTCTTCGGTCAGCGCCGCGCCGAGCTTGTCCTCGATCGCCACCATGCCGACGGCGAAGGCCACCGAGTCCAGGCCCACGTCGTCGATCAGTCGCGACTCACGCGTGACCCGGCTGATGTCGACGCTGAGATCGTCGCGCAGGATCTCTTCGAGGGCAGCACTGACCGCTTCCGGGTGAGACGTTTCCATGGCGTGCGACGCTACACGCCGGGGTAAGCCAAGGCTAGGCTTACCCCCTGCCCAGGGCGGCAATCGCCTGCCCGAGCCAGACCGCCGCGAGGCCCAACGTGACACTCACCACGATGTTGGTCAGCGCCGGCCAGTAGCGCCGATTCTCGGCCAGCAGCCGGGTCTCCAACATCCACGTCGAGAACGTCGTGTAGGCGCCCACGAACGCCGTGCCCGCCAGCAGGGCCGCAGACGGCCCCAGGGCCAGCCCGCCGAGGAAACCGAGCACCAGCGCGCCGCTGAGATTGACCGCCATGGTGCCGTACGGGAACGCCCGGGCGACGCGACGGGTGACCGCGCTGTCGACGAGGTAGCGCGCGACCGCGCCGAGCCCACCGAGCACCGCGACCGCCAGCCACAGCAGGACGCTCATCGGCGCACCAGCCTGCTTGCCGCATGCACCGCCGCCAGCCCGGCCGCCACGCTGACCGCCGTGTAGCCGATCGCCAGGCCGTAGTGCTGATGTTCGAGCATTCGCACGGTCTCGAGTTGCATGGTGGAAAACGTCGTCAACCCGCCGCAGAACCCGGTGCCCAGCATCCGTCGGCGATGGCTGTCGGGCGGCAGGCGGGTGCTCAGGAAACCGAGCAACAAGGCGCCGGCGATGTTGGCCACGAACGTCGGCCACGGCCAGCGCGCGGGGTCGTGCACGGCGAATTCGGCCAGCGCCGCGCGGGCCAGCGTGCCGACCGCGCCGCCGACGAACACCGCTGCCAGCGCGCGCTTGTCGTGACCCAACACGTCGCAAAGTATGACGGCCGGGCCACCGACGCCGCCGTCTACTGCGGATCTTCTCCCGCCCGCCTGCGTAAGCGCCAGGGGTGGCGCTCGTGCGGCCACATCTTCTCGATCACCGCGTTGACCTCCGCGCCGAGGAGCACGGCCAGCGCCGTGAGGTAGAGCCAGAGCACCACCGCGATCGGCACCGCGAGCTGGCTGTAGGCCGCGTCGTCCTGCACGCTGAACGCCAGGTAGGCGCGCAGTGCCGCGGCCGCGGCCAACCACAGCGCCATGGCCAGCACGGCGCCCGGCAGGTCACGCCGCCACGGTGTATGCCACGGCGCCCCAAGGTGGTACAGAGTCGCCAACCCCAGCAGCACCAGGACGCCCACGGCCGGCCAGAACAGCAGATCGAGGACGTGCAGCGTCGCCGCCGCGACCGCCGGCGGGGCCATCGATTCGATCAGGTCTGGGCCCAACACCAGCGGCGGCAGCAGCGCCACCGCCCCGAGCAGACCGGCGACAGTCAGGCCGAGCGCCAGCAGGCGCCGCTGCCCCAGCCGTCGCGGACTGACGCCGTAGGCGATTGCGATGGTCTCCAGATACCGGTGCATCGCCCTCGAGCCGGTCCACAGACTCAGCAGGATGCCGATGGAGATCACGCTGCCGCGCCGCTGCGCCAGCATGGCCTCCACGGTCTGCTCGTAGGCGGCGAAGGTGCGCTCCGACAGGAACGCCTCGGGAACCTCGAGCACCAGCTGGCGCAGTGCCTCGGTGCCCGCCGGGCCCAGCGTCTCGGCGATGAAGCCCAACGACCCGAGGATCGCCAGCAGCAGCGCCGGCAACGAGATCAGCGAGAACAGGGCGGCCTCGGCGGCCAGGCCGGGCACCCGGTCCTGGGCGGCCCCACGCAGCGTGCGCAGGATCAGCCGCCACGTTTGGCGTACGGGGCGCGGCGCTCGGTTGAAGACGGCGATGGTGCGCCGCAGCAACGCCATCGGGATGGCATCGACAAGAGCCTCCATCCGCGACCACCAGCTGCCCGATGCCATGGACCGAGCTTAGGTAGGCGACCGCATGGCTAAGGAGCGGGTTCGTGGGTCGTCGCGGTGTGGCTCGGAAACCGTCGCGGCACGAACATCAGCAGGACTACGGTGATCAGCCCGGCCACCAGCAGGCCGACGAACACCGCGTGGGTGGCCGAGTGCATGGCCACCGCGGCGGGCTGGTCATGCTGCTGGCGCAGCACGGTGTTGGCGACGGCACCGAAGCCGGCCGCGCCGAGGCTCTGCCCCAGGAAGCGGGCGAACATCAGCCCGCCGGTGATGGTCCCGCGCTGGTCCCAGCCGACGGTGTTCTGCAGGCCGACAAGCAGCGGGGAGAACATCCAGCCCATCCCGACGCCCATCAGCGCCGCGCACGCCGCCGGTTGCCACACCGGCGATTCCGGGCCCAGCAGGGCGAAGCCCGCCCCGGCGGCGACCGCGGTGATCGCCCCGAGCAGCGCGGTGTTGCGGAACCCGATGCGCAGGTAGATCCGCGCGGAGATACCGGAGGCCAGCGGCCAGGTGATGCTCATGACGGCCAGGACGAAGCCGGCCGCGATCGGGGACAGCCCCAGCACGGTCTGCCCCCAGTTCGGCAGGTAGACCGACAGCCCGATCACGATCGTGCCCGCGGTGGCGGTGGCCGCCATCGACGCCGCGGTGCGCCGCTTGGTCCACAGCCACGACGGCAGCACCGGTTCGGCGGCGCGACGTTCGACGAAGATCAGGGCGACCGCCGCGGCCACCGCAATGGCGAAGACGGTGAAGCTGGCCGTGGAGTTCCACGCCCAGGTGGTACCGCCTTGCAGCAGCCCGAGGATCAACATCCCCGCCGCCACCAGGACCAGCGCCGAGCCCAGGTAGTCGACCCGGTGCGAGCGGCGGACCACGTCGTCGTGCAGGTCGCGGACGATCAGGTAGAGGGCGAACACGCCGATCGGGATGTTCACCAGGAAGATCCAGCGCCACGACAGGTACTGCGCGAAAACGCCACCGAGCGCGGGCGCGATCACCGCCGAGATGCCCCAGACGCTGGCCAGGTAGCCCTGGATCCGGCCGCGTTCGGCGACGGTGTACAGGTCACCGGCCACCGTCTGGACGGTGCTGCCGATCGCACCCGCCCCGATGCCCTGCACCGCGCGAAACAGGATCAGCGACAGCATGTTCCAGGCGCCGGCCGACAGCGCCGACCCGATCAGGAAGACGGCCACCCCGAAGACCAGGACCGGCTTGCGGCCGTAGAGATCGGTCAGCTTGCCGTAGATCGGGATAGTCACCGTCTGCGCCAGCAGGTAGACCGAGAACACCCAGCCCACCTGATCGAAACCGCCGAGATCGCCGACCACCTGCGGAACGGCGGTCGCCAGGATGGTGGTGTCCATGGCCACCAGGGCCATGGTGAGGATCAGCGCGATCAGCACCGCCGTGCGCGGGTCGTGCCGAAGTTTCACTTCAGTGGCCGCTCTGCGCTCGCAATGCATGCTGACCAGTCTGGTGTCGAACCTGGGATACGGGTAATCGGCGGCCGTGTTCCGCACGGGGCACAATTGCGCCCATGGGCGCCCATCCGCGCGCCGGGCAACCGGCGCAACCCGAAGACCTGATCGACATCGCCGGCCTGGTGACCGCCTACTACAGCGTGGTGCCAGACCCCGACGACATTGCCCAGCAGGTGGCGTTCGGCACCTCCGGGCATCGCGGGTCCAGCCTGGACGCGGCGTTCAACGAGGCGCACATCCTGGCCACCACGCAGGCCATCGTCGAGTATCGCGCGGCCCAGGGCACCACCGGCCCGCTGTTCCTCGGCCGCGACACCCACGGCTTGTCCGAACCGGCGTGGACTTCGGCGCTGGAGGTGCTGGCCGCCAATGACGTTGTTGCCATGATCGATTCGGCCGACCGGTACACGCCGACGCCGGCGATCAGCCACGCCATCCTGACCTTCAACCGCGGCCGCGACTCGGATCTGGCCGACGGGATCGTCGTCACCCCGTCGCACAACCCGCCGCGCGACGGTGGTTTCAAGTACAACCCGCCGCACGGCGGACCGGCCGACACCGACGCCACCGCGGTGATTGCCAAGCGCGCCAACGAGATTCTGCGCGACGGGCTGCGCGACGTGAAGCGGGTGTCGCTGGCCCGTGCGCGCGGGCTGGCTCAGCGCCACGACTACCTCGACGCTTACGTCGCGGACCTGCCGAACGTTGTCGACCTGCATGCGATCCGCGCCGAGGGGGTGCGCATCGGCGCCGACCCGCTGGGCGGGGCCAGCGTCGACTACTGGGGCGCGATCGCCGAACGGCACGACCTGAACCTGACCGTCGTCAACCCGCTGGTGGACCCGACGTGGCGGTTCATGACGCTGGACACCGACGGCAAGATTCGGATGGATTGCAGTTCACCGAACGCGATGGCCTCGCTGATCCACAACATCGGCGACTACCAGATCGCCACCGGCAACGACGCGGACTCCGACCGGCACGGCATCGTCACCCCCGACGGTGGCCTGCTGAACCCGAACCACTACCTGGCCGTCGCCATCGACTACCTGTTCACCCACCGGCCCGGCTGGCCCGGCTCCGTCGCCGTCGGCAAGACCGCGGTCAGCAGCTCCATCATCGACCGGGTGGTGGCCGGGATGGGCCGCGACCTGCTGGAGGTGCCCGTCGGATTCAAGTGGTTCGTCGACGGATTGCTCGGCGGCACAGTCGGGTTCGGCGGCGAGGAATCGGCCGGGGCGTCGTTCCTGCGCACCGATGGCACGGTGTGGACCACCGACAAGGACGGCATCATCCTGGCGCTGCTGGCCGCGGAGATCCTCGCCGTCACCGGCAACACCCCCTCGCAGCGCTACGCCGAGCTCGCGGAGCGCTACGGCGCGCCGACCTACGCGCGCATCGACGCGCCCGCGGATCGCGAGCAGAAGGCGCGGCTGGCCAAATTGGCCCCCGAACAGGTCAGCGCCACCGAGTTGGCCGGCGAGCCGATCACCGCCAAGCTCACCTCGGCGGCCGGCAACGGCGCGCCGCTGGGCGGGCTGAAGGTCACCACCGAGAACGCCTGGTTTGCTGCGCGGCCCTCCGGCACCGAGGACGTCTACAAGATCTACGCCGAATCCTTCCGCGGACCCGAGCATCTGGCGGAGGTGCAGGCGGCCGCGCGCGAGGTGGTGAATACAGTCATTGCGTGACTTCTGAGGCGAAGGGTGACTGCGCGAGCGACGGCCGCTCCGAGCCCAAGCTCCCGTCCGAAGTCTGGGTGCTGATCGCCTCCAACGCGGTGATCGCACTGGGCTACGGCGTCGTCGCTCCGGTGCTGCCCGAATACGCCCGGCACTTCGGCGTCTCGATCAGCGCCGCGACGTTCGTCATCACCGCGTTCGCGCTCATGCGCCTGGTGTTCGCGCCCGCGGCCGGGCTGCTGGTGCAGCGGCTGGGGGAGCGGCGCATCTACGTCAGCGGGCTGGTGATCGTCGCGCTGTCCACCGCGGCGTGCGCCTTCGCCCAGTCGTACTGGCAGTTGCTGCTGTTCCGGTCGCTGGGCGGCATCGGCTCCACGATGTTCTTCATCTCGGCGCTGGGATTGATGATCCGGATCAGCCCCGAGGACGCCCGCGGCCGGGTGGCCGGCATGTTCTCCTCGGCGTTCCTGGTGGGCTCCGTGGGCGGACCGGTGCTCGGTTCGCTGACCGCCGGGCTGGGGCTGTCGGCGCCGTTCCTGATCTACGGCGGGGCGCTGCTGGTGGCCGCCACGGTGGTGTTCATCAGCCTGCGGCACTCGTCGCTAGCCGCGCCCGCCCCGGCCACCGAATCGCCGGTGAGACTGCGCGACGTGCTGCCCAACCGGGCCTACCGCGCCGCGCTGCTGTCGAACTTCGCCACCGGCTGGTCGGCCTTCGGGCTGCGCATCGCGCTGGTGCCGCTGTTCGTCGTCGACGTGCTGGACCAGGGCGTCGGGATGGCGGGCCTGGCGCTGGCCACCTTCGCGATCGGCAATGTGGCCGCGGTGATCCCGGCAGGGCACCTGTCGGACCGCGTGGGGCGGCGCATCCTGCTGATCATCGGACTGTCCACCGCCGGCGTCGCGACCGCCATCGTCGGGTTCACCGAGAACCTGCCGCTGTTCCTGATCGCCGCGCTGCTGGCCGGCGCGGCCACCGGCATGTTCTCCTCGCCGCAGCAGGCCGCCGTGGCCGACATCGTCGGCAACAAGGCCCGCGGCGGCACCGCCGTGGCCACTTTCCAGATGATGGCCGACCTGGGCTCGATCGTCGGCTCGACGCTGGTGGGCCTCATTGCCCAGCATCTGTCGTTCTCGTGGGCGTTCGTCATCAGCGGCGCCATCCTGGTGCTGGGGTCGTTCGGCTGGATGCTGGCCCAGGAGACCCGCCCGCGGTCGTCGCACGAGCACACCTCGGCGCGTCCGCTGGGTCCGGAGGTCTCCGGAGAGGTGCCCTGAGCACCGGTTTTGGGACAGGTGGGGAAGTGGTGTAACTTCGATGAGCACCACTTGAGGGGCTATGGCGCAGTTGGTAGCGCACCACACTGGCAGTGTGGGGGTCAGGGGTTCGAATCCCCTTAGCTCCACGTTTGGAAAACCCGCTCTGACTTCGGTCGGGGCGGGTTTTTCTCGTTCTACCCCCGACCGTCGGGCTGATCGTTGTTCTTCTGCGCACCCCAGCCGTGCACGCGGTCGATCGCGATCAGGGCGCTGACCCGTGGACGGTCGCGGTCCGGGTACTGCTTGCCCTGATAGTGCCGCGACAGCGCGTCGATGTCGGTGAGGCCGTCGTCGGCGTAGATCTCGGTGACGTGCCCGATGAGCGTCAGGTGGGTGTACCAGTTGGCCTCGTCGAGCACCGTCAGCGAGACTCGCGGGTCTTTGCGCATGTGTTCCAGGCGCTTTCGGCCGACATCCATGTTCACCAGGACCTGGTCGTCACGCATCAGGTACCACGTGGCGGCCGAGACGGGTTGTCCGTCGGATCGAACGGTGCTGATGACGGCGGGGTTGGGCTTGGACAGCATCGTCTTGGCGTTGTCGGTCAGTAGCGAGGGCATCTGGGTCTCCGTCGTTCGGTGGGAAGGTCGTTGGGCGGGCAGTCGGACACAGAATGCCCCAACCGCACCGGGCCAACCAGGATGGCGCCGCAGCGCCTCGTCCGGACCGGAGCTTCCGATCGAAACATTTGGCCCACCGGATTCGACGTAACCAGAAGGACAGCGGTTCGCCGGCCTCGAGGTCATCCACTTGGCTAAGCTGATTGTTACGCGCGGCTTACTCGACGTCGAGAACTCCCAGGTAGTGGGTTCGCTGACGCAGCGCCGCGCGGAGCAAGGAGAACGAAGTGGCTAAGTCGGTACTGGGTCGGGGCACTGCCCGCGCCCGGGTGCTCGAAGCGGCGCTGGCGAAGTTCGCCGAGCACGGCGTCAGCGGTACCACCCTGCAGATGATCGCCGACAGCATCGGGGTGGGTAAAGCCTCGGTTTACTACCAGTTCCGCTCGAAAGAAGACATCGTGGCGGCCGCCGCGCAGCCCATGTTCGACGACATGGCGCGGGTGGTCACCATCGCCGAAGCGATCTCCGATCCGGATGCCCGTCGCGAAGTGACCATCAGCGGCTTCCTCGAGTTCAGTGTCCGGCACCGGAGGCTGTCTGCCGTCCTCGCCCGCGATCCGGCCTTGGAGAGCCTCGTGCAATCACGCGAGGATCTCACCGAGATCGTCGACCGCTTCACCAATCTGTTGATCGGCGACGGCACCAGGCCGGAGGGCAGGATCCTCATCTCGTTCGTCACCCACGGAATCTATGGCTCGGTGACGGACAAGGCTCTGGAAGACGTCAGCGACGAGGAACTCCACCGGACCTTGTTGGCCGTCGCGCAGCAGCTGACGCGCAAGGCCCCGCACTTCGAGTAGGGCGGCTACCCGACCGCGTCGAGATCACACCGACGCATCCTCCGGTTGACGCTGAATCGGCGGCCACGGTTGGGGTTTGGGTCGCTGCCGGACCAGCTGGGGCCACCAGAACCACTTGCCGAGCAGCGCCGCGATCGACGTCGTCATGAACGATCGGACGATCAGGGTGTCGAACAACAGTCCCAGCCCGATGGTGGTGCCGACCTGACCCATGATGGTCAGGTCACTGACGGCCATCACCATCATGGTGAACGCGAACACCATGCCGGCCGCGGTGACCGTCGAACCGCTACCTCCGACCGCCCGGATCATGCCGGTGTTGAGGCCGGCGTGTTTCTCCTCTTTGAGCCGGGACACCACCAGCAGGTTGTAGTCCGCGCCCACTGCCAGCAGGATGATCACCGCCATCGGCAGCACCATCCAGTGCAACTCGATGCCCAGCAGATGCTGCCAGAGCAGTACCGACATGCCGAAAGATGCGCCCAGCGAGAGCACTACGGTGCCCACGATCACGGCGGCGGCCACGATGGCCCTGGTGAGCAGCAGCATGATCAGGAAGATCAGCGCGATCGCGGCGATGCCGGCGATCAACAGGTCGTACTGCGTGCCGTCGGCCATGTCCTTGAACGTCGCCGCGGTACCACCCAGGTAGATCGTCGAACCCTCCAACGGAGTGCCCTTGATCGCATTCTTGGCGGCGGTCTTGATCGGTTCGATCTTCTCGATGCCGTCAGCGGACATCGGATCGCTCTCGTGGTTGATCATGAACCGCACCGCATGCCCGTCCGGCGACAGGAACTGCTCCAAACCCTTTGCGAAATCAGGGTTGTCGAAAGCTTCCGCGGGTAGATAGAACGAGTCGTCGTTCATCGCATCGTTGAAGGCCTTACCCATCTCGGTCGAAGTCTCCTGCATGATGCGCTGCTGTTCCTGCATACCCAGCTGGGTCTGCTGCATGGTCTGCATCATTTCCCGCATGCTGACCATGGTCTGCTTCATCTCGGGCATGATCGCGATCATCTGCGGCATCAGCTCGTTGAGCCGATGCATGTGCGGCATCATCGATTTCATGTCGTCGGTCATCACGTCGATGCCGTCCAGGACATCGAAGATGGAACGCAGCGACCAGCACACCGGAATGTTGAAACAGTGCGGTTCCCAATACAGGTAATTGCGGATCGGCCGGAAGAAGTCGTCGAAGTTGGAGATGTTGTCCCGCATGTCCTCGATGTTGAGGACCATGCCGTCCATCGAGGTCACCATCTGGTTGGTCGTATCGGCCATCTCGACCGTGATGGCCTGCATCCGATCCATGTTCTCGATGGTCTTGGCCATCTCGTCGGCCTGTTTGGTCATGTCGGCGGTGCGGTCGGCGTTGTACTTCTCGTTGATGCGCTGCAGCGTGCTCTGCTGGCTGATGATGTAGGGGATCGAGGTGTTCTCGATCGGGGTGCCGTCGGGCCGGGTGATGGTCTGCACGCGGCCGATGCCGTCGAGTTGGAAGACCGCCTTGGCGATCTTCTCGATCACCAAGAAGTCCGCCGGATTTCGCAGATCCCGGTCGCTCTCGACCATCATGATCTCCGGGTTCAGCCGCGCGGGCGAGAAGTGCCGTTCGGCGGCGGCGTAGCCCTGATTGGACCGGATGTCATCGGGCAGGTAGAGACGGTCGTTGTAACTGGTCTGGTAGCCGGGTAGCGCCAGCAGTCCGATGAGCGCGACCGCGATGCTGGTGATCAGGATGGGACCGGGCCAACGCACCACGGCGGCACCGACTTTGCGCCAGCCGCGAACGCGTGTGGCGCGCTTGGGATCCAGGAATCGACCGCCGAGGGTGACGATCGCCGGCCCGAACGTCATGGCCGTCATGATCAGGACCAGCATCCCCACCGCCAGGGGGACGCCGAGGGTCTGGAAGTAGGGCAGCCGCGTGAAACTCAAGCAGAACGTCGCACCCGCGATGGTCAGTCCCGACCCGACAATCACATGCGCGGTGCCACCGAACATGGTGTAGTAGGCCGATTCTCGGTCCTCGCCACTGCTCATGGACTCCTGATATCGACCCACCAGGAAGATCGCGTAGTCCACCGAGATCGCGATGGCCAAGGTGACCAACAGGCCCGTGGCGAAGGTGGAAAGCCCGATGACCTCGTAGTAGCCCAGGAATGCGACCGCACCGCGCACTGTCAGCAGGCTGACGAACACCATGACGAGGATCAACACCATCGTCATGATCGAGCGGAAGATGATCAGCAGCATGACGATGATGACCAAGAAGGTCAGCGCCTCCACGAGTCGCATGCTGCCGTGGCTGGCCTCGGTCTGTTCGGCCGTGATCGCCGCCGAACCGGTGACGAAGACCTCGACCCCGTCGGGTGTCGGCAGGGTCTCCACGAGGGTCTTGACGGCCTCGATGGACTCCAGCGACAAGGCCTCGCCCTGGTCGCCGGCCAGGTTGGCTGAAACGTAGACGGCCTTGCCGTCGCCGCTCTGCACGCCAGTGGCGGTCAGCGGGTCGCTCCACAGGTCCTGGACATGTTCGACGTGCTTGGTGTCGGCCTGCAACGCGGCGATCAGTTCGGCGTAGTAACTTCTGGCCTCGTCACCCAGCGGTTCCTGACCCTCCAACACGATCATCACCGAGCTGTTGGACTCGTACTCCTGGAACACTTGGCCGATGTGCTGGGTCGCGATGACGGCCGGCGCCTCCTGGGGGCTCATCGAGACCGAGCGCAGCTCGCCGACGGCTTCCAGCTGCGGCACCGAGACGTTGAGCAGGACGGCGATGGCCACCCAGGCCAGGATGATCGGGACCGAGAGCTTGCGGAGCACGCGGGCGATCCGGCCGAAATGTGCGGTTTCGTAGCGCGGCCGCTGCGCGGCGACGGGACCGGTCGGCGCCTCGGCGCTGTGGGCGCTCACGCGGACTTCACGATGCAGAAGGTCTGGACGTTGGTGCCGGACGCGGTGCGCTCATCCTTGAGTTCCCCGTCGACGATCACCCGACAGCCCAGGAAACTCGTCTTGCCCTGTGCGACGAGGTTGGCTGCGGCCGACGGATCGGTGGTCTGCAGCGTGATGGACCACGGCAGGGTCACGCCGTCCACCCGTTGCGGTTCGCCGTCGAGATCCACGTAGTTCACGTCCACTGCAGCTCCCTCGGGTCCAAAGACCTCGTATGTCAATACTTTTGGATCGAAGGGGTCCGGGTCGTTGGCGAAGTTGACCTGTGTCACCAGCGGAGGATCGGAGGCAAAGAAGCCGCGGATCCGTTGCACCGTCAGACCGGCGATGCCGATCACCACCACCATCACCAGGGGCAACCACGCTCGTTTGAGCAACCGCATTCCGACACTTCCTTCTGCACCCGACGACGCGACTGGAAGGACAGATAGCACTGCAGCCGCTAGCGGTAGTCAAGTTATATTTAGTGTCTACTCGTTGCAAGCCGTCCGGCTAAGTTGTGGTCGTCGTATCGATGCCTGCCGCGCTGCCTGGCCGCGCTGATCCGGACCGAAGGCGGCTTGTATCGATTGGACAATCCGGATGAATTCCGACGCTGTCGCCGCACCGATATCCATCGCCGTCACCTTCTCGGCCATCGACAATCCTGGTCGCAGCCCTATTCGGCGGGTGTCAGCGATGTCCCGAGACAGAGAACTGTCAGCGAGGTCCCGGAGCAGGAAGCCCTGCCTGCGGTGTCGCCGTGACGGGCGGCGGTTGTGGGCGGGCCGCTCATCGGGCCGGGTGTGTGAAGTAGGTTACTCGCGGGTACCACCGCAACCATGACAACGACGTGGTTCTGGTCGACGAGTGGGCGATGGCTCCGCCACTGAGGGCGCCGCTGCGCAAGATGGCGCGGTGGAGCAGCAAGCCGGCCCGGAAGATCGACACCGCGCACACCCCGCAGGTCAATGTCCTGCGCGGCCTGGCGGCGCGTGCCACTACCCCCTTGCTGCCCGACGACTACCTCAAGTTGCTCAACCCGTTGTGGACGGCCCGGGAGTTGCGCGGTCAGATCGTGGACGTCCGCACCGAGACCGCGGATTCCGCCACGGTGACGATCAAGCCGGGTTGGGGTTTCTCGGCGGACTACCGGCCCGGCCAGTACGTCGGCATAGGACTGCGCGTCGAGGGCCGATGGCACTGGCGGTCGTACTCGCTCACCTCGGTACCGCGGCGCCACGACAGGCACATCACGATCACCGTGAAGGCCACGCCGGAGGGGTTTCTGTCCACCCACCTGGTCAACGGCGTCAGACCGGGAACGATCGTTCGGCTCGCTGAACCCAAAGGCGACTTTGCGCTACCCGATCCGCCGCCACCGAAAATCCTGTTCATCAGCGCCGGGAGTGGAATCACGCCGCTGATGGCGATGTTGCGCACGCTGACCGCCCGCGGCCAGAGCCCTGACATCATGCACCTGCACTCCGCGCCGTCCGCCGACGATGTCATCTTTCACGACGAACTCCGCGCGCTGGAGGGGAGCGAGCCCGGTTACCGCCTGCACCTGCAGCTCACGGCGCACGACGGCAAGCTGGCCTTCGGCCGTCTCGACGAGCTGGTGCCGGACTGGCGGGAAAGGTCGACCTGGGCGTGCGGCCCGACACCCATGCTCGACTCGGTCGATTCCGTGTGGGACGCCGCGGGGTTGTCGGAGGAGTTGCATACGGAGCGCTTCACCATTGCCCGCACCGACAGGGGTGGTGAGGGCGGCACGGTCACCTTCGAGATCTCGGACAAGACCGTCGAAATCGACGGTGCCACCTCGCTTTTGGAGGCCGGTGAGAAAGTCGGTATCCAGATGCCGTTCGGCTGCCGGATGGGCATCTGTCAGACCTGTGTCCTTCCGCTGGAAGACGGCCACGTCCGCGACTTCCGATCCGGAGACGAACACGGCGCGGGGGACCGCATCAACACGTGTGTGTCCACCGCATCAGGCGACTGCACACTGAGGATTTGAGGGGGAAAGCCTGTGGCCATCACCGATATCAAGCGCTACGCGCACCTGACGGCCGAGGACGTCGAGGCGCTTGCGCGCGAACTCGACGCCATCCGCGCCGATATCGAGAAATCCCGCGGTGAGCGCGATGCCCGCTACATCCGGCGCTCGATCCAGTTGCAGCGCGCCCTGGCCGCGGGCGGGCGCGCGGTGCTCTTCGCCAGCGGCAACAAAGTGGCCTGGTGCCTCGGTACGGCGATGCTGGGCACCGCCAAGATCATCGAGAACATGGAGCTGGGCCACAACATCATTCACGGCCAATGGGACTGGATGAACGACCCGGAGATCCACTCGACCGAATGGGAGTGGGATACCACCGCACCCAGCACGCATTGGAAGAAGTCGCACAACTTCATTCACCACAAGTACACCAACGTCGTCGGACTCGACGACGATATCGGCTACGGCATCATGCGGCTCACCCGCGACCAGCGCTGGGAAAAATGGATGATCGGTAACCCGGTCTACAACGTGTTGCTCGGCACCCTGTTCGAGTGGGGCGTCGCGGCGCACGGCCTGGAGACCACCAAGTACCGCAAGGGGGAGAAGTCCCTGGCCGAGGTGCGCAAGGATCTGCGGATCATCGGCAAGAAGGTCGGCAAGCAGGTCGGCAAGGACTACATCGTGTTCCCGGCTCTGGCGGGACGCAATTGGAAGCACACCATGGCCGCCAATGCCGTCGCCAACCTGATCCGCAACTACTGGTCGTACGCGGTGATCTTCTGCGGGCACTTCCCCGACGGAGCGGAGAAGTTCACCAAGGAAGAATTCGACGGCGAGACCCAGGCCGAATGGTACTTGCGACAGATGTTGGGATCAGCCAACTTTCACGCCGGCCCGCTGATGGCGTTCATGAGCGGCAACCTGTGCTACCAGATCGAGCATCATCTGTTCCCCGACTTGCCGAGCAACCGCTACGCCGAGATCAGTGAGCGGGTCCGGGCGCTGTGCGAGAAGTACGACCTGCCCTACACGACCGGGTCGCTGGGCCGGCAATATCTGCAGTCGTTTAGGACCATCGCCAAGCTGGCCCTGCCCGACAAGCTGCTCACGGCCGGCGCCGACAATGCCCCCGAGACGAACTCGGAGTTGAAGTTCCGGATCCGCGACGGGATCCGGGAAAGCTTCGGAGTCGATCCCGCCACCGGCAAGCGCCGCGGGTTGCGCAGCGCGGTGCGTGAACTCGAGAACGGGGCGATCGCCCTCGCGTGACCTTTTGGGCGCGGACGTCGTGGCGCGTTATCGGACCGGCTTTTGCCGCCCTTTGACCAGAAGTGCGACCGCCACGCCGACCAGAAGTGCCCCGCACACCAGCTGAATGACGAAGGTGCCGCTGCCCGGTGCGCTGTAGACCGCGGTCGCCCAGATGACCGCGGCCGCCAAGGCGGCAATCGCCGCGCGCACTCGGGCGCTGGGCACCGACGCGAGTGGCCGACACGCGAGATAGACCGCTGCGGGGATCACAAACGCCAGCACGAGGAACACACGACCATTGTCCCCGAGCGATTCGGGTGCGCCTGGTTGCGGCGAGCGCAACCACGCGCACCGAGATCGCGGTCAGCGGCGGGTGGAGTCGGTGTCGCCGTGGCAGGGCGGGCCCCACAGCCCGCGGCCGGCGGCCTTGGCCTCACGCTCGGCCGCCGCGATCTGCGGGTAGCGCTGCACGGGTTGGCCGCCGTAGACGTAGGCGTGCGCCATGCCGGCGCGGGCGGCCTCCACCGAGTAGTCCCAGCCGTCGGCCTTCACCAGGTACGCCAGCGTGCGGCCGTAGCGGTCGTGCATGCCCTGGGTGGGGTCGTAGACGATCGCCACGCGTTGCTCGACGAGGTTGGCGCGGGCGAACTCGGTGGCCTGCGGGCCCCAACAGCCGACGGTGTAGCCGGGCTTCTTGGTCTCCGGGGTGTCAATGCCCAGGATGCGGATGCGTAGTCGGCCGCGGACGTCGTCGCGCACGTCGATGGTGTCACCGTCGACCACGCGCAGCACCGTGGCCGTGACCGCCACCGGATCGGCGGCCGCCGCCGGCGCACCGAGTAGACCGGCCAGGAGGGTGAGGCAGAGGACGACGAGACGCATGGCGAAAGGTTAGCTCTCGCAGCCGATCCCGTCGCCATCACGGTCGAGGTGCGAGCCGTAGTACTCCGAGCTCGCGGGGATGTTGGAGTAGCCGTTGGACCGCGCCTCGGTGCAGTTCTTGAACGGCGCGGCCGAGGCCAAGGGAGCTGCGGACAGGGCTACACCGGCAATGAAGACAGCAGCGAACAACGGACGAAACATGGCGGACCCCCTGGATGAACTAACTGACGAGAGGGTAAGCCATCCACAGGAAGTTGACAATGGATTGACAGGAGCGGGTGGCTCGGCTAGTACCGGCCGCTCCGATCACCGGGCAGGACCTACCTCGTACTCGGCCACCGCGACCGAAAGCATTGCCGCACTTTGGTCGTCACCGGGGCCGCTGCCGCGAAAGTCCTCGAGGGCCGCGCGTGAGTCCCAGCGTTCGAAGACGTTGATGCGGCCGGGGTCGATCAGGTCGGCGCTGATCGCGAAGTCCAGGCACCCTGCTGCCGCGCGGGCCTGTTCGACGACGTCCGCGCAGCCCGCCAGGTAGGAGTCGCGGTGCGATGGTTCGACAGTGAGGTGGCCGGCGACGATGATCATGGATCGCGATCCTCCCGCGAAGGTGCGCAAACCACGAGATTTGCGCGGCGTGTCGCCCGGGGGCGCGCACGCTCGCGCTGATGGTGGGGGCTAGTCGCAGGACTCTTCGTACTGGCGCACCACCGCGAAGCCGACCGTGGACTCCGCGGTCAGGGTCCCGCCGGCCTCGGGCACCGTGGCGCACACGGTCCAGTTGGCGGGGCTGTGCACATCGCGATTCAGGCCCGTCAGATCGACGGTCTCGAAGGCGATCTCGGGGCTGAGCCCGGCCACCTCGGCCTCGGCCTCGGCCAGGGTGCTGCCGACCACGTCGGGCATCTCCCATTCGGGATCGTCGGCAGCGGCGGGACCGGCCAGGGCGCGCCCGCCGGCGAGCAGCGCGGCGCTGCGGCCGGCCAATGAAGCTGGGAAGTTGACCATGGCGGCAGCCTAAAACCGCTGCCTGTGAGCTCAGTGTCGAAAATGCGTCAGCAGGACTCGGTGTGCAACCGCACGACGCCCAGCACGACGGTCGTCTTCGCGGTGATCGTGCCACCGGCGCGCGGCGCGGTGGCGCAGACCGTCCAGTTGGGCGCGCTGAGCTGCTGACGGCCGAAGCCCGTCATGTCGGTGGACACCGTACGGAAGGTGACGCTGTCGCTGAGCCCGGCCACCGAGGATTCTGCCTGCGCCAGGGTCTTGCCGACGACGTTGGGCATGGTCCAGGTTTCGGCGGAGTCGTCGGCAGCCGAGGCGGGACCGGCGAGCAGCAATCCGCCCGCCACCAACACGGACGCCGCGATCGGCACACAGAACTTCATGTCATCCCCTTCGATAGCCGAAACGGTAGCGGGCTCGGCGGTTGCCGTGCACAAGTTTGCCGAAGTCCGAGATCTGAGCGAGACGAATCAGGAGCCGGTCGACTCGTTGGAGGGGCGCTTGCGGATGCGCGGCGAGAGCTGCACGATCTCGGGGACCACGCTGGGGTTCGCGTACGCCGCGGTCACCAACGACACCAGCGTGTTGGCGACGTCGTCGAGCTCGGACATCTGCGCCGGTAGCTGGCCGTGTTCCACCCAGGACTTGAACAGCTCCTCGAGCAGATCACGGTCCGCCCCGCGCAGGATCTCGGTGTCCTCGGTGGGGCCCATGCCCACGCGGATCAACGACAGGTCGGGGTGCTCGCTGCGCCAGGCGTTGAGGATCTCGTCGAGCGCGGCCTTGCTGGCGTCGTAGGCCGCCACGCCGGCGCGCGGCCGGCCCACCTCGCGGCTCGACGTGATCAGCACGACCCCGTCCTCGCTCAGGAGCGGCAGCGCGGCCCGCAGCACGTGGTTGGCCCCGAGGGCATTGACGGCGTACGCGTGCAGCCAGGTGGCGACGTCGGTGTCCTCGATGTAGGCGAACGGGACGACGGTGCTGGTGAACAGCACGGCGTCGACGCTGCCGCCGAGCGCCTCGACCGCCTGCGGGACCACCTTCTCGATGGCCTTGGCGTCCTGGACGTCGAGTTCGAAGGCGGTACCGCCGATGGACTCGGCCAGCTCAGTCAGCAGGCCGACCCGGCGGGCCGC
>JAEWRC010000072.1 GCA_023460175.1 Actinomycetes bacterium
GACGCTGCACCGGATTGATCCCCAGCACCTCCATCGCGTCGATCTCCTCACGAATCGTCCGCGACCCCAGATCCGCACACATCGCCGTCGCCCCCGCACCGGCGACGATCAACACCGTCACCATCGGACCCAACTGCGTCACCGCACCAAACGCCGCACCCGCCCCCGACAGATCCGCCGCACCCAACTCCCGCAACAAAATGTTCAACGTGAACGACACCAACACCGTGAACGGAATCGCCACCAACAACGTCGGCGCCAACGACACCCGCGCCACAAACCACGACTGCTCCAAAAACTCGCGGCCCTGAAACGGCCTGCGAAACAGGAACTTCACGGCGTCGGCCGACATCGACAGGAGTCCACCGATCGCGTGCATCGGCCCGGAGGTGCCCGCGCCGAGCAGCGGCAGTCCGACCGACCAGCGGTCCTGGGCGTTGGTGACCATGTGCCGCAGAACCCTCCCTCACTGGCTACCGAACGGGACAACGACGCGTCGGCGCACCGACCAAGGAGACGGTGACAGCCCGCAGTGGCCGTTGACACGCGCTGTCCCATCTACCGGGAAGCGTCCGACCTGTACGTATGGGCAGGCGGGAACGTAGCCTCCAATCGAGAAGTCCACCCCGTTCACCGCCCCGAGGAGTCGCGCCGTGTCGCCGTCCGCCGAAGCACCGCTGTCCCGCTACGCCGCGCGTCGGGTGCTCATCACCGGCGGCGGGTCGGGCATCGGGCAGGCCTGCGTGCTGCGGATCCTCGCCGAGGGTGGCCGGGTGGCGGCCGCCGACATCAGCCCCGACGGTCTCGCCGACACCGTCGCCAAGGCCGGCAAGCACGCCGACCGGTTGTCCACCGTGGTGCTGGACGTCCGCGATGAGGACTCGGTGCGCGACGGCGTGGCGCAGGTCGTGAAGACCCTCGGCGGCCTCGACACGCTGGTCAACGCGGCGGGCATCCTGCGCTCGGCACACCTCACCGAGACCACGCTCGCCGACTTCGAGCAGGTGCTGCGCATCAACCTGATCGGGACCTTTCTGGTGACGCGGGAGGCCGTCGCGGCCCTGCGGGACGGCAAGGGGGCCGCGGTGGTCAACTTCAGTTCCACCTCGGCGCAGTTCGCCCATCCCTACATGTCCGCCTACGCGGCCTCCAAGGGCGGCGTGCTGGCGATGACCCACACCTGGGCGCTGGAGTTCGCCAAGGCCGGGATCCGCTTCAATTCGGTTCAGCCCGGGTCGATCTCGTCGGGCATGACCGACGGCACCGGTGCGTCGCGGCAAAGCGTGGGCCCCGGGCTCCCCGAGGACGCCGATTATGCGTTGTTCGGCAAGGTGGCTCCGATGCTGCCGCTGGACGGCGGGGCCATCTTCGCCAACCCGGACGCGGTCGCCGGGGTGGTGGCCATGCTCGGCAGCGACGACGCGTACTTCGTCACCGGCACCGAGGTCCGCATCGACGGCGGCTCACACATGTGAGCCGGTGTGATTCAGGGAGGTTTCAGGTGAGGATCGTCGCGCTGCTGGGCGCCGTCGTGGCGCTGTCATTCGCGGGCCTGTTCGGCTCCCCCGCAGCGCATTCCGAGCCGTTCTTCGCCAACTATTCGCTGGTGGTTCCGGATCGGTACGACTTTCACACCTGGACCTGGGCGGTATCGCACTGCATCCCCGCCGCCGACGACTGCAAGCACATCTCGGCGATTCCGATGCCGATAGCCAAGGCGTTCGAGTACACCGGCGAGGCACACCTGGTCGACGGCCGCTACACCTTGGCTGTGGATGTCCCCGACGGCTTGCGGTGCGGCAACGTGTATTACGGGCCGATCATCCCGACCCGTGATGTGTACTCCTGGGACGCCGCGACCCTGCAGGGCACGCTGTCCTCGTCGTTCGCGACCGGCTGTGACGGGGCGCCCGGTGGGACGTTCAGCTACCCGTTCTCGCTGGTGCGCCTGTAGCCCGGGCGCCGAGCACGCATCGGGTGTACGTCATACCGGCGTGTCGCGTGCACTCGATGCAAGCTCGCGGCGCCTAGTCCAGGCCGCGCGCGCTGAGCGCCTCGGCGAACCCGTCGGCGGTGCGCAGCGCGGCCACCACCACCGGCGCGACGACGATCCGCGGCGAGAACCGCAGCCCGCGGGCGCGGCGGGCCTCCTCGACCTGGCCGATGATGTCGATGATCAGCGGGATTGCCCGAATGCTCAAGGCCAGCGCCAACGCCACCTGCTCGACGGGAAAACCGAAGCGCGCCAACGGCCGCATCACCCGGGTCAGGGCCGCCAGCATGTCGGTGGTGCGGGTGCTCGCCGACACCGCCGCGGCCAGCGCGACCGACAGCAGCAGCACCCCGCACACCACCAGCGCGCGGCGCCAGTCGGTGAACAGCAGCTGGAACACGAAGATGATGGCGATCACCCAGAACACCGGGCGCAGCTGGGCCACAATGGCTTTAGGGTTCATCCGCGCGGCGGCGAACACCGCGACGACCACCACGGCGGCCACCCCGAGCTTGGCGGGCGTGTCGACCAGGACGGCCGCCAGCGCGATCAGCGCGCCCAGGCCGAGGAGCTTGAGCCCGGCGGGCAGCCGGTGCAGCACCGACGTGCCCGGCTGATACACCCCGAGCACGCTCATCTCATGAGCCGTCGGTAGGCGTCCAACGCGACCGCGGGCACGTCGTCGGCGTGAATCCGGCCGTCCTCGAGGACGATCACCCGATCGAAGTCCTCGACCAGCGTCAGGTCGTGGGTGACCACCACCAGCTGGGTGTCCAGGGCCGCGAACGCCGCGCGCAGCATCAGCGCGTTGCGCAGGTCCAGCAGGGTCGTCGGCTCGTCGGCCACCACCACCCGCGGCTCGGTGACCAGCACCGCCGCCAGCGCCAGCAGCTGCTTCTGCCCGCCGGACAGCCGCTGCGCGGGTTGGTCGGCGTGGCCGGCCAGCCCGAACTGCTGCAGGACCCGCTGGGTGCGCTCGGCGCGTTCGGCGCGGCTGAGTCCGTGCCGCGACAGGGACAGTTCGATGTCCTCGGCGACGGTCGGCATCAGGATCTGCCGGTCCGGATCGGTGAACACGAAGCCGACGTTGCGCCGCACCTTGCGCACCGCGCGCCGGGTGTCCAGGCCGTGCACGCGGACCGTTCCCCGGTCGGGGAGCACCAGGCCGTTGATCATCCGGGCCAGCGTCGACTTGCCGCTGCCGTTGGCGCCGACCACACCGACGCGGCGTTCGGTCAGGGTCAGCGAAATATCCTGCAGCACGGTCCGTTCGCCGAACGCGTGGCCGACATTGTCGAAGACGATGCTGCCGTCAGCCATGCCGTCCCCAGCCATGCTGTCCTCAGCCATCGACGGCCTCGGCCGGCCGTCGCCGCCGGCCGGGGATCAGGCCGGGCCAGGCCCGGTGCACCTGCGCGGCCACCAGCGCCGTCACCACGGCCTTGCCGAGATCGCCGGGCAGGTACAGGCCGTTGGCCGACAACGCGGCCCACCAGGACAGGTCGGTGCGCAGCATCAGCCCGGCGGTCCCGAACGCGTAGATCACGACCATGCCGCCCAGGACGTTGATCAGGAATCCCCAGAACACCCGGTAGCGCGGCATCATCGTCGCCGTCAGCGCCCCGATCACCAGCACCGCGGGCAGCCAGGCCACGAAGAATCCGGCCGTCGGCGAGGCCAGCGCCACCAGCCCCGTGCGGGCGCCGGCCAGGATCGGCAACCCGGCCATTGCCAGGACGGTGAACAGGATGATCGCCAGCGCGCCCTTGCGGGCCCCGAGGATGGAGCCGGCCAGCATCACCCCGAGGGTCTGCACCGTGATGGGCACCCCGCTGGGCCCGACGGTCAGGGTGCCCGGCAGGCCGAGCGCGGCGAGCAGGGCCGCGAACACCGCAGCCTGGGTCAGGTCCTGGGCCGACACGGCGAACCGCGACCGTCGCGTCGCGGGCTGATCCGCCTCTGCGTCCATAGGGGGGATTATCGCCGTCAACGCGGACCCGCCGGGCGCCGACCTCGGGTCAGGCGGCGCAGAGGTCCTCCGACAACGCCCACAGGTCCGCGGCCTTCTGGGGGCCCAGCGCGTAGGGGGCCGCGTCGTCGCGGACGGCGCAGTCGGCGAGGTAGAGACCGCCGCGGCCGTCCAGGTCGGGCGTGGTGGCCGCCCAAACCTGGGTCGCGGCGCCCTGCTCGGGGCCGACGATGCCGGCCAGGATGTCCGCGGAGACACCCGAGGCCGGGGTGTGCGCCGGGGTGATCTCGCCGAGCTTGGCCAAGTCGGACCCGGACATGTGCCGGGCCAGCGCGGTCGCGACGACGCCGGGGTGCACGGCGAACGCGCGCACCCCGTCCTCGCGGTGTCTGCGGTCGAGTTCGACGGCGTGCTGAATGTTGGCGGTCTTCGAGGCGCCGTAGGCCAGGAACTTGTCGTAGGAGCGGCGGCGCCAGTTCGGGTCATCGAGGTCCACGTCGCTGAGCAGGTGGCCGTCGGAGGAGAGGTTCACGACGCGGGCGTGGTCGGCGGCCAGCAACTCGGGCAGCAGGTGCCGGGTGAGCTCGAAGTGGCCGAGATGGTTGGTGCCGAACTGCATCTCGAAGCCGTCCTCGGTGCGCCCGAACGGGGCGAACATCACCCCGGCGTTGTTCATCAGGATGTCGACGACCGGGGCTTGGGCGGCAATCGTGCCCGCGGCACGCCGCACGCCGGCCAACGACGTCAGATCCAGTTCCACCAGCGAGATCTGGCTCCGCGGTACCTGCTCACGAATCCAGGTGCTGGTCTCCTCCAATGCGGGGCGGTTGCGGGCCGCCAGCACCAGGCGTACGCCGGTGCTCGCCAGCGCACGGGCCGATTCCCGCCCCAGGCCCGACGACGCCCCGGTGATGACGCAGGTCTTGCCTGTCAGGTCGACGCCCTCGACGACGTCCAGAGCCGATCTCGAGCTGACGGGGTCGGTCACTGCGCCTCCTGGATGTGGACGTCATCGCTACCGTATCGGCCTGCGGGCTACGCTGAGCGCGGTATACCCGCGACGGGGCCAGGAAGCCGGTGTGAATCCGGCACGGTCCCGCCACTGTGACCGGGGAGCGGACCCCACGCGTGACCACGGCCGTCGGGCTGGAAGGTCGGGGCGAGCGGCGATCCGGGAGTCAGGACACTGCGCCGCCGCGGGCCGCAACGACGGGGCGCGGAAACCCCGGAACGGAGATCGCTCGTGCACACGCACGTCTACGACAGGCTCGAAGCCCATGCCCGACACTGACTTTGGGCGTATCACAGCTCCCCTGGCGGAGCCCGAGCAGGTGCGAACGGCGGTGCAGGACGCCGTCAGGTTCGGCCCGTATTTCGGCTGGCACGTCGGGCCCGCCACGGCGGTGCTGTCCCGCCGGGAATTGCACGAGCCGGCCCAGCTGCGTTCGCTGCTGGACGCGGTCGGAGTCAGCGTCGGCTCCGACGAGGGGCGCGTGGTGGCGTCGACCCTGCAGTACGGCTTCGCCGCCCGCTGCTGGTCGCTGACGCTGGGCGTGTGGCAGCGCGGCGGGGTGGTGATCGACCTGGGCGGCCTGGGCTACGTCGTGAACCCGTCGGGGTCAGTGGATTTGCCCCTCAACGACTTTCGCGGATGGGACGGCAGCGCGCTGAGCACCCCTGAGGTGGCCGAGGCCATGGCGGCGACGGTGATCGCCGATGAGTTCGAGGCGTTCCACACGGCGCTGCGCGCGGTGGTGCGGGTGGCCGACGGATTGCTGTGGGGCAACGCGGCCTCGGCGCTGTCGTCGGGGGCGCGCCGGATCGCGGCGGGCCGCTCCGATGACCGGGTCACGCCGGTGGCGACCGCGCTGCTGGCCCGGGACCCGCTGGCGGGCAAGATGACCGCCGCCGCGACGGGCCCGTGGCGCCGGAACACCTGCTGCCTGTGGTACCGCACCCGGGACCACACCAAGTGCGGCGATTGCCCGCTCGTGGATTGAGTGCCGGGTCGCCGAGAGTTCAGGTGTTGCACGCGTTTCGCGAGTAGCCCCGCGAACAAGTCAGCCCTCGGCGACCTCGGCGATGGCCGCCGCGGAGTCCAGGTCGCCGAACGCGATTGCGTAGCGCTGCGCCAACGCGACGGCCACCTCGGCGCGCTGCCACATGCCGCCGTCGGCGCTGGCGGTGACCAACCACAGCGCCAGGCCGTGGGCCACCGATGCGCGGTAACGCAACCAGATCTCGTCGGCCGACGGCAGCTCGTCGCTCGGCAGGCCCAGCGCGCCGCGGTACTCGTCGAGCAGGGCCCGTTCGTGCGCGCGGCGATCCTCGGTGGTGACCGCGCCCTGCAGGAAGTAGCCGACGTCCAGTGACCAGTTGCCGCGCCGCGCCATCTGCCAGTCGAGGAAGCCGACCTCGCCGGCGGGCGTCAGATAGGTGTTGCCGATGTGGGCGTCCCCGTGCAGCAGGGTCTGCGGCGAGGTGGTCAGCGTCCCGATGTAGGGCTTCCAGATCGACTCGACGAGTTGGTCGATGCTCAGTTCCAGCACCGCGCGCGGGGTTTCGTCGGCGTCGAGGCGTTCCAGCGCCGAGGGCAGCGGCGCGTACTGCAGACCGTCGAACGCCACGAACGGTTCGAGCCAGCCCAACTCGGGATGGCCCAGGACGCGCTGGCCCAGAAGCGTCCGTGCAGGCGACCCAGCGCCCGCATGCCGGTGGCGGCCTGCTCCACCGACAGCGGCCGCAGCGAGTCCCGGGGATCGGCGCCGCGCGCGGACAGGTCCTCCATCACCAGGCAGAAGTCGTAGGCATCCTCGTCGGCGATCGCGGCGTAGACCAGCGGGTGCTCGAGCGGGAGTTGCACGCCGGAACTGAACAGCCGCGGTTCGTGGAACATGCCGCTGGTCATCCGGATCAGATCCTTGTGCGCGGGGTCGGCGGCCTTGACGAACACCGTCGCCGGTCCCTCGCCCGTCGTATATGTCAGCCCCAGGCGGGCGCGCCGGTTGGTGCCGTCGTCGCGCAGTTCGACGCTCACCTGGTCGACGACGGCCTCGGGGTGGTGCTGCGCCAACGCGGCGGTCATCCACTCGGGGCCGATCTCGTCGAGGTTCGCGGGCACGGTCAGGGGCAAGTCTTCACTCCTCGGTAGTTACGACACGCTTCGTGTCGTAACTGGCGACGGTACCGAACTCGCGCCCGCGGGGGAAGCGTTTGCCCTGTTCTAGGCTGACGCCATGCCCCAGGCCCGAGGCGGCAGGCCACGCGACGCCCAGTTGCACGACGACATCCTGGTCGCCACGTGCACGCTGCTGGTCGCGCACGGCTACGCCGAGGTGTCGATGGACAGCGTCGCCGCCGAGGCCGGCGTCAGCAAGAAGACGCTGTACCGGCGCTGGCCCTCGAAGGCGCCGATGGTCGCCGAGGCCGTCCTCAACGCCTACGGCCGGCGCAGCACCTTCGAGGTGCCCGAGACCGGCGACCTGCGCGCCGATCTGCGGACCTGGCTCGTCGAGCACGCCGAATTCCTCGGCGACACAACCAATGCCGCCCTGATCCGCGCGCTGATCGCCGCGGCCGCGGCCAGCCCGATGGACAACGAGGCGCTGTATCGGCAGCTGAGCATCCCCCAGCACGAGGGCGTGCTCGCGCGCCTCGACAAGGCCGCCGCCGACGGGGAGATCGCACCCGGCGCCGACCACCGGGCCGTCGCCGACGCGCTGATCGGCACCCTGCTGCTGCAGGTCCTGGTGGCGGGCCCGCAAAGTGCCGCAGCAGCAACGGATTTCGACGGACTGCTGGACGCCCTGCTGGGCGGCATCGGGGCCGGGTCGTGATTCGGCGCGCGGGGCGGTAACCTCACCGGCAGAGAACGGTCGCATCCGCCTACGGCGGGTGTCAGGGAACCCGGTGCGAATCCGGGACTGGCGCGCAGCGGTATGGGAGACGGGCTCGACATCGGCCACTGGAAGCGATTCCGGGAAGGCGTCGAGTTCGAACGATCCTCAGTCCGAAGACCTGCCGATCTCGATGAGTCCACCGAGTAACTCGCGCACAGTTACCCAGACTTCAAAGGCAAGACGTGCAGAAGACGGATGTCCCGACGACACGACGGCTCCGCGCCGGCCCGCTGACCGCGCTGCTCGCCGTCCTCACGACGGTGAGCATCGTGGCGTCGGTGGCCTTCGGCGCCGAGCACATCCCCATCGGCGACGTGTGGCGCACTATCACCGGACGCTTCACCGGCGACATCGCGGACGCGGCGTACGACGTGATCATCTGGGATCTGCGGCTGCCCCGCTCGGTGCTCGCCGCGGTCGTCGGCGCCGGCCTGGCGCTGGCGGGGGCGCTGATGCAGGCGCTGGTCCGCAACCCGCTGGCCGAGCCCTACCTGCTCGGGGTGTCCGCCGGGGCGGCGGTCGGCGCGACGGCCGTGATGACCCTCGGCGCGCTGGCCGGCCTGGGGGTGTGGGCGCTGTCGGGCGGCGCGCTGCTGGGCGCGCTGGTCGCCACCGTCACGGTGTACACGGTGGCCCGTGCCCAGGGTGGGCTGACGGCGCTGCGGTTGATCCTCTCGGGGGTGGTGCTGTCCTCGGCGTTCATGGCGCTGTCGTCGCTGCTGGTGTTCACCGCCGGTGACCCGCACGCCGCCGAGGGCGTGATGTTCTGGATGCTGGGCAGCGTCGCCGGCGCGACGTGGGCGAAGGTGCCGCTGGCCGGCGCGGTCGTGGTGATCACGCTGGCGGCGATGCTCGCGATCCACTCCTGGCTCGACGCCTACGCCGCCGGGTCCGACACCGCCACCTCGCTGGGCGTCCCGGTGCGCGGCCTGCGCACCACGCTGTTCGTCATCCAGGGCGTGCTGGTGGGGGTGCTGGTCGCCGTGTCCGGGGGCATCGGGTTCGTGGGGCTGATCGTCCCGCACGCGGCGCGCCTGGTGGTCGGCGCCACGCATCGGGCGATGCTGCCGGTCGCGGTGTGCGGCGGGGCGTTGTTCCTGGTGTGGGTCGACGTGATCTCGCGGGTCGCCGCCGCCCCGCGCGAGATGCCGCTGGGCATCCTCACCGGGCTGATCGGCGCACCCATCTTCCTGTTCCTGATGGGCCGGCGGCGCTACGAGTTCGGGAACAGCTCATGAGCGCTTCGGCGGCGGTACGCGCGCAGGGTCTGCGGTGTTGCCGCGGCACCCGGACCATCGTCGCCGGGGTCGAACTGGACGTCCCGGCCGGGACGCGACTGGCCGTCGTCGGCCCCAACGGCGCCGGCAAGAGCACCCTGCTGCGCGCGCTGGCCGGCCTCGACGCCCCGGCCGACGGTGCGATCCGGGTCGACGGTGACGATCTGCGCCGGCTGTCCGCGCGGCGCCGGGCGCTGACGATCGCGTTCGTCGGCCAGGAGGAGCGGCCGTCCGGCGAGCTGACGGTCGCCGAGGCGGTCGGCCTGGGCCGGACCCCGTATCGGCAGCCGTGGTCGGTGGCCGCCGCCGAGGATCGCGGCATCATCGACGACGCGCTGGGCGCAGTTGGCCTGGGCGGCTGGGGAAATCGGCCCTGCACCCAGCTGTCCGGCGGCGAGCGGCATCGCGTGGTGCTGGCCCGGGCCCTGGCCCAGCAGACCGCGGTGCTGGTTCTCGACGAACCCACCAACCACCTCGACGCCGCCTGGCGGCTGCGCCTCATGCAGGTCCTCGACCAGCTGGAATGCACCGTGATTGCGGCCATGCACGACCTGGACCTGGTGCTGCGGCACTTCGACGCGGTCGCCGTCGTCGCCGACGGCGGGATCCTGGCGCACGGCCCGCCAACCGAGGTGCTCGATGCCAGCCTGCTCCGGAAGGTCTTCGAGGTCGTCGGGGACGTCGTCCCGCATCCGGCCACCGGCCTGCCCTATCTCCTGCTCACCCACGTCGACCCGGCGTCCAACTGATCGAAGGTAATCTGATGAAGTTCCTTGCCGCCCTGGCTATTCCGGTACTGGCGGGCGGACTGACCGCCTGCGGTTCGGTCTCCGACGACGTGGCGGTCGACACCGTGACGGTCACCAACTGCGGCGCGGAGGTCACGTTCGGTCAGCCGCTCGAGCGGCTGTTCGTCAACGACGGCGGGATGATCGCGATCGCCCTGGCCGCCGGCGCGCGCGAGCAGATGACCGCCGTGAGTTCGATGGCCCGCGACGTGGACGTCCTCCGGCTGGTGTACGGCGAGCAGGTCGACAGCCTCAACGAGGTCGCCCCGGCCCAGCCGTCGCTGGAGAACATCGTCGGCGCCCGGCCGCAGGTGCTCTACGCGGGCTACAACTACGGCATGGGCGAGGCCCGCGGAATCACCCCGGAGATCTTGGCGCAGCACGGGATTGACGTCTATCAGCTCTCCGAGGCGTGCCGACCCGTCGAGGGGGAACGCGTCCGCGGCACCATGGATCCCTGGGTCGCCCTGGACACCGATCTCCGCAACATCGGGACCATCACCGGCAACGGCGACGTCGGCGCGCGGGCCGCCGATGAGGTCGCCGGGCGTCTCGAAACCCTGCGCGCCGCACCGCAACCCGAGGAGCCGCCGACGGTGTTCGTGTTCGACAGCGGCACCGACACCATCTTCTCCTCCGGGGCTTTCGGCGGGCCGCAGGGCATCATCGACGCGGCCGGGGCACGCAACGCGACCGAGGACGTGCAGGACACCTGGACCACCGTCAGCTGGGAACGCATCAGCATCGCCGACCCCGACGTCATCGCGTTCGTCGACTATCCGGGCCAGTCCGTCGAGGAGAAGATCGCCGCGCTGCGCGGCAATCCCGCGAGTCGGAACCTGACGGCGGTCCGGGAGAACCGGTTCATCAACTTCCCCTACGCCATGTGGGTGTCCAGCCCGCTCAACATCGACGCCGCGGAAGTACTGCGCTCAGTGCTCGAAAACCACGGTCTGGCACCGGAATCAGGGATCGCACCGCAGCTGGACGTCCGCCAGCTCGGGCTGGCGGGTAACGACTGGCTGGAGTAGGGCCGGTCAGAGCGCCCGCCGCAGGGTGTCGGCGACTTCGGCCAGCTGACGCTGCGACACCTCCGCAGACAGGATGGCCTGCGACCCGTGGAAAGTACCTGCCCACTGGTGGATTTCGACGGGAACCCGGGCCTCGAGCAGCCGCCGGGCGTAGTCGAGACCCTCATCGCGGTTCGGGCAGAACTCGGCGGTGGCGACATACGCCGGCGGCAGGCCCGACAGGTCGACGGCACGGGCCGGTGCCGCGTAGGCGCTCGCCGGACCCGCCCCGAGGTAGCGCTGCCAGATCGCGCTGATCTTGTCCCGGTTCATCCACGGGGTATCGGTGAAGTGCCGGGCCGACCAGGTGTCCTGCCGATCGTCCACTCCCGGTTGGTTGAGCAGTTGGAAGCAGATCGGCGGTCCCGCCTCGTCGCGTGTCCGCAAGGTCAGTGCCGCCGCCAGGCAGGCGCCGGCGCTGTGCCCGCCCACCGCGATCCGGTCCGGATCGATGCCGAGTTCCGCGGCGTGCTCCGCCGTCCACGTCAGCACGGCGTACGCGTCGTCCAAGGCTGCCGGGAAGGGATGCTCCGGCGCCAGCCGATAGCCCACCGAGATCACCACGGCTCCGGAGCCGGCGGCGATCCGGGTGGCCCAGGGGTGTTCGGTGTCGACGTCGCCCATCATGAAACCGCCGCCGTGCATCCACACCACGGCGCCGCGTGCGCCCAGCGGGGTGTAGATGCGCACCGCGACGTCCTGGTCACCCGGCACCAGTCGGTCCGCCACGGTCAGGCCGGGCACCTCCGGGACGGGTATCGAGGCGGCGAGATCGGCGAAGCGCCTGCGCTCCTCGCGCGGTTCGGCCGGCTGCGCCGGGGGAAACAGGGCCAGGAAGGCTTCCAGTTCGGGATCCATGCCCCCATCGTGCTGCGGATTCGGTCGCGGGTCAGCCGTCATTCGTCGCGGATTCCCGGGTGACTGCGCGACGAATGACGCCTATCCTGCCCGCATGGAGGCCTTGGTCGCACGCCTGTCGCGACTGGATTCCGACGCCGAGGGCGCGCTGCGGGTGGTGACGTTCTTCGACACGCTCATGCGGCGCCGGGTGGATCTGCCCGCGCTGGCGCGAGCGGCGGCGGGCCTGGCCGAGTGCCCGGTGGGGATCCGTCTGCGCGGCGCCCACCAGCCCGTGCTGATGGCGCCGGACGGGCAGCCCGCCACCGAACCGCAGACCGCGTCGACCGAGGCTGCGGTGCTCCTCGACGAGGAGACCATCGGCACGGTGTGGCTGGAACGGCCCGGTCCGGCCGGTGGCCTGGACCAGCTGGTACTCGACCGGCTCGCCCTTGCCGTCGCCGCGGCGGTCGAGCGCTACGGCCCGGCGCACACGACGATGGCCGACCCGGCGCTCGTCGAACTGGCGGTCAGCGCCGACATCGACGACGCCGCCCGCGATCGGGCGTTGCGGCTGCTGGGTTTTGACGTCGGCCGCCCGCTGCGGGTGGTCGCGGTGCGCTCGGAGCTGCCCCTCGACCGCGTCGCGACCGCGATCTGTCCCGAAGGCCCGGTGCGGGCGGCGCAGGTCGGCGGGGTGGGCGCGGTGTTGGTGGGTGCGACGGCCCCGGCGCGGCTGCCAGCCGATACCCGCGCGGGGATCGGTGGCGCGCAGCGACCCGCCCTTTCCTGGCAGCAGGCGCGCACCGCGCTGCGATTCGCCACCGACCGACAGCCCGTCGTCCACTACGACGACCTGGGCGCGCTGGCGTTGTTGGCCGACCTGCCCGAGACGGCGCGAGACAACGCCGACGTCCGCCGCATCGCCGAAATTGCCTTGCAGGACGGCGATCTCCGGACGCTGGACGCCTACTGCGCCACCGGGTCGCTGCGCGGTGCGGCGCAGCTTCTGCACCTGCACCACAGCAGCGTCGCCCGGCGCATCGATCAATTGGGCAGGATGCTCGGCGTCGACCTGACCGCGCCGGCCGGGCTGTTGCGCGCCAGTATGGCGCTGACGGCGTGGCGGGTGCTCGACGGGTAGTGACCTAGAGGCCCTGAGTGAAACGGGCGGCGTCGCCGGCGTACTGCGCCGTCACGCACACGTCGTAGCGCTGGGCCTCCAGCGATTGGACGCTGGAGAAGTCCCGCTCGCCGCCGGTGGCCAGGTGCGCGACAAAGCCGAACACCGCGCCCCAGAACGCGCCGATGGCCAGGGCGACCAGCATGGTCACGATCCACGCCGGACCGAGGGTGAAGATCGACAGCAGCAGACCGATCAGCAGGCCGAACCACGCGCCGGCACCCGCGCCGGACAGCGCCGCGCGGCCCTTGGTCATCCGGCCGGTGACCCGCTCGACGGTGCGGACACCGTCGCCGATGATGCGGACGTGCTCGACGGGGAAACCGCCGTCGGACATCCGGTCCACGAGCCGCTGCGCGTCGACGTACTTGGTGAACGACGCGATGACCTGGCGGTCGGTGTTGGCGCCGACCTGGTCGGGTTGGCCGCTGGGATTCGTCACTGCTACCTCCGTAGATTCACTCCGGCGCTCATGCCGCCGGTCTGCGTGGGAGTACCCGTTGTTCGCGAATCTAGTGATGGGGCCGTGCCGAGCGGGCGCAAACTACGAGATTGTGACGGCGTGTTGCCCGGGAACACGCACGTTGGCGCAGAGAAGTGAGGGCTAGATGCCGGCGTTGCGGGCCAGCTCGAGGGCGTAGCTGTTGTCCCAGGTCCCGGCCGGAGGATGGCCGTTGCAGGCGCCGTCGGACTCGCCGGGGCGCTTGACCCACAGATAAGCGTCGACGTTGGGGCTGGCGGTCGCCGTGGTGGGCGCCGAACCCAGGGCGCGACCGGCCGGGTTGCACCAGTACAGCTCGTCGTCGGTGGCGCCGCGGCCGTTGCGCGAGGTGTCGATGACGAACGGCTTTCCGCCGGTCATTCCCGAGATCGCGTCGCCGAACCCGATCTGCTCGTCGGTGGTGAAGAAGTTCGCGGTGTTCAGGCTGAAGCCGCGGGCCTTGGCCACGCCGACCTCGTTGAGCATCCCGGCCATGGCCTCGGCACCGACCCAGCGCGAATGCCCGGCGTCGATGTAGACGGCCGTCGCGGGGTTGGCGGTCAGCCGGTCCACCGCGTAGCCGATCAGGTCCAGGCGCTCCTGCCGCTGGTCGGGCGACAGGCAGTCGGCCATGGCCAGCGCGTCGGGCTCGAGGATGATCGCGGCCGGTCCCGAGCCGATGGCACCCGCGACGCCGTCGATCCAGCCCTGGTAGGCCGAGGCCGACCCGAAGCCGCCGGCGGCGTAGCTGCCGCAGTCCCGGTTCGTGATGCCGTAGAGCGCCAGGATCGGCATGGTGCCCGCGGCCTGCGCGGTCGCGATGTACTTCGCGTCCACCGACGGCGTGGACCGGTGGTCCATCCAGTACGCCTGCGGGGTGTTGGCGATGTAGTCCAGCTCCGGGCTGCCCCCGGCGCTCTTGGCCGCGCGCATGGCGGCCGAGTTCGGGTTGACGTAGAAGGTCTGCCCGGCCAGCGGGTTGCCGTCGGCGGTCAGCCGCACCTGCGGGGCGGGAACGATCTGCGCCGGTTCGGCCAGGAATCCCATACCCGCCACGGCGGCCACGGTCAGGAACGGGGTCATCCAGCGAGCGACTGCTCCGAGGGCTGAGGACATCACCCCAGGAAACATAGTTGGCGCCACGCCGGTCCGCCTCCTCGGGGCGCGCGACCAGCTGTTCTTCCATCCGGGTTCGCCGCTGTCGGGTTCGGCGCTGTCGGGTTCGGCGCTGTCGGTTCGGCGCTGTCCGCGAGGCCCCTCGATCGAAACTCGTCACCTCCGGGTGACAGTCATCCACAGCCTGGGGCATGCTCGCCCGTCACCTTGGGGATAACCGTCACCCGGAGATGACGCCATTTGGTCGAGAGGCCGTCCGGAACCGGCCCGGCCGGCCGGCTGGGCTTGTTCACCGATGTTCTAACCGGCCGCTGTTCTAACTGGCCGCCGCCAGGGCGACCAGCCCGTACGCCACGGCGAAGCGGTGCCCCAGCCGCCCATCGACGTTGCCCCGGCCCACGCTGAATTTGTGCCCGAGTTGCTCGCTGACCGCGCGGACCAGTTCGTCGTCACCGGCCCCGCCACCGACCAACAGCACCGCCCCGGCGCCAGCGCCGGCCTGTGCGAGACCCGTCATCACGTTGTGTCCGATCACCAGCCGCTTGGCCGCCAGCCGCCAGCTGCGCCACTCCGCACCCGAGAGCCGCGACGTGAACGGCAGCAGTCCGCTGGGGGCCGAGGTCAGCAGCCAACCGGTGTAGCGGCCGTCGATCGGCCGGTCGAGGAACAGTCGCCGGCCGTGCTCGTCCTCGACCAGCTGGGCGGTGATGGCCGTGACCGCCTCGGCGCGCTTGGCGTACTCGGCCGCGCTGTTGGAGATGTCCAGCGCGGCGGCGGTCGCGGCGGTCAGCAACTGCCCGGCGCCGGGCAGCACCGCGCGGGCCGCCTCGGCCACCACATCCACGGTCCCGCCGCCGACGTCGACCACCACCGCATCGGGGGTGACGCCCGGCGTGGTCAGCGCCCCGACCCGGGCCGCGGCCGCCTCCGAGTCGACCTCCGTCACCGGCACCCCCAGGGCAGCGCTGAGAGCCTCGGCGTCGGCGGGTGGGCCCTCCTCGTCGCCCATCGTGGCCATCACCAGCGCGTCCACCGCCACGGAGCCACGCCGCGAATTCGCCTGCGCGGCAATGTCGGCCAGCCGCACCACATGCGCCGGCCCGGCCACACCAGGCTCGGGTTCCGCCTCGGTCGGATTCCCGCCCGCCGGCGCGGCCTCGTCGAGACACACCACCGCGCAGGCGCTGTCGTAGAGCTGATCGGCCACCACGCGGGCGTCGTCGAGTTCGTCGCCGGCCAGATCGAAGGCGTCGACCAGCCAGAACGGGTCGGTGAGCCGCTGCAACGCCGACAGCCCCTGCCGCACCTCGACGGCCACCCGCGTGGCGGCCAACACCTCCGTGACCTCGACGTCGTCGACGACCGGCAGCCGCGCACCCAGCCGGTTGGAGATCAACACGGCCTCATCGTTTTCCGTCAACACCGCCACCACCTGGCGGCCGTCGTCGAGGGCCGCGTTCACCCGCCGCGCAACCTCGAGATAGCCCCGCTCCCGCGTCGCGCACGCCACCACCGGAC
>JAEWRC010000073.1 GCA_023460175.1 Actinomycetes bacterium
CTGCGGGGTCTGCACGTGGATGGGCCGCAGCGGCTCCTCGGCGGCGGTGGGCTGCAGCGAGACCACGGCGATCCCGACGCCGGCCACCGCGGCGGCCGCCGCCACCGTTCCGAGGATCTTCTGCATGCTCACCACTGTGCTGCGGCGGGGTGGACCCAACGTGAAACCCAGATGAGAGGGTTCTCATCTGCGGATCACGGGAGTTCGGCGTGGGCCATCCACTCGATCGGCGACGCGCTCTGCTCGCGGCCGGCGGGCCGGATGTAGGTGTCGCGGTAGTAGCTGGGCCCGGCCTGCTCGATCAGCCGCCAGCCGCGCTCGCCGAGGTATTCGTGCAGCCGCTCGGGCTCGAGGCCGCAGTGCCACAGCGGGTGGGGACCCAGGAACTTCTTGTGTACCGACTGCGCACCGTAGAGGTTGGTGCCGTCGACGAAGTCCTGGCGAACATAGCTGAACAGCAGTCGACTGCCCGCGGCGGCGCCGCGCAACTGCTCGAAGAGCGCCGCCACGGCGTCGGGCCGCAGATACTGCGTGACGCCCTCGCAGATGAAGAAGGTGCGTCGGCGCGGGTCGTAACCCTGGGCGCGCAGCGCGGCCAGGACGTCGTCGCGTTCCAGGTCGGCCGCGACCAGACGCACCGAGGGCGGCACCTCGCCGAGGGCGCGCCGGACCGCGGCGGCCTTGCGCTCGATGTTGACCTGCTGATCGACCTCGAAGACCGGCAGATCGCTGTGCCGGGCAATCCGATAGGCACGGGTGTCCAGGCCGGCGCCGAGGATCACCGCGGCATCGAACTCGTTGAGCGGATCGGACAACCGCTCGTCGATGAACCGCTTGCGGCACACGATGCTGGCCCACAGTCCCGGCGCCCGCCGGTCCGAGCTGCGGACCATCGCGCGGCGCAGCGGGGCCACCCGGCCGGCCCGCACGAGGGCGCGCAGGGAGGCGGGCAGGAACGCCGCGGCCAGGTCGTCGTCGACCAGTCGGCGCCCGGGCGGTTCGTGGTGTTCGATCGCGGCGAGGGTCATCGGACCGAAGGCCGTCTGCGCAGCGTTGGCGGGCACCGGTGGGGCTCTCAGCGCTTGTTCACGTACCCGGCGTCGACGGGCAGGGCCACGCCGGTGACGTAGCGGCCGGCGTCGGAGACCAGGTAGTACGCGGCGTTGGCGATGTCCTCGACCTGCAGCGTCTGGACCGGCAGCGCGTTGCCCATGTCCGGCCCGCCCTGGGTCTCCTGGGCCAGGCCCGCCAGCCACGACCGGGTGAAGTCGTTGTCGATCATCGGGGTGTCGACGCCGGCGGGATGGACCGAGTTGACCCGAATACTGAACTGCGCGAGGACATTCGCGTAGACCCGCATGAGGCCGACGATGCCGTGTTTGGCGGCCGCATAGCCGACCGAGCCCGCGACCGGGGAGCCCAGGCCGACGAGGCCCGCCACCGAGCTGGTCAGCACGATCGCGCCGCCGTTGCCGAACTTCACCATCGGTTTCATCGCGACGTCGACGGTGTTGTAGACGCCGGTCAGGTTGACGTCGATGACGTCCTGCCAGGCACCCTCGGCAGCCATCGGCGCGATCCCGGCGTTGGCGATCACGATGTCGAGCCGATCGCCGAATTCGGCGGTGCCGGTGCGCAGCGCGGTCTTGAGTGAATCGCGGTCCCGGACGTCGGCCTGCAGCGCGACGATCCGCGATCCGGTCTCCTCGACCAGCTTGACGGTGGCCTCGAGGTCGTCGGGGGAGGCCAGCGGGTAGGGCACCGACTCGATCTGCGCGCACAGGTCGACGGCGATGATGTCGGCCCCCTCGGAGGCCAACTTGACGGCGTGCGCGCGGCCCTGGCCGCGGGCCGCGCCGGTGATGAACGCGGTCTTGCCGCGCAGACTGTCGCCCATCAGCCGCGCAGCCGTCCCTTGGCCGGATCGCCGGCGACCACCGGCGCGAGCATCTTGATGTCGGGGGCGCCGTCGAGCAGTTCGCCGACGGCGCCGAACATCTTGCTCACCGCCGGGGCGGTGCTGTGCGTCTTGAGCGCCTCCTCGTCGGCCCACTGCTCGATGAACACGAACGTGTTGCCGGTCTCGTGCAGCGCGTACAGTTCGCAGCCCGGTTCGGCGTGCACCGCCTCGAGGGCTTCCTTACAGGCGTTGCGGACCGCGTCGACGGATTCCGGCTTGGCAGTCATGGTGGCAACGACGACGACGGGCATGCGGGCTCCTGGGGATGGCGGTGTGACGTCCCACACCTTATCGGCGGCCGATCGCCGACGAGGGTGGCGGGCGGGCTACGCGGCGGTAACGATTCGCCGAGACCAAGCCGTGACCAGTGTGGCGGATGGTGCAGATGAGGTAGTTGCGACTAGGCTTGGGCCCATGGCTAGTAAGACCGCTGCGCGTTCTGCCGGTAAAACGAGCAGGTCAGGGCCTCGGGCGGGGGCCGGATCCAAGTCCGGCGCGAAGACCGCGGCACGATCCAAGCGGCCGGCTCCACCGCGTAAGAAGGCCCCGGCGCGACGCCCGCAGCATGGGCCGTCGCCGGTCGCGGCGGCCGGGGTCGCCGTCGGCCGCGCCTCCCGGGCCGCCTGGCTGATGCTCGCCCGCGGCGCGGGCAGCAC
>JAEWRC010000074.1 GCA_023460175.1 Actinomycetes bacterium
CCGGGGCGCCGAGCGCCTCCGCGCAGGCCGCCAGCCGCCGCACCCGCGCGGGCTGCACCGGCTCGGCCCCGCCCAACGACAGCGCGACGCCGTGCGGGATCACCGGTACGCCGCGCGCCACCAACTCCGCCAACGCCGGGTCCGGCCGGGCCCGACGCCGACGGATCGGGATCGACTCCGCGATGACCTCGCAGAACCCGGGCCGCAGGTCGGCGATCACGCCGGCGATCTCCGAGCGCCAGCCCAGCCCCACGGCGCAGAGGGCGGGGACGGTGCGGACCGCGGTGCTCATCCGCCGCATCCGCCACCACCACCGCCGCAGCCACCGCAACCGCCACCACCACCACCGCAGCCGCCCCCGTCGCCGCCGCAGGAGGCACCGCAACCGCCGCCGCTGGCGGACTCGCCGGCCAGTTCCACCGAACTGGAGTAGTCGGAGTCCACGGCCCATAGAACCCCCGTGCCGAACAGCGCCGCGGACATGCCCACCGCGGCCGGCCCGTAGGTCGCGAAGGCAGGACGCTTCTTCGGTTCCAGGTAGGACAGCCGTTTCTTCTCGGCCGCCAGTCGGCGTCGTCCCGTCCACGTCAGCCGGTTCACGTCGAGCAGACTGGGCAGCACCCCCACCGCGACGCAGACGGTGGGGATGGCCACAAACAGGATCGAGGCCACGTTGATCCCGGGCCCCGACAGCGGGGTCACGTGATACAGGCAGAAGCCGACGCCCACCGCCATCACCGCGACCATGGGCGCCACACCCCAGCGCATCCGTTTGCGCTCGGCCCGGGTCCGCGTCAGACCGCGCGCACTCAGCCGTTCCTCCAGGGCGTCGAGTTGCGGGCCGGACGCGTGGTACAGCCGCGAGACGGTGTGATCCGGATTCAGAGCGATCCGCCGGAGGATGTGGTTCGTGAAGCGGTCGGGGTGGGCCGACGAGTGCACCACCCCGTTCTGGTCGATCCGGCCCTGGGCGCGCAGTTCGGCCAGCGCCGTCACCACGGGGGCGATCTCGGACCGCAGATAGGCCAGTTCGGTGGCGCTGAGCGGCTCATCGGTGGTCCGGCCGCGCGGGCTCGTCGCGAAACTCCACAGCACGGCGTAGACGATCGTCGAGGCGAGCACGGCCAGGTAGGCGATCACCGGGGTCGTCAGGAGCTCACCGTAGAACTCGATCGCTTTGTCGATAAACATCGTTGTCACCTCCTGTGTTCGGGTCCGGTCATCGTGGCCGGGGTCGACCGACTACCGATCACAAGTTACGAGACGCTGTCCCCCGATCGGGGGACACGGGTTTCATCCCCTCGACCGGCCGATCGCCCGATCCTGAAAAACTGCTGGCAGACATACGTTTTTTGGTATGACCGCAGCCCTGGACACCGCGCTTCGCCCGATGGTCTCGTCCGCCGGCGTGACGCAGGGCCGGTTCGCTCAGCTGATCACCCACGGCACCTTCTACAGCGCCGGCACGCAGCTCAGCAACGTCTCGGTGGTGCTGCCGTTCCTGTGCGCAGGCCGCGGGATGGCCTGGCTGGCCGCGCTGATGTACCCCGCCTACTGCATCGGCAAGGCGGTCGGCAACGCCGGATCGCCGTGCGTCCTGGAGTGGTCCCGCGGGCAACGGCACCTGGTGGTCGCGGGCACGGTGGCCGCGATGGCGGTGCTGGTCGGTTTCACCGCGACGGCCGGCGCGGCGGTGCCGAGCGCGCTGCTGTTCGCCTCGGCGCTGCTCGGGCTGGGCTCCGGGTTGTCCAACATCGCGTTCAACGACATCGCGTCCAGCCGGCTCTCCGACGCGCGCCGCGGGGATCTGCTGCTCGGCCAGAGCGCGGCCGGTTCGGTGCTGGCCGCGGCGGTCACCCTGCTGGTGGTGCCGGCGCTGATCCACGGCGACGCCGCCGCCCAGGGCATGTCGCTGCTGTGGTTCGGGGCGGCGGGCCTGGTCGCCGCCGGCGTCGCGGCCCTGTTCGTCGGCCCGGTTCGGGTGCCGAATAACGTTGTGCGCCAGAGCCAGCGGGAGATCATGCGCGACGGTCTGCGCGCCGCGCGGTCGCAGCCGTGGTTCCACCGGTACGCGCTGACCCAGTTGGTGTTCGTGCCGGTCTCCCTCGGCACCACCTTCTACAGCCTGCGCGCGGCGCAGGGCCAGGACAACCTGCCCGTCCTGATCGTGGTCTCCAGCGCCGCGCTGCTGGTCGGGTCCGCGCTGTGGCGCGCGGTGTACCGCGCCTATGGGGTGCGCGGAATGCTGCGGGGCAGCGCCGCGATGAGCGTCGCC
This sequence comes from Actinomycetes bacterium, assembly GCA_023460175.1. Classification (GTDB taxonomy): domain Bacteria; phylum Actinomycetota; class Actinomycetes; order Mycobacteriales; family Mycobacteriaceae; genus Mycobacterium. The sequence continues at coordinate 2,276 of JAEWRC010000074.1, forward strand.
GCGGCCACCGGCTGTCTGCTCGCCGAGACGTTGGACCTGTGGTCTTCCGGCTGGGTGCTCGCCGCGGTGTTCCTGTTGGTGACGATGGCCAACCAGGCGGTCTACGCCGCGTCGATGAACTGGGTGAGCCTGCTGGCGGACAGCCGCGACCGGGCCGCGCTGATGGGCCTGGGCTCGGCGGCCATCGCAATCGCCACCTGTGTCGTCGGCGCCGTGGTCGGTGACCTCGCGCTGGACCACTTCGACCGCGGCCCGGTGCTCGTCATGCTGGTGCTGAGCCTGGCAGCACTGCTGATCGCGCGAAATGCGCCGTCGGCCAACCGTTCCTAGCCCACGCGCGGGATCTCGGCGTTGATCAGGTTGAGCAGGGCCGGGTAGCGCTTGGCCTCGGGATGTCCCCCCGGTTTGCCGCTGCTGACCACGGCCGCCGACAGCGCCCGCTCCGGGTCGGCCCACACCGCGATGTCGACCAGGCCGGTGTGCCCGAAGGCGCCCGGGGTGTCGCGGCCGAAGGGGCCGAACCGCTTGTCGCCCAGCATGTATCCGGTGCCCCACCGCATCGGCATCATCCCGGTGGCGACGTCGGGGCGCAGCCGTCGGGCCTGTCGCGTCGCAGCCCGCAGGGTCTCCGGTCGCAGCACCCGGACGCCGTCGAGTTCCCCGCCGCGGCACAGTATCTCGGCGAATCGGGAAAGCTCCGCGGCGTTGGAGACGGTGTTCGACGACGGCACCACGCTGGTCAGGAAGTCCGCGGTGTTGCTGAACGGGATGATCTGCTGCATGGTCCCGCCGACCGCGAGTCGGAACGCGCGCGCGACCGGAGCCGGCAGCGGCTTTCCCGTCGGGTGGCTCGGCGCGACCTTAGGCACGTCGGCCTCGGCGACGCCGAAGTTGGTCCACCGGAAGCCGAGTGGCTCCAGGATCTCCTCGGCCAGGATGTCGCGAATGCTGCGACCCGTTGCAGCCGAGACGATTTCACGGATCAGCGGGCCCCACGTCAGGCCGTGGTAGATGTGCACCAGCCCGGGCCGGTAGATCGGTTTGAGCTGCCCGAGCATCTCGCGCGCATAATCGCTGTCGTTCATCCGGCGCAGATCCGGGCGCGGTCCGGTGGCGAACGGCACTCCCGCGCTGTGGGTCATGACGTGCCGGATGGTGGTGCGGTCCTTGCCGTGGCTGGTGTAGGTCGGCAGGTGGTCGCACACCCGGTCGTCGAGGGAGAACTCGCCGCGCTCGACGAGCCTGTGCACCACCGTGCTGGCGATCGCCTTGGCCGCCGAATAGACGCAGAACGGGGTGTCGGGGGTGGCCAACACCTGCTCGGCGTCGGGCGGATCGTCGGGCGCGTTGCCCCAGCCGTGCCCGATCGCGCGGTTGAGCACGACCTTCCCGTGGTGGCGCAGGCACACCTGGATGGCGGGATGCATGCCCGCGGCGTACCAGTGCCGGGTGGCCTGCCAGATCCGCTCGATGGCGGCGGGGTCGACGTCCGAGTGGTCCTCGGGGGCGACGGTGGTCACGGCCTCCAGGTCGGCGGGCACACGAATTCTGCCGTCGGCGGTCATCTCAGCCAGCGTACGTGCCGCCGCGGCGCCGAAATTGCGCTGTGGGTGGTGCACCGCGCAGCGCCACGACCCTGTGGCCAATCTCGGCGCGGCGACTACTCGCCCTTGAACTCCGGCGGGCGCTTCTGGAACATCGCGGTGACGCCCTCGGTCAGATCCTTCGACGGCAGGAACGCCGAATTCCACGCCGCCACGTAGCGCAGGCTCGCCGCGACCTGGGCGGTGCGCTGCTCGTCGAGCACATCCTTGATGCCCTGCACGGTCAGCGGCGGGTTGGCGGCGATCTCGGCCGCGGTGGCCCGCGCGGCGGCCAGGGTGGCCTCGGCGTCGTCGAAGACGTCGTTGACCAAGCCGATCTTCTCGGCCCGCTTGGCGTCGAAGTCCTTGCCCGTCAGCGCCAGCTCGCGCAGGTGTCCGTCGTTGAGGATCAGCGGCAGGCGCGCCAGGCTGCCGACGTCGGCGACGATGGCCAGCTTGACCTCGCGCACCGAGAACTTCGCGTCGGCGCTGGCATAGCGGATGTCGACCGCGCTGATCAGGTCGACGCCGCCGCCGATGCACCAGCCGTGCACCGCGGCGATGATCGGGGTGCGGCAGTCGGCCACCGCGGTGATGGACTGCTGCATGCCCTTGAGGTGGCGGTGGAACGCGGCGCGCGGGCCGGCCATGGCGCCCTCGGCCATCAGCGGCCCGAGGAAGTCGCCGGAGGAGGCCAGATCCAGGCCGTAGCTGAAGTGCTTGCCCGAGCCCGTCAGCACGATCGCCCGCACCTGCGGGTCGGCGTCGAGGGCCTCGAACGCCACCGGCAGTTCGGCCCAGAACGCCGGGCCCATCGTGTTGCCCTTGCCCGGGCCGAGCAGGGTCACCTGCGCGATGTGGCCGTCGATCTCGACCGAGAGGGATTCGTAGCTGTCAGCCATACCTGTCGAGGCTAATGCGGCACCGTCAGCGCAGCCGCAGCAGCACCTCTTTGACGGGCTTTTCCGGGGCGCGTTCGCACAGCACGCTGGCCAGCATCACCAGGAACAGCGACGGGTCCCCCGGCGAAGCCTTGACGATCTCGTTGACGACCTTCACCTTGTCCTGCGGAGTGAGGATCTCGAACTCCGAACACGTCAGATCGGGCGAGACCGGTTCGGTGGTCTGGGCCAGCTGACCTGGGGTGGTCTGCGAGCAACCGGCCAGCAGCGTCGCGGCGATCAGCGCGGTCCCGAAGCCCCGGGCCAGCAGCGCCGGTCGACTCGTCATGTCAGATCCAATCAGTTGCGAACGCCAGGAACGCGTCGTTTTCGTGGGGCGCCCCGATGGTCACCCGCACGCCGTCGGTGCCGTAGGGCCGCAGCAGGAGGCGCGCATCGGCGGCCTGCGCGACGAAATCGGCGGTGCGTTCGGGGCCCAACGGTAGCCAGACGAAGTTGGCCTGCGAATCCGGGAGCTCGTAGCCGGCCGTTCGCAGCGCCGCGCTGACCCGCGCGCGCTCGACGACCACCGCGTCGGTGCGGGCCAACAGTTCGTCGGCGGCGTCCAGCGAGGCGATGGCCGCGGCCTGGGCCAGCGTGCTGGCGGTGAAGGGCACGTAGACCTTGCCCAGCGCGGTGATGACGTCCGGATCGCCGACGGCATAGCCGACGCGGGCGCCGGCCAGCCCGTAGGCCTTGGAGAAGGTCCGCAGCACGACGACGTTCGGGTGATCGCGCACCAGCCCCAGACTGTCCGGGGTCAGGCCGTCGCGGATGTACTCGACGTAGGCCTCGTCGATGCAGACCACGATGTCGCTGCGCACGGCCTCGACGAACTTTCGGAGGTCCGCGGGCGGGACCACCGTCGACGTCGGGTTGTTCGGGTTGCAGATGAAGATCAGCCGGGTCTTGTCGGTGACCGCGGCGAGCATCGCGTCCAGGTCGTGGGTGTGGTCCTTCAGCGGAACCTGCACCGGGGTGGCGCCGGCCACCCGCACCTGCAGCGGGTAGACCTCGAAGGCGCGCCAGCCGAACATCACCTCGTCGCCGATGGTCGCGGTGATCTGGATCAGCTGTTGGCACAGGCTGACCGACCCGCAGCCCGCGGCGATGTGCTCGGGCGCAAAGCCGACGTGTTTTGCCAGGTTCTCCTTGAGTTCGACGTAGCCGTTGTCCGGGTAGCGGTTCAACGTGTCGGCGGCCTGGTTGATCGCCGCGCGGACGCTGGGCAGCGGTCCGTCCACCGTTTCGTTGCTGGCCAACTTGATGGCACCGGGGACCGTCTTGCCCGGCGTATAGGCAGGTAGGTCGGCCATCAAGGTGCGCAAACGGGCGGTCATTTGGCCAGCATAAGTGAGGCTGTGTACGCTGTGCCCTCGGCGGTTCCGGTACCGGAGATCGGGTCCGGTAACCTCTACGAAGTTCAAAGGAGGCGTGCCAGAGCGGCCGAATGGGACTCACTGCTAATGAGTTGTCCCCCTTACAGGGGACCGGAGGTTCAAATCCTCTCGCCTCCGCCACACAACTACATACTCGCGCCCGTAGCTCAACGGATAGAGCATCTGACTACGGATCAGAAGGTTAGGGGTTCGAATCCCTTCGGGCGCACCATCTACCAGCGTTTGTGCAGGTCAACAGGCCTCACCGGCGTTGCATCGGCCAATGAAGGCTCCACTTTCGCTCCACAATCAATCGTCAGCGTCCTGACCAGCAAATTTGTCGAGCACGGCCCGCACATCGGGGCCGCGGGTATGGCGCTGCAAGTAGTGCTGCTCGGTCGTCGACAACTTCGCGTGCGAGAGCTGCTGCTGCGCTGCGGCCGGCCCGAGCGTGTTCCGAACCTCCGTAGCCACGGTCCTCCGGAACGACCGCGGCGTGACCCACGACAGGTCGTCGGGAAGCGCGGCCCGCAGGGACCGACGCAGGTTCGCCAGCGACACCCACCCGCCGTCCCGGGTAGCGAACACCGGGCCGGCCATCCCTGATTCACCGACGAGCGCCAGGAGCGCCTCGACACCGAACTGGGGGAGCACGATGGTGTGCGCCGGAGCGTTGTGCTTGCGCCCGTCCTGCCGGTGAAGCGCCTTGCCCTCGATACGCCCGTGGTCGATCAAGGTAGCGCTGATCGTCACGGTCGGCGGATCGGACAAGAGATCGACACTTTCCCACTCCAGCGCCAACACCTCGTTGGGTCGCGCTCCGGTCGCCGCGAGCAGCTCCACGAACGCGCCCAGCAAGCGCCCTGGCTTCGGCCCGCCCTTGCCGTCCCGGCTCGACGCGTAGGCCGCTACCGCCGTCCGGATCCGCCCAAATTCCTCGGCGCTGACCGAGCGCACCGGCACCGGCTCCGCCTTGGTGGTCTGAGTCTCGGTGATCGGGTTCACGGAGACCACGTCGTAGCGGACTGCTGCCCCGAACATGGCGCGCAAGATGATCCTGAGTTGGCCGGCCTGCGCCGGTGCCGTCTCGGCTACGTCCTGGAGGTGCGCCTCGGCGTGCGACGCCGACAGTTCGCGGATGCGTAGCTCGCCGAGTTGTGGCGCGCCGTGGGCGGTCCACAGCGCCCGGTACCGGGTTGTGGTCTGCGGCTTGATGTCGCCGCGCTTGACCTTGTTCGCCAGCCATGCCTCGAAAAGCTGGGTGAGTGTTGTTTTGTCGTCGATGAGCTGGTCGGCTATTGGTGGGCGGCGTGCGCTGAGGTGCCGCTGGAGTATGCGGCGTGCATCCTCGGCTGATTTGTCGCTGGAGCGTGCCACGCGTCGGCGCTTGCCGTCGTGGTCCCGCACGTAAATGCTTGCAAGGTAGCGGGTTTGGGGTTTCCCGGCCTTGTCCTTGAACACTTCTTCACGTTCGGTGATCTTGCCGTGCTCACCGGGGCTCATGCGTTGTCTAGGCATCGCCGATCCCCAGTTCGTCACGCAGCCGCTTAATCTGGCTGTCATAGAACGCGATCTGTTGCCTATCACGGTCTGGGTCATCGCGCTCCACAAGTGCCCCCCTTATGTTCTCGGCATCCTCCAGTTCGCGCCACAATCTCAGGTGCCGCGTATTTTCCAGCCATGACAATGCAGCCGCGCGTTCCTCGTCAGCGGCTTCATTAAAGCCCGCCGATGGGTGGATTTTCCTCCAGATCCCATGGTCCTCTTCGGCTGAAAACCACTGCACGGCCGTGAACTGCGCACGGTTGGCGCCGGGCAGTAATTCGACCGCCTCGTAGTAGGGGCCGGGGTAAACCAACAGCACGGGCGACGTGTTTAAGGCCGCCGCAATGACAATCAGTTCGATGATGTCCAGGCTCTGCTTCCGGCCACTTTCATAGTTCGCGATCTGCGCCCTGGTGATCGGGTGGCCGAGTTCGGCGGTCCTGTCTGCTAGCCACTGAGCCGACCGCTTCCCTCTCGCAGCCTTTATTGCGGCCGCGATCCGCGCATGAGCCTCCTGGCTCCACTGTGTCATGGCAACACAGCTTAGTTTCCACTTGTGCGGTTGTGAACCTTGGCGTATAACTTGGATCAGCACGACACGGACTCATCCGAATCAGTGCAACCACGACACAACGAATGGAGGTCCGCATGAACGACTGGAAAGCCGTATCCGCCCAACTCAGCGTCGGCCGGTCCAAGGTCTTCGAACTCTGGGCTTCGGGCCAGCTGCCCTCGGTGCGGATCGGCTCGCGTCGATTCAGCACCGATAGGCAGATCGCCGAGTTCATCGCCCGCCTCGAAGGCGCGGCCTGATGCGGGAGTACCCGCAGTTCGAGGACCTGGGCCTATGGCCCGAAGAAGACAGGACGGAAGATCTCCGGCCCGGAAAGAAAAATGCCCCCGGCGTGGCTGCCACCACGTCCGAGGGCGATCAGAACCGCTCAACCACCAAGTAGAGAAAGGCTCTCGCATGACTGTATCCGAAACCACGTACCCGCCGCTGCCGGCCGGTGCGGACGCGACACCCGAGTTGGCGAACGACTGGCAGCCCAACATCGATGGCAAGCCCGACTACCGCTGCGTCTGGACGCCGAGCCTGTCCGAGGAAGACATTCGGGGCGTCGTCATCCAGCACGCTGACGGCACGATCCCCGCAGAGGGCGAGGACGGACCGCTGGTCTATCTCGGGTCCAGCGACTACCGCCCTGACAGTGCTCGTCGCATTGCCGACAACATCCGCTTGGTGGCCGACCAGGTGGACCGATGGGTGGGCCGGACTCCGAGTGGGCATGCGCTGCTGGCCGATGCCCGCGCTGCCGTCGAGCGCGCCTACCTGTCAGTCCGCACGGAGGCCGGCAACTCCGGCGATTACCTGCGGGCAGCGCTGGACTGCATCACCGACGCCCAGGCGGTGACCCGATGAGCACCTCGTTGTTGCGAAAGGTTGACCGGGAGACGTTCCTGTCTCTTGATCGGGCCACCAAGTTGCTGGTCCTGCGCATGCTGGATCAACCGACCGCCGCTGACTTCGACGATCTGCGGAACCACCCGAATGCTGTGGCTCTGGCGTCCTGGCTGTTGGACCTGCCGCCATACCGGCGTGCCGCGAACGAACTGATCGGCGGTGCGCAGTGAGTGCCCCGAAGTTGCGGCGCTGCACCCGGTGCGGGAAACGCTGCCGCAGCTTCAAAGCCGCCGAGCAGTGGAACATCACGGTCGAACTCGGTGTGATCACCGAGTTGATCTGCCCCGGCTGCCAGACGCCTTTGGAGAACGCCGAGGCCGCGATCAACGAAGCCACCACGGTCTACGGCGTCCTCGGCGATGGCCGGCTGATCGGCAGACCGAAAGTCGGTGGTGCCTGTGGTTGATCCGCAGTCGGGAGGTCGGTCCTACGGGGCCGGCCTCCCCGGCCACCTCACCACGATGTTGGGCCACGGCTTCAGCGTCGGCCCGCTCGACGGAAAGGTGCCCTTGACCCGGCACGGCATCGAGGACTTCACCCGCGACGAGACAGTGATCCGCGCATGGCTACGCCAATACCCCGGCTGCAACTGGGGAGTCACCCAGCCCGGCGTGATCTGCCTCGACGTCGACCCGCGCCATGGTGGCAGCGTCCGGGCCCTGAACCTGCGACCCGAGCACGAGACGTTGACGATCAGGACGGGCGGCGGCGGATGGCACCTGTACTACCGTCACACCGGCCCCGTACGCGGGAAAGTTCAAGGGCTACAAGGCATTGACGTGAAGTCTGGCGGCCGCGGCTACTTGGTCGCACCCGGTTCGATTCACCCGATCACCGGGAAGCCTTATCGGCTGCACCGTGACGCCCCTATCGCCCCTCTCCCCGAACACCTGCGGGCACTGATCGCCGTCCCCGAGTGGACACCCCCACAGACGCCGGTCCGCGCGTCCGGTGACCGCTGGGACGGCCTTGTCCGCTCCGTCTCCGAAGCGCAACCGGGCAACCGCAACGGCACCTTGTTCTGGGCCGCAGCACGCGCCGCAGCAGATTCCGCCCCGGCCGCCGTCTACTCCGCGCTCGCGGCGGCCGCACACCAGATCGGCCTCGACACCACCGAAATCCAACGAACCATCCAGTCCGCACAACGAAAGGCGGCATCTTGAACGACAATGTCGTGGCCATCGGCGACGGCCGCAAAAAGCCCACCACCCCAGTGGCAGCAGCAGGTGACCTGTACCCGCCGCCTGACGCCCCACTTGATGTGGCCCGCAAGTTCTACGCCGAGACCTACGACCACGGCGGTCTGCGCACACTGGTGCACTACCGCGGCGACTGGTGGGTCTGGACCGGGCAACACTGGACCGAGCTAGACCACTCCGCGCTGAAATCAGCAGTGTACGAACGGCTCGGCGCCGCGCACTACATGAAAGAGACCCGCAAAAACGGTGTCGTCCTCAACGAGGAAGAGACCGCATGGAACCCGACGCGCAACAAGATCGCCAACGTCATCGAGGCCCTGGCCGCTGTCGCCCACCTGGACGCCAGCACGACCACTCCGGCATTCATCGCCGATCATGACCAGATCGGCGATGCCGGCCAGGTCATCGCGTGCACCAACGGGCTCGTATCCCTGCACACCAGGCAACTGACCGCGCACACTCCGGCGCTGTTCAACGTCGTGTCGGTGACGTTCGACTATGACCCGCAGGCACCGAAACCGCAGGCGTGGCTGGCGTTCCTGGACTCGGTGTGGCCTGATGACCCCGACAGCATCGCCCTGCTGCAGGAGTGGATCGCCTACGTGCTGACCGGGCGCACCGACTTGCAGAAGATCCTGCTGCTGATCGGGCCGTCCCGCTCCGGCAAGGGCACGATCGCCCGCCTGGTGCGCAAGCTGATCGGACACCTGAACGTCGCGGGCCCCACCCTGGCCTCACTGGGAACGAACTTCGGCCTATGGCCGCTGGTGGGCAAACCGTTGGCGATCATCGCCGACGCCCGACTCGGAGGCGTACCGCAGGCGGTGATCGTCGAACGACTGCTGTCCATCTCTGGTGAGGATCTGCTGACGATCGACCGGAAGAACAAGGCGCACTGGATCGGCACGCTACCGACGCGGATCATGATCTTGTCCAACGAGGTGCCGCACTTCAACGACTCCTCCGGCGCGATCGCTAACCGGTTCATGGCGTTGCGGATGCGTCGCAGCTTCCTCGGTGGCGAGGATATCGACCTCGATGCCCGTCTCGCCGCCGAGCTGCCCGGCATCTTGAACTGGGCACTGGACGGCCTGGACCGACTCACCAGCAACCGTCGCTTCACCATCCCCAAGTCTTCGACAACCGCTCTTGCGACGATGCGGGAGCTGGCCTCACCGGTGGGCACATTCGTACGCGAGTACTGCACCACCAACCCGGACGACAGGGTCGAACGCGACACCCTCTACCGGGCATGGCTGATGTTTGCTAACAGCGAGGGATACATCCCCGGAGACAAGGCCCGGTTCGGCCGTGATCTCAACGCTGTGGTCCCCGGCCTGGGCACTGAGCAGCCACGTATCGGCAACGCACGAATTCGTAGTTACACCGGAATTGCCCTTTTGCCTGTGCCACCTGTGCCAGGCAGCGAAACCCCAGCTCAAGCACCTAAAATGAATCCACCCTTACCTGTGCCACCACCTGCGACACTGTTCGCTGACACAGGCAGTGGAACAGGCAACGCTCAGAAAAAACCGCAGGTCAATGCCCCTGGCACAGGTGGCACAGGCGAATCTGCATCTCGTTCCCAACTGCACAACGCCTCCGACGAAACCGGCCGGCCCAAGGCGCCGTGCACGAAGTGGCTTAGGTCCTATCTCCGAACCGTCGATGAAACCACCACTTCAACGTTTGCTCTGCAAGCCGCCGCGAAGCGGCACGGATACACCCAGAAGGAACTCGCCGTCGCTATCTCAACCACCGGCCTGCTGACCAAGATCGACCGGCAAGGCCACAACCGCATCTACAAGATCATCGAGCCCGACGCCGGATACCCCTCCGCTACCGCTTGGGTGCACAGCTACCTCGACGCACTGCCAGCAAACACCGACATCATCGACCAGGGCGCGTTCTATACCGCCGCCGACGACGCCGAGATACCACGCGACACGGCCCGCAAGCTCCTGGTGCGCTCCGGGCGCATCGAGTCGCTACCGGCGCACGGACAGGCCCGGAACGACCGTGTCTGGAAGATCAAGCGGGAGGAAACCGCGTGAGCAGCACCTTGGACGACCTTCTCCTGGCCCTCGCCGGAACACCCTCACTGCCCGGTGCGAAATGCAGACACCGCAGCGCACTCTTTGACGAAGCCGGCAAGAACGAACCGGCCGAGATAGTCGAGCAACGCCACGCCCAGGCCCTCACCCTGTGCCGCGCGTGCCCTGCCCTCGCGTCGTGCCAACAGTGGTACGACTCCCTGCCCCGCGCGCAACGACCGTCCGGTGTCGTCGCTGGACAAATCACACCCACCGGCCCCGGCCGACCACGAAAGGAAACCGCATGAGACGCATGAGCGAGCGAGACCTCCACGTCGAGGTCAAACCCGCAGCCGACTTCAACACCAACGAGCCCGCCGTCGTCCTGGCCATCGGCGGCGCCAGATACGTCTGCTCACTGCCCGAAGCACTCCGCATCGCTAACGCCATCGCCGACATCGCAACACAGAAGAAAGAGCAACCGTGACCGAAGCCGACCCCATCGCCCAGGCCGCCCCGAGCGGCCGCAGACGCCGCACCGCGGACGACTGGCCCACCCACCGCGCCAAGCGACGCCACCGCCGCAAGAAACCCACCCCAGCCAAGAGGTGACCAACAGTGGACCTGTCCCGCGACGAACTCCTAGCAATCGCATTCCTGGTCCACCACCACCGGGCTCGCCGACTCCCCGTCCCGCACCGCGTCGGCCTCCTAGCCCAACGCGTCGACCACGAACTCCACTGTGCCGCTAGCGGAACCACAGACACACCGCCCGAGCCACAGTGGATAGGAACCACAGAAGCAGCACAACGCCTCGGATGCTCCGAACGGTGGGCACGCAAACTCGCACCCCGCCTCGGCGGCCGCCAAATCAGCGGACGCTGGCTCATCCCCACCGACCGCATATAACGAAGGAAACAACGTGGACGACGACCCCGACGACATCACCGGAGCGTTCCTCGCCGGCGTCGAACAGCGATTAGCCGACCTCGACGACGGCCAATTCGCAGCCCTAGCCGCAGCCGTGTTCCACCAAGACAACACCGACCCCAAAGCCCGAGCCCTCGACGCGCTCCGCGGCTACGTCGGCCAACACACCCACACCACCAACGCCGACACCGGAGCCGACGCCAGCACACCCGCAACGGGCATCGCCGACCTCAAATCCGGCACCACCGGCACACCCAACCAAATCACCCAACCCACACGCAAAGACGCCGCCGCAGACGCCCTGCGCCGCTACCGCCACGGATAGGAAACACCCATGCCACCCAACGCCTTTCACCCCGCCCTCGACCGCAACGGCGCACACCGCGCCGCCCACACCGCCATCACCGACTTCACAGCCCTCGGCATCACCCTGCCCAAACAGGCCACCACCGCGCACGCAGCGCTCACCGCCCACGAAGCACGCGCACCGCAATCCACCATCAACGTCCGCGAGCTCTACGTCAACAACGCCACCGACAAGGCGATCAACGAAGCCCTGGCCTACAACGCCACCCACAACGACCGCCGTAACGCCTGGACCCAAGCCCGCGCCGACCTCGGCATCGCCACCATCCGCGCACTCATCAACAACGCCGACGAACTACACCCACAACTCGCCAGCCTCGCCGAACCCATCATCGAGAACATCACCGCCGCAGCCCAACTCAACGACGGACTGACCGCACTCGTCCGCGACGGCCGCACCAAAGACGCCGAACTGCTCGCCCACGCCGAACACCACACCACCCAACTCGAACACCTCTACGCGCTGTACGCCGACTACTGCACACCACCCGACATCGAAACCGAGTTCGGCGGCTACACCGCCACCCACTGGAGCAACCCCCGCACGGTCCACAGCCACGACAAAGGCGACACCCAATGGGAAGCCTGGCGCGCCGGCATCCGCGCGGGCGGACAACTCTGGTACCCCACCTGGCAGCAAGCCGCCGACACCGCCAACGCAGCCCTCACACAATGGCGGCGCGAGAACCCCCGCCAACCCGCAGTAGGAGGAATCACCGCCTTCACCACCACCTAGACCAGGGAGCGGGCCGTCAACCGACCCCACAAGCCGGAAGGACAGTCATGACGGGCTCACAACGAGGCCTCCTTACCCAGAGCTGTACCTGCGGCCCGCACCCCACCCCCGCTACCCCCAAGTCGGAAGGACCAGCCACGGCCGGCATTGACGCTCAGATCGGCTACGGG
>JAEWRC010000075.1 GCA_023460175.1 Actinomycetes bacterium
TGGCGGTGGTGGTGTTCCAGTTCGGGAACGCGATCTTGCTGCCGGGGTGGGTGGTGTAGTTCTTGCCCGCCGGTGTGGTCCAGACGATGGTGCCGTCGGGGTGTTGGGTTTCGGACCATTCGGTCCAAAACGTCTTGAGCAAGTGGTGTTTTCGACACAGACAAGCCAGGTTCGACGGGTGGGTCGGCCCGCCCTGGCTGTCGGGAATCGTATGGTCAAGATCGCAGCGTTCGGCAGGGGTGTGACAGCCCGGGAAGCGGCAGGTTTGGTCGCGGGCGCGGACCCAGGTGGCCAGGGCGGCCGAGGGCCGGTAGCGCGGTTCGGGGGCCGCGGCCGGGGTACGCAGGGGTTTGGCGGTGGCGCCGGTGTCGAGCAGTTCGGCCAACAGGGGCGCGGGGATCACGCCGCCGCCTTGCAGGGCCGCGGTGCGTTTGCCGGAATTAGGTTGCGGTGGGGATTCTTTGGGGTTGTCGGGTTCTGCGGGTTCGGCCTCTGCAGATTTGTCGGGTGTCGTGGTGGGTCCGTCGTGCGGGATCGCGGGTGCCTTATCGCCCGTGTCGCGCTTATCGCCGGTGTCGCCCGTGTTGCCGGTGTTGCCCTCATCGTCGGTGGGCTCTGCGGGCTGGCCGATTCCCTCGGTTGTCGCGGCTTCCTCGAGCTTGTGGGTGGTCTTGGCGGTGCGCCGTGCTTGGGCTTCGGCCTTGGTGGCGGTGTTGGCCTGTTGGGCTTGTTGGACGGCGGTGTGGTCGGCGACGACGTGGATGACGATGTGGCCGGCGCGGGTGTCGGGGGCGGTGGTGGCGGGGCATTCGGTGTTGCCGCAGCGGCAGGGCAGTCGATCGGCGCCGGTGATCAGCAGCGCCACGGCGTCGGAGCGGCGTTGCCCGGTGGTGCGGGGATCGTTCGCGCAGACGCTGGTGGCCATGGCACGTAGTCGGCGGTCGAACAGGGCGGCATCGACGTTGGTGAGGCTGCCGTACAGGGATGTGGTGCCGGTGGTGTCGTCACGTTTGCCGAACTGGACATCGCGGTTGCGGTCGGCGTCGCGGTGCTCGATGACGGCGTCGGGGTCGTGTTCGGCGAGCACGGCGTCGATGGCGTTGTCCAGGGCCTTGTCCGACAGCGACCCGAAGCGGGTGGCCTTATCGGCGAGTTCGGCGTCGATGGTGGCCAGGATGGTGGGGTCGTCGACGAGTTTGGTGCGCCAGGCGATCGTGGTCGCAGTGCGCAGGCTCAGATCACCGTTGGCCAACTTGGCCGCGGTCTTCGTTATCCGGGTCCGCAGGGCATGCGCCAGGTGCATCTGGGTGGAGGCCCGGCGGTGAGTCAGGCTCAGCGCGGCGGCGACTTCGGCGGCGACGCTGTCCCAGCCGTCGCAGGCCCACCGGTCCCGCTCATCCTCGCCATCCCCGTCGTCGTTGTTGAAGAGGCGGCGGTCCATGAGTTCGGCGATGGCGGCCAGTCGCGCGGCCGCGGCCTTGTTCTCGGCGCGGGCAAACCCGGAGATCGCGTCCACGACCCCGGTGTCGTCGGCCGAGGCCAACGAGTCCGAAGCCAGTGAGTCGCACATACGTTCGACACTAAGTCGAACTCAGCCCCGGCGCACCACCGAAACCACCCACCTGTGGATCAAAACGACACTGTGGATAACCCCAGAACTGCGCACTGGATAACCCCAGAGTTAGCCGGACAGGTGATCGAGGACGGCGTGCGCCGCGGTGATCCGAGCCGGAATCGGGAAGTTCTTATTCGCCAGCATCGCGATGCCGATCCGTTGCTCGGGGACAAAGACCACGTACGCGCCGAAGCCGCCGGTGGAACCGGTCTTGTTGAACAACGTCGCGGTGGGCGACTGCCCCGCGGGCGCCGGGGTCACGGGCTGCGCCTCGCCGCTGACGGTGGCGGAGTTGCCCGCCAGCAGGTCATCCAGGCTGACCGGGTAGCGGTACTGTTCCCAGCCCAGTCCCTGCGTCATGGCGTCCAGCGCGAAGTGCCCGTCGTGCGTCGCCTCCACGGCCCGGCGCAGATCCGGGCCGAGGCCGGCGGGGTCCATGTTGGCCTCGACGAACTCGATCAGGTCGGCGGCGGTGGTCTTCACGCCGTAGGCCTGCGCATCGAACACGCCGGGGTTGACCCGGACCGGCTCCCCATCGCTGTCGTATCCCCAGGCGTAGTTCCCGATTTCGGATTCGGGGACGTCAATGTAGCTGTGCCGCAATCCCAATGCGGGGAACAGCTGGTCCTGCATCAACGCCGCAAAGTCCTCGTCCAGGGCCGCGGCAGTGGCGTGGCCGAGCAGACCGATGCTCGGGTTGGAGTACTCGCGCAGCTGTCCCGGTGGCGCGGTCGGCCGCCACTGCTGGAAGTAGGAGATCATGCCGGCCTCGTCGGTGACCGTATCCGGGAACTGCAACGGCAGCCCGCCGGCGGTGTAGGTGGCCAGGTTCAGCAGTGTCGCGGCGTCGATGGGGTCTCCGCGCAACTCCGGCACGTAGCGGCCGGGGTGGTCATCGAGCGACAACTGGCCGCGTTCCTGCGCCAGCGCAGCCAGCAACGTGGTGAAAGTTTTGCTCACCGAGCCGATTTCGAAAACCGTGTCCGCGGTGATCGGCGCGCCGGTGTCGGTGGCGGCCACGCCGTATTCGAACAGGTGTGACTGCCCGTCGACGCTGACGGCCACCGCCAGCCCGGGCACGTCGTACTCGTCGAGCAGCGGACCGTAGGCGGCATCCACCGCCGCCGCCAGCCCGCCCACCACGGGTTCGCTGGTTTCGGGGCTGTCGCGGGACGCCGGAGCACACCCAGTGGACAGGACCAGCAGCAGCGCGGCAGCCACCGCGGTCAGGAAGCGTCGATCAAACACCAAGACACGGTACAACTTCCGCCGGGCGCACCGCGCGCCCACCGGAGCTCAGCTCACCCGGCCTGGAACTCGTTGAACGCCTCGATGAAATCGCTCGGGATTCCCGCGGAGCCGCAGCGGTTCTGCAGATCCACCAGCGGGGCGGTGATGTTCTTCAGCTCCATGTACTCCCCCGGGTTGGCGGTGAAGTACGCCCGCACCGTCTCGCGGGCCTGCTCCCGCGGTTGCGTGCGGGCGGTGCTCAGCGCCTGGTCGGCGCCGGGATGACCGGCCAGGTACTGACTGGCGGCGCCCGACACCGAACTGATGGTGCCGGCCGCCTCGCTCACCATGCACGGGGCCGCGTTGGCCACCGGGGCGGCGAAGCCAGCCAGCGCCAGGCCGGCTATCGCGCAGCCGGTCAACGTCGCGCGGCGCACGGTACTACGGGTTGCATTCATGTCTGTTCCTTCGGTCGCGGATTGCGATGTTCTTACCCCCGACCGAAATTCGCGAAACACCGCTCACTTGGGCAGACAGTCGGCGGTCGTGACGATGTCGGCGCCCATGTTGTTCTCCATCATCTTCAGGGCCGCCGCACCGAGGTCCGGGTCGATGTGGGCGACACCGTCGCGCGGCACGATCACCTCGAAATGGCGCACGTAGGCGTCGAGCGCGCTGTAGAGCACGCACTGTTCGGTGACCTGCCCCACGAAGATCAGTCGTTTGGCCCCCAGCCGGGACAGCAGGTACTCCAGCGCGGTGGCGTAGAAGACGCTGTGGCGGACCTTGGTCAGGAAGCGGCTGTCCGGCCGCGGCACCACCGGTTCGACCAGGTCGGGCCGGGCGCCGTCGAGCGCGGCGCGGACGATGTCGCTGGGCTGGGCGGTGAAGTCGCCGTAGTTGTCGTTGACGTAGATCAGGTCGACGTCGTCGCGTCCCATCGCCGCGTCGATCAGCCCGGCCACCGGTTCGACGATCTCGGCGACGTTCGGTATCAGCAGATCGGCGTCGGGATGCCGGTAGGCGTTCATCATGTCGATCACCAGAACCGCGGTATCGGTCATGGCCACCATCCTTTCTCGCCCGGCGCGCGGGCACCGGTTACATACCCGCTTGCGGCGGGTAACCCGCGCTCGTGTCCGAGTATCCCGAGGTCGAACTCGTCGCACCGACCGAAATCGTCAAAGGCGACATCATCGAGGATCCCGCGCGCCGACGCTGGCTGACCGTCCACGAAATCAAGATGCTCACCGACGCGGTTGACGGAGCCTATAGCTTCTATGGCAACGGCCCGGACGACCGCGTCACCTATGAGGGCTCTGAACTGGTCAAACGACAACGACGATAGGCGAATCACCATCCCGAACCACGAACCCCCGGCAAGGTTGGCACCGCTGGGTCTCCCGCGCCGGGTCGGCGCCTGCCTGTTCGACCTCGACGGTGTCCTGACCGACACCGCCAGCGTGCACCGCCACGCCTGGAAAACGATGTTCGACGCCTTCCTGGCCGCGACGGACCCGGCGCAACGCCCCTTCGACGACGACGACTACCGCGCCTACGTGGACGGCAAGACCCGGGATCTGGGCGTGCTCAGTTTCCTGACCAGCCGCGGAATCGAACTGCCCGACGGCGGCGCCGAGGACGGTCCGGACGCGGCGACCGTCCACGGTCTGGCGAACCGCAAGAACGCCGCCTTCCAGCAGTTGCTGCACACCGACGGGGTGACCGTCTTCGAGGGGTCGCGCCGCTACCTGCAGGTGGTGCGCGACGCCGGGGTCGCCATCGGGGTGGTGTCGTCGAGCGCCAACGCCGCCGACGTGCTCGACCTCGCCGGCCTGACGCCGTTCGTCGACTGCCGGGTCGACGGCGTGACCATCCGCACCGAGGGCATGCCGGGCAAACCCGCGCCCGATTCGTTCCTGCGTGCCGCCGAGATCCTCGGGGTCACCGCCGACGAGGCCGCGGTCTTCGAGGACGCCATCGCCGGCGTGCAGGCGGGCCGCGCGGGACAGTTCGCCGTGGTGGTGGGCGTGGACCGAGTGGGCGACCCGGACGCGTTGCGGGAGCACGGCGCCGACCTGGTGGTCGCCGACCTCGACGAATTGCTGGCGCCGTGCTGAGCGCCGACGACAGGTTCCCGGTCGAACCGTGGCAGCTGCGCGAGACCAGCCTCGACCTCGACGTGCTCGCCCGCTCCGAGTCGCTGTTCGCACTGTCCAACGGGCACATCGGATTACGTGCCAACCTCGACGAGGGTGAGCCGTACGCGTTGCCCGGCACCTACCTGAACTCCTTCGTGGAGGAGCGGCCGCTGCCCTACGCCGAGGCCGGCTACGGTTATCCCGAGATCGGCCAGTCCATCATCGACGTCACCAACGGCAAGGTGATCCGCCTGCTGGTCGACGACGAACCCTTCGACCTCCGCTACGGCGAATTGCTCGAGCACGAGCGCACGCTCGACCTGCGCGCGGGCACCCTGACCCGGGTCGCGCGGTGGCGCTCGCCGGCCGAGAAAAACATCGCCGTGAAATCCACCCGGTTGGTGTCGCTGGTGCACCGCAGCGTCGCCGCCATCGAGTACATCGTCGAGGCCGTCGACGAATTCACGCTCGTCACAGTGCAATCGGAGCTGGTGGCCAACGAGGACCAACCCGACCCGTCGGCAGACCCGCGGGTAGCGGCCGTGTTACGGCATCCGCTGGAATCGATCGAGCACGAGGGTTCGGGCCAGGAGGCGGTGCTGGTGCACCGCACCCGGGCCAGCAACCTGACCATGGGCGCCGCCATGGACCACCTGATCGAGGTGCCCGGCCGCGTCGAGGTATCCACCGAGACCAGCCCGGATCTCGCGCGCACCACCGTGATCTGCGGGCTGCGCCCCGGCCAGCAGTTGCGGATCGTGAAGTTCCTGGCCTACGGCTGGTCGAGCCTGCGGTCCCGGCCGGCGCTGCGCAGCCAGATCGCCGCGGCCATCTCCGCGGCCCGCTACACCGGCTGGGAGGGCCTGGTCAAGGAGCAGCGCGCCTACCTCGATGACTTCTGGGACAGCGCCGACGTCGAGGTCGAGGGCGACCCCGACTTGCAGCAGGCCGTGCGCTTCGGGCTGTTCCACGTGCTGCAGGCCAGTGCCCGCGCCGAGCGGCGCGCCATCCCGGGCAAGGGGCTGACCGGCACCGGTTACGACGGGCATGCGTTCTGGGACAGCGAGGGTTTCGTGCTTCCGGTGCTGACCTACACCGCCCCGGACGCGGCCGCGGACGCGTTGCGGTGGCGCGCTTCGACGTTGGAGCTGGCCAAGGAACGCGCGGCCGAACTCGACCTCACCGGGGCGGCCTTCCCGTGGCGGACGATTCGCGGCGAAGAGTGTTCGGCGTACTGGCCGGCGGGCACGGCGGCCTGGCACATCAACGCCGCCGTGGCGATGGCGTTCGAGCGCTACCGGGTGGTCACCGGCGACGATTCGCTGGAGACCGAATGCGGGGTGGCGGTGCTGGTCGAGAC
This sequence comes from Actinomycetes bacterium, assembly GCA_023460175.1. GTDB lineage: Bacteria > Actinomycetota > Actinomycetes > Mycobacteriales > Mycobacteriaceae > Mycobacterium. The sequence continues at coordinate 6,347 of JAEWRC010000075.1, forward strand.
GGCGCGGCTGTGGAATTCGCTGGGCCACCACGACCGACACGGGGTATGGCACCTCGACGGGGTCACCGGCCCCGACGAGTACACCGCGGTGGTCAACGACAACCTGTTCACCAATCTGATGGCGGCCCAGAATCTCGAGGCCGCCGCCGGCGCGTGCAAACGCCATCCGCAGACGGCCGCCGAGTTGGGCGTCACCGACGGGGAGATCGCCAGCTGGCGCGCCGCGGCCAAGGCGGTCCACATTCCCTATGACGACGAACTCGGGGTGCATGAGCAGCATGCGGGGTTCACCCGGCTGCGCGAGTGGAACTTCAACGGCGGCAGCGACTATCCCCTGCTGCTGCATCAGCCCTACGTGCGGCTGTATCCGTCGCAGGTCATCAAGCAGGCCGACCTGGTCCTGGCGATGCACTGGCTGGGCCACCTGTTCACCGACGAGGAGAAGGCCCGCAACGTCGACTACTACGAGAAGCGCACCACCCGGGACTCGTCGCTGTCGGCGTGCACCCAGGCGGTGATGTGCGCCGAGGTGGGGCACCTGGAACTGGCCCACGCCTACGCCACCGAGGCAGCGCTGATCGACCTGCGAGATCTGCACCGCAACACCGGCGATGGGCTGCACATGGCCTCGTTGGCCGGCGCCTGGACCGCGCTGGTCGACGGCTTCGGCGGCCTGCGCGACGACGAGGGCATGGTGACGTTCAAACCCGCACTGCCGAAACGTATCTCGCGGCTGGCGTTCCGATTGCGTTGGCGTGGTTTCCGATTGACCGTCGACATCGACCACGAGAACACCACCTACACGCTGCGCGACGGCCCCGACGGCCGGATGCGCATCCGGCACTGCGAGCAGGAGCTGGAGCTGACCACCACCGCGCCCGTGACGGTGCCGGTGCAACGGCGCGAACCGCTGCTCCCGCAGCCCACGCAACCCCCGGGGTGCGCGCCCATCTTCCTGCGCGACTGACACCGCCGACTGACACCGCCGACGTGGGCAGCACCACACCGCCGGATTGCCGGCGGTGTGTTTGGCGCGCGCCGTGGCCGGGAAATCCCCACCGCATCGGGGATCCTCCCCACACGCCCTCGGGCGTATATGTCTACACCGAGAGGAAATCGGCATGGCTGATAGCAACAGCGGGCCCGCGGAAGGCGTCAAGGGCGTCGTCGAAGGCGTCAAGGGCAAGGCCAAGGAGGCCATCGGCGCGATGACCGGCCGCGACGACCTCCAGCGCGAAGGCAAGGCCCAGCAGGACAAGGCCGAGGCCCAGCGCGAAGTCGCGCAGAAGGAGGCCGAGGCCGAGAGCGCCCGGGCCGCCGCGAAGGCCAACGAGGCGCGCGAGAAGGCCGAGCAGGAGTAGCTCGGTACCGCCGGCTCTGTGCGAGGGCCCGCTCCCAGGTGGGGGCGGGCCTCGGCGCGCCCGGGTTTCCCAAAACCGTCGCGGGGGTAGTCGAGGGACCATGACCGACACACTCAAGGCGTTGGCGCTGGTCTGCACGCTCAAGCCCAGCCCGGCGCCCTCGAGCAGCGTGTTGATCGCCGAACACGTCTTCGAACAGCTGCGCCCGCAGAACGTGGACTGCGAGACCGTGCGCTGCGTCGACTTCGACATCGCCCCGGGGGTCGAGCCCGACATGGGCGGCGGAGACCAGTGGCCGCAGCTCCGGGCCAAGGTGCTCGACGCGGACATCCTGCTGATCAGCACCCCGGTGTGGCTGGGGCATCCGTCGAGCATCACCCAGCGGGTGCTGGAACGCCTCGACGCCGAACTGTCCAACACCGATGACGCCGGCCGGCCCGCGCTGGCGGGCAAGGTGGCCATCGTCAGCGTCGTGGGCAACGAGGACGGCGCGCACAAGGTGATCGCCGACGTCCTGCAGGGGCTCAACGACATGGGCTACAGCGTCCCCGCGCAGGGCAGCACCTACTGGAACGGCCGGGCCATGGACTCCGTGGACTACAACGACCTCGACGAGGTGCCGGACCCGGTGGCCTCGGCCACCGCGGCCGCCGCCCGCAACGCCGCGCATCTGGCTCGACAGCTCAAGGCCACCAAATACCCGGCCTACCAATGATCTTGGATCTCGAAGAGAGGATGAACGATGGGTGACACCGCGAAGGACCCAGTTGACCACGCCCGCACGACGCGTCCCCGCGCCGGGGAGGCCATGAAGGACGGCACCAATCTGCCCGGCATGGTTGTCACCGCGCTCGGCGTGGTGGCGACGGTCGTCTGCCTGTTCCTGTTCGCCGCGGGCAATTCGACCGCCGGCGTCGTGGCCGCCGTCGCGGCGGTGGCGCTGCTCGCCGCCGGTCTCGGCTGGCTGTACCTGTCCAAGCGCCGGGTCCGTCAGTTGCACGACGAATGGCGTGAAGAGCACCCCGGAGCGGACACGCCGCCACTGACCAACTAGCCGGCGGCCGCTGGTCAGCGACGACACGCCGTCAGTCCGGCGGTTCCTGCACCTGCCCGGAGGATTCCGGGTCGGGCAGGTTCTCGTCGGGTGTCTTGTCGGCCTCCTCGACGCGGCGCTTCTGTGCCTTGTCGTCGTCGCCCTCGTCGTCGTAAATTCCACGTCCGCGCGGCATCTCGTCCTCCTTCGTAGGTCGCCCCCGATATACCCGGTTTTGGCCGCCCGAACCCCGGGCACCCTGTGCTGGAGCAACACCGGCAACCACAGCGGAGGGCAGTGACGATGCCGAATTCGTCGATCAAGAACGAAAAGATGTACGAGGACCTGCGCGAGGAAGGCAACTCCAAGGAGAAGGCCGCGCGCATCTCGAACGCGGCGGCGGCCCGCGGGAAGTCCGCCGTCGGCCGCAAGGGCGGCAAGTCCGGCTCCTACGACGACTGGACCGTGCCCGAACTCAAGAAGCGGGCCAAGGAACTGGGGATGTCGGGCTATTCGGACCTGACCAAGAACAAGCTCGTCGCCAAGCTGCGCAACCACTGACCGCGGCGAGCATCGAAGAGGAGCGTCATGACCCCCGAGAATCGCGAGTCCGAGACCGATGTCGAGGCCGATCCGAAGGTGGCCCGGTCCCGCGCCGGGGAGGACGAGGACGGCGCCTACGTGGGCCGGGCGTCCGCCGACGACGACTTCGACGCGGGCGAGACCGGCGCCGAGGCGCGCAGTCGGCGCGACTGAACACTCACGCGATGTCGACCACCAACGGACGATGATCCGACAGCGGCGCCGCCGGGGCGGCACTGCCCGTGACCCGCAGCCCGGCCGCGTCGGTGAGGATGTGATCCAACTGCCGGCGCGGTGCCTCGGCCGGGAACGTCTCCGCATGCGCCAGGCCGCGCATGCCGGACCATCGCCGCGCCGTCGCGGGCACCATGTTCAGGTCGCCGGCGAGCAGTCGGGGTCCGGGCAGTTCGCGCATGGCGCGCACCAACTTCCGCAGCTGCCAACGGTTGGCTCCCGGGATGAACGACAGGTGCGCGGTGGCCACCGACAGTGGTCCCAGCGGCGTGTCCATCCCCACGCTGGTCGACCTCTACCAACAAGGCCGCCTGCCCCTCGACAAATTCGTCACCGAACGCATCACCCTCGACCAGGTCGAAGACGCCTTCCACAAAATGCACGACGGCCAAGTCCTGCGCTCGGTGGTGGTTCTCTGAGGAGGTGCGCATGGCCGGGGGCAGTACACTGGCGTACCCATTCCCCGACACACCTCCGGCATGCGCACTGAATTCCACGAACAACTCGACGCCCTGACCACCGAGGCCAGCGCCATGTGCGCCCTCGCGGGTTCGGTGATGCGTCATGCGAACACGGCGTTGCTGCGGACCGATGAATTCGATTCGGCGGCAATGCAGTCGGAACTGGCCGACCTGCACGCCCGGCATCGGCATCTGGAGCGCTCCGCCCTGGTGACGTTGGCGTGTGAGGCGCCGGTCGCCAGCGACCTGCGCTTCGTGGTGACGGCATTGCACATCGGCGCCGACGCCGACCGGATGGGTGACCTGGCCGATCACGTGGCTAGGGCGGTCGAACGTCGGCACCCCGAACCCGTCGTCACCGACGCCGTCAGCGGCTACTTCATGAAGATGGGCCGTAACGTCGTCGACCTGGCCGAGGCCGCGGCGGGGATGGTGCTCGACGGCGACACCACGCGCGCCGATCAGATCCGCGAAACCGACGAGTTCGTCAACGAATTGCATCGGCGACTGTTCGCGGTGCTGATGAGCCCGGACTGGGACGGCGGCGTCCAGCGCGCGGTCGACCTGATCCTGCTGGGCCGGTTCTACGAGCGTTTCGGCGACCACGCGAAGGCCATTGCGAACCGAATTGTGTTCCGCACCACGGGAATCAACCCGCTGCAGTCGGACACCGACTCCTAGCTGTCGACTCCTGGCGCTCAGCCGCAATCCCCCGCCGATGTTTAGCCCGGCGTGGATCGAGGAACCCGACCGCCAGCGAATCGACTCGCGGTTCGTCCACAATCCGCACCAGCGCGCTGGGAAGGAGTGCAATGGCTGACAACAGCGGTCCCCAGGAAGGGATCAAGGGCGTCGTCGAGGACGTCAAGGGAAAAGCAAAGGAAGCCGTCGGCACGGTCACCGGCCGTGATGACCTCACCGAAGAGGGCAAGGCTCAACAGGATAAGGCCGACGCCCAACGCGACGTCGCCGAGAAGGAAGCCGAGGCGGAATCGGCTCGCGGAGCGGCGAAAGCCGCCGAGAAGCGGCAAGAGGCCAACCAGTAGTTCGGCCCGCTCGGTACAGGCATCTGAAGGCCCGGCACATCGGCTGGGCCTTCAGTGCTGGCCGGGCCCCAGGTAGGGGGTAGAAGTGAGCGAGACGCCGACGCGCGACCCGGTCAACGCCGTGCTGAATTGGGTGCTGGCGCTGACGACGCTGCTGGGCGCCGCGGGCGTGGTCGTCCTGGCCTACGTGCAAGTGCTGGGGACCGCCGGCTGCGCCGATCCGGACTGCCCGCGGCCGGGCTTCGGCGAGGCCGGTTTCACCCTGATCGTCTACGGCGCGCCCGTCGTGGCGGCGGCCACCGTGGCGCTGTCCTTCCTGACCGCCCGCAAACGCAACGGGATCCTGGTGCCGATCGGCGGGTGGCTGCTGATCCTGCTGGCCTTTCTGATCCTGCTGATGACCTCGCCGCGATGAGTTTGCTGACCGTGCCGCCGCAATAGCAACCGAACTGTTATCCGTACTGTTCGACACCGGTATCGGTGCCCTCGGAGGCACCATTGCTACTCAGCAGTAACAGAGCTGTCGGAAAGGACCACTATCGTCGCGCCCATGGACGACCTTCGATACCTCGACCTGAACGGCGACCGGATCTCCTACTGGGATTCCGGGGACGCAGACCGGCCCGAGACCCTGCTGTTGATCCACGGCATGTCCGGCAGCGCTGCGGCCTGGCGCCACGTCGCGCCGTTGCTGGCGCAGCGGTATCGCGTCATCGCCCCCGACCTGTTGGGGCATGGCCACTCGGACAAGCCCCGCGGGGACTACTCGCTGGGGGCGTCGGCGGTATGGCTGCGGGACTTCCTGGACGCGGTGGGTGTCGCGCGCGTGACCGTCGTCGGGCAATCCCTGGGCGGCGGGATCGCCATGCAGTTCGCCCACCAGCACCGGGAGCGGTGCGACCGCGTGGTGCTCATCGGCAGCGGCGGTGTCGGCCCGGAACTGAACTGGCTGCTGCGGGTGCTGTCCACCCCCGGTGCGGAATACGTGCTGCCGGCCGTGACGCCCAAGCCTGTGTTGGATGCCGGCAATGTCGTGCGGGACTGGCTGACCGCGGCCGGTGTGCGCTCGCCGCGGGCGGCGCAGTTGTGGAACACCTACGCCAAGCTCTCCGATGCCGGCACCCGTCATGCGTTCCTGGGCACCCTGCGCTCGGCCGCCGACGCGCGGACCACAGGCGCCGTCAGTGCGCTGAACCGGCCGCAGTCCTCGGCGCAGATGCCGGTGCTGTTGGTGTGGGGCGAGCAGGACCGGGTCATGCCGGTCACGCAGGGCCACGCCGCGCACGAGGCCCTGACCAACAGCCGACTCGAGGTGTTGGCGGGGGTGGGTCACTCACCGCACGCCGAAGCCCCCGACCAGGTCGTCGACCTCATCGGGGACTTTCTCGCCACTACCGAGCGGCGTTCGGTGATGCTGACCCGCTGTTAGGCGTCGCTCAGAACGCGATGAACAGGATCTCGTCGCGCGAGTACTCGTGACCGGGGTGGTTCTCCGACAGGTGCTTCTGGGTCTTCTCGACCAGGTCGTCCTCGTCGGTGCCGACGATGGACTCGCCACACGGGCAGTTCAGGTGAGTCTTCATGCGTATGTGTCTACCTCACCGGAGCCATCTGCGGTAGACACGGAGTCGGCGTGGGCGAACATCGACAGAACGGTGATCCGACATGTGGGATTTCGAGACCGACCCCGAATACCAGGAAAAGCTGGACTGGGTCACCGAGTTCATGCGCACCGAGGTCGAACCGCTGGACTTCGTGGCGCTGGATCCCTACGACAAGAAGAACCCCGACGTGCTGGCGACGCTGCGGCCGCTGCAGCAGCAGGTTCGCGAGCGTGGCCTGTGGGCCGCGCATCTGACCTCGGAGTTGGGTGGGCAGGGTTACGGGCAGGTGAAACTGGCGCTGCTCAACGAGATTCTGGGCCGGTCCCGCTGGGCGCCGTCGGTGTTCGGCTGCCAGGCCCCGGATTCGGGCAACGCGGAGATCCTCGCGCTGTTCGGCACCGACGAGCAGAAGCGGCGCTACCTGCAACCGCTGCTCGACGGCGAGATCAGTTCCTGCTATTCGATGACCGAACCGCAGGGCGGCTCCGACCCCGGCCTGTTCGTCACCCGCGCCGAGCGGGACGGGCAGTCGTGGGTACTCAACGGCGAGAAGTGGTTTTCCTCCAACGCCCGCCACGCCAGCTTCTTCATCGTCATGGCGGTCACCAATCCCGAGGCGCGCACCCGCGACAAGATGTCGCTGTTCATCGTTCCCGCCGAGACCCCGGGGATCGAGATCGTCCGCAACGTCGGCGTCGGCACCGAGGGGTCAGGGTCCGCCGATCACGGCACCCACGGCTACGTGCGCTACACCGACGTGCGGGTGCCGCTGGATCATGTCCTCGGCGGGGAGGGGCAGGCGTTCGCCATCGCGCAGACGCGCCTGGGCGGCGGTCGCGTCCACCACGCCATGCGCACCATCGCGATGGCCCGGCGCGCCTTCGACCTGATGTGTGAGCGCGCGGTGTCGCGGCAGACCCGCCAGGGCCCGCTGGCGAATTTTCAACTGACACAAGAGAAGGTCGCCGACAGCTGGCTGCAGATCGAGCAGTTCCGGCTGCTGGTGCTGCGCACGGCGTGGTTGATCGACAAGCATCAGGACTATCAGGTGGTGCGGCGCGACATCGCCGCGGTGAAGGTCGCGATGCCCCAGGTGCTGCACGACGTGGTGCAGCGGGCCATGCACCTACACGGCGCGCTCGGGGTGTCCAACGAGATGCCGTTCGTCAAGATGATGGTGGCCGCGCAGTCGCTGGCCATCGCCGACGGGCCCACCGAGGTGCACAAGCTGACCCTGGCGCGCCGCACGCTCAAGGAGTACGAGCCCGCCGACCCGGTGTTCGGGTCCGGGCATTTGCCGACCCGCCGCGCCGAGGCCCAGGCCCGCTTCTCTTCCTAGCGCGAGCCTTCCCCTCAGCGCGAGGGCGCGTGGCCCCGGCCGACACGCCGGGTAGATTCCCGGGTCTGGGCACGCTCGTCGCGCGGTGCGCACGCCGATGTGCCACGCTTCTCGCCGACATGTCTGCACTCACCCCACCCCAGATCCGATGAACGCGACCCTGCTGTTCCTCGCCGGGATCTGCGGCGGGCTCACCGGCAGCATCGCCGGACTGGCCTCGGTGGCCACCTATCCCGCGCTACTGGCCGTCGGTCTGCCTCCCGTCACCGCCAACGTCACCAACACGGTCGCGGTGGTGTTCAACGGCATCGGCTCGGTCCTGGGTTCGCGGCCCGAACTCAAGGGCCAGGGTGCGTGGCTGCTGCGGGTCGGACCGCTGGCCGCGCTCGGCGGCGCGGCGGGCGCGTTGTTGCTGCTGTACACCCCGCCGGAGGGTTTCGAACGCAGCGTGCCGATCCTGCTCGGGGCCTCGGCGCTGGCGATCCTGCTCCCCCGCCGGGCGCGGCCGCCCGGCGACAAGCCGCGACGACGCCGGAGGGTGTTGTTCCTGGAAGGCCTGGCCGTCCTGGCGATCACCGGGTACGCGGGCTATTTCGGCGCGGCGGCCGGGGTGCTGCTGCTCGCCCTGCTGCTGCGGGCCGGCGGCGCAACCCTCGCCCATGCGAACGCCTCGAAGAATGCGCTGATGGGCATCGCCAACCTGGTCGCGGCGATCCTGTTCGCGATGCTGGCGCCGGTGGCGTGGGCGGCCGTGGTGCCGCTGGGTCTGGGTTGTCTGCTGGGGTCCCGGCTGGGCCCGGTCGTGGTGCGGCACGCACCCGCAACCCCGATGCGCCTGTTCATCGGGGCCGCGGGCCTGGCCGTGGCCATCAAGATCGGGCTCGACACCTACTAGCGCGAGGGTGCGCAGTCCCGGCCGAACAGTCGGCGTGTCGGCCGGGGACGCCCCTGCAAGCGGGGGACCCCAGCCCGCTCGCGCTGAGATTAAAAGATGTAGCGCAGGATGCTCTCGGCGACGCACGCCGGCTTGCTGCCGCCCTCGATCTCGACGGTGGTGGACACCGTGAGCTGCAGGGCGCCGTCGCCGAGGTCCTCGGCCTTGACCAGCGTCGAGGTGGCGCGCACCTTGGCGCCCACGGGCACCGGCGACGGGAACCGAACCTTGTTCAGGCCGTAGTTGATTCCGAGCTTGACGCCCTCCACCGCGAAGATGTCGTGCATCAGCACCGGCAGCAGCGACAGCGTCATGTAGCCGTGCGCGATGGTGCTGCCGAACGGCCCGTCCTTGGCCTTCTCGGGGTCGACGTGGATCCACTGGTGATCGCCGGTGGCGTCGGCGAACAGGTTGACGGCGTCCTGGGTGATGACCTTCCAGTCGCTGGATCCGAGCTCTTCGCCTTGGGCGGCAACCAGTTCCGCTGCCGAGGTGAACTTCCGCATGCTGATTCCTTTCTAATTGGTTGTGGTGCTTGATGTTTCACGGGAGGCGATGAGCCCCTCCTGGACGAGGGTCGCGCAGACGCCGCCGTCGTCGCCGATCAGTTCGGCCGTCACCAGGCCGCGCCCGCGCGAGGCCGCCGGCGACCGCGACTCCAGCAGGTTCCACCGGTCGGCGTGGATCCGACGGTGGAACCAGATCGCGGCATCCAGCGTGCCGCTGCGGTGGGTGCGGGCCTGCATCGAGTGTCCGTGCACCCGCAGCGCCGGGTCGATCATGTAGACATCGGTGACGAACAGCATGGCGCAGGCGTGCAACAGCGCATCCTCGGGTAGCGGAACCGTTGCGCGCCACCAAAGTCGGCGTACGAAGTCCGCGCCCTCCCCCTCGTCGGCCACCCGGATGTCGAGTTCGTCGAGCGGCAGGCCGGGGGCCGTTCCGGGCGGGCCGGTCCGGTCGAGTTGTTCCGGGTCGGGCCGGCCGTCGCGCGCCCCGTGCTCCGGCCCGGCCATGGCGCGGGAGAACGACACAGTCGCGACGGTGAGGATCTTGCCGCCCTGGCGCGCCACGACGCGACGGGTCATCACGGTGCGACCGTCGTGGGTGCGTTCCACGCTGTACTCGGTGGGTTCGACGGGGTCGCCGGTGCGCAGGAACTGCAGGTGCAAGCTGGTGGGCGCGATGTCGTCGTCGAGCGTCAGGCTCGCCGCCGCCGAGGCCAGCGACTGCCCGAGGAACTGCCCGCCGAAGGCCCGCTTGCCGGCCGGCCCGTGCCCGCGACCCACCCAGACGTCGGTGCCCGCGGGCTCCAGTTGCAGGACCTTCAGCAGCGCGCTCATCGCCGGTCGGCATCCGACGACGTTGCCACGGTGCGGGATTCGAGTAGCCGCGCGAGTTCGTCGGCTCCCACGCTCTCGGCGAGCACCGCCTCGGTGTCGTCACCGAGCGCCGGCGCCGCGACGGCGGGGTTGTGCGCGCCGTCGATCATCAGCGGCAGCCCGGGCGCCAGGTGCGCGCCGATGCGCGGCTGCTGCAGCGTGGTGAACAACGGATTCTCGGTCACCTTCGGGTCGGCGCTCGCCTCGGCGAAGGTGCGGTAGCGCTCCCACAGGATCGAGGTGCCCGCCAGTGCGGCCGCGATCTGCTCGCCGGTGTGCTCGGCGAACCAGACGCTGAACAGTCCGGTCAGCGCGTCGCGGTGCCGGTAGCGCTGGCCCTCGTCGGTGAAGTCCGCCTCGAGCGCCTCAGCAAGGGCCGCAACGGCTTTCGTGGTGCCGGTCAGCTCGGCCAGATCCCGGAAGTGCCGACCGGTCAGGGCCACCAGCATGAAGGAGACGCCGTCGCTGCTGGTGAAGTTGGCGCCGTATTGGCCATAGAGCGAGTTGCCCAGGCGCTGGCGCTGCGACCCGGTGATCATCGGCTCGGTGAGAAAACCCATGTTGCCGGCCGTGGCCAGCGCCACATCCTCGAGCGGCAACCGCATCCGGCTGCCCGCGCCGGTGGCGTCGCGATGCCGCAGCGCGCTCACGATGCCCAGCGCGGCGTACAGGCCGCAGGCCAGATCCCAGGCCGGCAGCACGTGATTGACCGGCCCCGCCTGGGTGGCCTGTCCGGTGACCAACGGGAAGCCCACCCCGGCGTTGACGGTGTAGTCGACCCCGGTGCCGCCGTCGGCGCGACCGGAGACCTCCAGATGGATCAGGTCGGGACGGCGGGCCACCAGCGCGTCGTACCCGTGCCAATCGCGGCCGACGACGTTGGTGATCAAGATGCCGCCCCGCGGCCCGCCCTCGGCGACGAGCCGGGCGATCAACTCTTGCCCGTCCGGGCTGCGCATGTCGACGGCGACCGAGCGCTTGCCCTTGTTCAGCCCGGCCCAGTAGATGCTCTCGCCGTCGTCGGTCAGCGGCCAGCGGCGGTAGTCGGCGGCACCACCGATGGGGTCCACCCGGATGACCTCGGCACCCAGCTGCGCGAGGGTCATTCCGGCCAGCGGTACCGCCACGAAGCTCGAGATTTCGACGATCCGAACTCCGGCCAGCGGAGTCGCCGAGCTCGACGTTCCGGTCATTGCGCGCCCTTTCTGGCCCGACGTCGTTTCGTCGTTAGTCAACCAGTACCGGAACGACGGCTGACATACCGGTGCGCCCGACGCCTATCCTTTCCTCGTGAGGTCTCGGATTGACGCGGCGATTGATCGGGCGCTCGATGCCCGTCAGCGGGAGGCCACCGAGGAGGTCGACCGGATCCTGTCGGCGGCGCTCGGGGTGATCGAGAAGACCGGACCGGCCCCGCCGAAGGTCAGCGACATCGTGGCCGCGGCCGGCACCTCCAACGCCGCGTTCTACCGGTATTTCACCGGTAAGGACGAGCTGCTACTGGCGGTGATGGAGCGCGGCGTCAACATCACCGCGGCCTACCTGGAACGCGAGATGGCCGCCTCCGACGACCCCGTCGCGAAGATCCGGACCTGGATCATCGGGGCGTTGGGACAGGTCGGCGAGCCGCGCCGGACCGCGCGCAGCCGTGCGGTGCTCAGTCAGTTCAGCTCCGTTCCGGACGGGCAGATCACCGCCCCGATGCGCGACCTGTTGGTCCGCCCGCTGAGCGACCTCGGCTGCCCCGACCCGGCCCGCGACGCCGACGCGTTGTTCACCACGGTCAGCGGGGTGCTGCGGCGGCACGCGGCGGCCGAGACGCAGCCCGGCCGCGACGAGATCGACCACGTGGTGTCGTTCTGCCTCGCGGCGATCGACACCGACGGGGCCCAGCGGTGACCAGCTGAGATGCGGTTGCTGCTGATCTCCGACACCCACGTCCCGACGCGGGCCAAGGATCTGCCGGCGCGGGTGTGGGCCGAGGTCGAGCGCTCCGACGTCGTGATCCACGCCGGGGACTGGATGGCGCCCAGCCTGCTCGATGACCTCGAAGCCCGCGCCGCGTGCCTGATCGCCTGCTGGGGCAACAACGACGGCACCGACCTGCGGGCGCGACTCCCCGAGCGGGCCGACGCCACCCTGGGTGGGGTGCGGTTCACCGTCACCCACGAGACCGGTGCGAGAGCCGGGCGCGAGGCGCGGATGTCGCGGCGCTACCCCGACACCGACGTGCTGGTCTTCGGCCACAGCCATATTCCGTGGGACACCACCTCGGCCACCGGGTTGCGGCTGCTGAACCCCGGCTCCCCCACCGACCGGCGCCGGCAGCCGCACTGCACCTACATGACGGCGACCGCCGCCGACGGCACGCTGTCGGACGTGCAACTGCACCGCCTACCCTGAGCGATTTCGGTGCGCGCAGGCGCGTCCACCGCAACCTGGCGCATCCAAATCGCTGGAGATGCCTCTGTTACAGAGGTATTATGGTCGGCGTGACCCTGCCCGCAGACCTCGCGACCGACCTGTTCGGCACCGTCGGGCGCTTCCGACGCCAGATCCGACGGTCGGCCGGGCGCGCCTTCGACAACGCCGGCCTCACCGAGGCCCAGGCCGAACTCGTGCGCCTGATCGGCCGCCAACCCGACATCTCCGTCAGCGCCGCGGCGACCGAACTGGGCCTGGCCGCCAACACCGCCTCCACGCTGGTCTCCAAGCTCTCCGGCGACGGCCTGGTGCTGCGCGAGGTGGATCCGGCGGACCGGCGCGTGGGCCGGCTGCGGCTCACCGCCGCCGCGCAGCGCATCGCCGACGAGTCCCGACGGGCCCGTCGCGCCGCGCTGGGGGTCGCCCTGAACCAACTCTCCGACGACGAGATCGACTCGCTGACAGCGGGATTGGCGGTAATGAACAAGATGACCACGCTGCTCGACGACCGGCAACCGCGATGACGGCCACCCCGGCCATCGACTGCCGCAACCTCACCCACCGCTACGGCGACTTCACCGCCGTCGACGACCTCAGCCTGCAGGTCCGCAGCGGCGAGACGATGGGGCTGCTCGGCCCCAACGGCGCGGGCAAGACGACGGCGGTGCGGGTGCTGACCACCCTGACTCCCCCGCAGCAGGGCCGGGTGCTGATCTTCGGCCTGGACACCCGGCGCCAGACCATGGACGTCCGCTACAACATCGGCTATGTGCCCCAGCAACTCTCGATCGAGTCCGCGCTGACCGGACGACAGAACGTGCAGTGGTTCGCCCGACTCTACGACGTGCCCCGCCGGCAGCGCCGCCGCCGGGTCGAGGACGCCCTGGCCGCGATGAACCTGACCGAGGTGGCCGACAAGTCGGCCGCAACCTACTCCGGCGGCATGGTCCGTCGTCTCGAACTGGCCCAGGCACTGGTCAACCAGCCGTCGCTGCTGATCCTCGATGAACCCACCGTCGGACTGGATCCCATTGCCCGCGACGATGTTTGGACCCAGGTCCAGCAGATGCAGGACGACTACGGCATGACGGTGCTGCTCACCACGCACTACATGGAGGAGGCCGACGCCCTGTGCGACCGCGTGGCGCTGCTGCATCGGGGCCAACTCCAGGCCGTCGGCGCGCCCGACGAGCTCAAGGCCACGGTCGGGCCGCAGGCCAGCCTCGAGGACGTCTTCCGGCACTACGCCGGCTCGCAGCTCGACGATGACACCTCCAAGCGCGGCCTGCGCGAAATCCGTTCGAGCCGAAGGACGGCCCGCCGTGTCAGTTGAATCCGAACCCGTGCAGACCCTGATCCGCGCCCCGCGGGGCTGGCGTCGCGTCCGCGGCCTGCTGGAGCGGATGGGGACCTTCGCGCTCGTCGAGCTGCAGAAGCTGCGTCACGACCGCACCGAGCTGGTGACCCGGATGGTCCAGCCCGCGCTGTGGCTGCTGATCTTCGGGCAGACCTTCTCGCATCTGCGCATCATCGACACCGGGTCGGTGTCCTATCTGGCGTTCCTGGCGCCCGGGATCATCGCGCAGTCGGCGCTGTTCATCTCGATCTTCTACGGCATCCAGCTGGTGTGGGACCGCGACGCGGGCATCTTGGCCAAGCTCATGGTGACCCCGACCCCGGCCTCGGCGCTGATCACCGGCAAGGCCTTCGCGGCGGGGGTGCGCTCGATCGTCCAGGTGATCGGGGTGTTGGCCATCGCGTACCTGATGGGTGTGGCGCTGACCATGAATCCGCTGCGCATCCTGGCGGCGATGGGCGTGGTGGTGCTGGGCTCGGCGTTCTTCGCCTGCTTGTCGATGACGCTGGCCGGGCTGGTCCGCAACCGCGACCGGCTGATGGGCATCGGGCAGGCCATCACCATGCCGTTGTTCTTCGCCTCCAACGCGCTGTACCCGGTGGAGATCATGCCGGAGTGGCTGCGCTGGCTCTCCGCGGTCAATCCGCTGAGCTACGAGGTGAATGCGCTGCGCGGCCTGCTGCTGGGCACGCCGTCGAACATGGCGCTGGATCTGGCCGTCCTGGTGGTCGCCGCGATCGCGGGCGTCATCGCGGCCTCGGCGCTGCTGCGTCGTCTGGTCCGGTGATTTCGCCATGAGCGGTTGACAGATTGTTGGGTTTTCCCAACACTTAGTTGTATGAGTCCGGTTCGACGGGGCGAGGCGCTCCCGATCTACAACCGCCTCGGCGTGCTGCGCGCCGAGCGGCAGATGAGCCGGGCCGACTTGGCGAACCGCATCGGGATCAACCCGCAGACGGTCGGCGCGCTGGAGCGCGGCGACCACTATCCGAGCCTGGACCTGGCGTTTCGGATCTGCGCGGTGTTCGACCTGCCGGTCGAGGCGGTGTTCTCCCGCACCGAGTTCACCCCGCTGTCCGCCGAGGTGTACGGCCGCAAGTCCGCAACCTGAGGAGACGCCATGCCTGACCAGGCCACCGTCGACAACCGCAACATCCTGCAGCGTTACCAGGACCACCGCACCAGACGCTTCCTGCGCTACGAACAGCACTGGGCGTCGTCGCTGCCGCGCTGGCGCACCCGTCGGCGACGCCGTTCCTTGGTGCTCGCCGTGGCGCTGTCGTTCCTGGTGATGGCGACGACGGCCGTGCTGTGCGCGGTCGGGCTCAAGATGGCCGCGCTGCTGTGGCTGCCGGCCTGCGCCCTGTTCTTCCCGGCGTGGATCGTGCTGCAGATCGCCTCCGGCCGCCAGGGTGACGCCCCCGAGGCCGCGCTCGACGAGTTCGAGGTCGCCCAGCGCAACAGCGCCCGCTCCATCGGCCTGACCATCACGCAGTACCTGATGCTGATCCCGATCGCATACCTGCTGATCGGCTCGATCCACGGGCTCGGCGCGGCCGAGGACGTCACCTACGCCGGTGCCCTGATGGTCCTGACGGTGCTACTGATCGGCGGCTGCTCCCCGGCGATGATCCTGGCCTGGGTACGGCCGGACCCCGTCGCGGAGGACTGACCGCCTCGGCCGTGACCGCCGCGGCGCCCCCGATCTGCTAGCCCGGCGCCGGCCTGCGCGAACGCACGTCGACCCGCCCCTTCGAGGCCGCGGAACACGCCGCGGCGGGTCACAACGCGGTGACAAATCGGCCTCCGGCGTGAATCTCAATCGTTAGTCAACCGCGACCGCGCGCAGCGGTTCGGCAGGCATTGCGTTGGAAATCCCATGGTTCACTTGCGTCACACAAGTAACACAACCTTGTAATTACGACCATGGAGGAGCGAAGTCGTGAAGTTCGTTCGGAAGTTGCGCGGTACGGCAAAGGAATCCCTGCGCCGGCTGTCGATCGCCGCCATCGCGGCCGCCGCGCTGCCCGGCCTGCTCGGGGTCGTCGGGGCAACGGCACCGGCAGGGGCGTTCTCGCGCCCGGGCCTGCCGGTCGAATACTTGATGGTCCCGTCACCGTCGATGGGGCGCGATATCAAAATCCAGTTCCAGGGCGGCGGACCGCACGCGGTCTACCTGCTCGACGGCCTGCGGGCCCAGGACGACTTCAACGGCTGGGACATCAACACCCCCGCCTTCGAGTGGTTCCACAACTCCGGCCTGTCGGCCATCATGCCCGTCGGCGGCCAGTCCAGCTTCTACACCGACTGGTACCAGCCCTCCCAGGGCAACGGTCAGGACTACACCTACAAGTGGGAAACGTTCATGACCCAGGAGCTGCCGGCCTGGTTGGCCACCAACCGCGGCATCTCGCAGACCGGCAACGCCGCCGTGGGCCTGTCGATGGCCGGCGCCGCGGCGCTGAACTTCGCGATCTGGCATCCGCAGCGGTTCGTCTACGCGGGCTCGATGTCCGGCTTCCTCAACCCGTCCGAGGGGTGGTGGCCGACGCTGATCGGCCTGGCGATGAGCGACGCCGGCGGATTCAACGCCAACAGCATGTGGGGTCCGTCGTCGGATCCGGCCTGGAAGCGCAACGACCCGATGGTCAACATCAACCGCCTGGTCGCCAACAACACCCGCATCTGGATCTACTGCGGCACCGGTAACCCGTCGGACCTCGACGCGGGCACCAACGGCGGCAACCTGCTGGCCGCGCAGTTCCTGGAGGGCCTGACGCTGCGGACCAACGTCACGTTCCGCGACAACTACCTGGCCGCCGGTGGCACCAACGGTGTGTTCAACTTCCCGGCCAACGGGACCCACAGCTGGGGCTACTGGGGACAGCAGCTGCAGCAGATGATCCCGGACATGCAGCGGGTGCTCAACGGCACGCCGCCCGCCGCCTGATCGATGATTCCCCCTGTGGCCCCCGCTCCGGCGGGGGCCACAGTCATTTCAGATCAACTGTTGCGCAACCGCTGTCGCAGGCCGGTGGCGCGCACCACCCGCCGCGCCAATGCCGCGCGCACCTCGGCCTCGGTGCCCACCACCCGCACCTTGGACTTGGCCCGGGTGACCGCGGTGTAGAAGAGCTCGCGGGTGAGCAGCCGCGAGTCCTCGGACGGCAGCAGCACCGTCACCTCGTCGGCCTGACTGCCCTGGCTCTTGTGGATGGTCATCGCGTGCATGGTCTCGACATCGGCCAGGCGGCTGGTGGCGAAATCCTGCACCCGCTCGGCCCCGGCGATCGCCACCCGCAATGCACCGTCGGCGAAAACGGTCACGCCCATGTCCCCGTTGTACAGCCCCAGCCCGTAGTCGTTGGCCGTGACCAGCACCGGGCGCCCCAGATACCAATCGCTCCACAGGGATTCACCGGTGTGCTCGGACAGCCACCGTTCCACCTGCCGGTTCCACTGCCGGATGCCGAACGGGCCGTCGCGGTGCGCGCACAGCAGGCGGTGCGCCTCGACGGCGGCGAAGGCCCCGGGCACGTCACCGGCCGCGGCGGCCGCCCGCACCCGCAGCGCATGCGGGACGAGGATCTCCCGCAGCCGCTCGGTCGGCGCGTCGGTGTCGACGAACTCGATGTGCGCACCGCCGCCCGCCAGGATCTCCAGCACGCGATCGGCGTCGCCCCGCCGGATGGCGTCGGCGAGCAGGCCGATCTCCGCGCCGAAACGGTGCGCGGTGGTCAGCTCCGCGACCTGACCGCCGGTCCGCGCGCCCAGGCCCTCGACGAGATCCGCCAGCACCGCCCCGGCCTCGACCGAGGCCAGCTGGTCCGGGTCGCCCACCAGGATCAACCGGGTGTCCGGGCGCAGCGCCTCGAGCAGCCGGGCCATCATCGTCAGCGAGACCATCGACGTCTCGTCGACGACGATGAGATCGTGCGGCAACCGGTTGCCGCGGTGGTGCTTGAACCGCGTGGAGCTGTCCATCCGCGCGCCCAGCAGCCGGTGCAGCGTCACCGCCTGCAGCCCGGCCAGCCGCGTTCGATCGGGCCCGCCGAGGTTGCCGATCTCCGAGCGCACCGCTTCCTGCAGCCGCGCGGCGGCCTTCCCGGTCGGCGCGGCCAGGGCGATGCGCGGCTGCGGCGCCCCGGCCCCCTCGGCCTGTTCGGCGACCAGGGCCAGCAGCCCGGCGATGGTCGTGGTCTTGCCGGTGCCGGGACCGCCGGTGAGTACGGTGATCCACTGCGACAACGCAATTCGCACCGCCTGCCGCTGCTCCTCGGAGCCCGGCCGGTGGAACACCCGCTCCAGCCCGTCGGCCAGCACCGCCTCGTCGACCCGCGGCGGCAGGGGGCGCGCCGCCACCAGGTCCGCGCACACCTGCCCCTCCTCGCGCCAGTAGCGGTCCAGGTACAGCAGCCCGTCCTGCTCCAGGTGCAGGACCGTGTGCTCGGTCAGCAGCGGGCTGCGCCGCAGGTCGGTCAGCCACGCCCCGGGGGCCGGCCAGGGCAGCTCGGGTTGCTCACCGTCGTCGAGGTCGGCGGCCACCGTCCGCAGGTCCACGCACACCGAGCCGAACCGCAGCGCGCGCACCGCCAGCGCGACGGCCAACGCGACGGGTTCGCTGGTCTCCGCGGCCTGCATCGTCAGCCGGGTGGCCACGTGGACGTCCGCGGAGTCCAGCACGCCGGCCTCGTTGAACGCGCGCAGCAATCCGCCGGCGTTCACCGCGCGCCGCCAATGCAGAGCGTCGTCGGGCACGGGCACGGGCACGGTCATCGGGGCACCCCCGCGCCGGCGAGAAGATCCGAGAGCGCCGAGACCAACGACACCGGCGGCCGCCAGCTGAACACCCCGGCGCGGTGGCCGTCGACCACCGGGGTCGCCGCGCCGCACATGCCGCGCAGGAACAGGTACAGCACCCCGCCGAAGTGCTGCTCGGGCTGGTAGTCGGGCACTCGCCAGCGCAGGAAGCGGTGCAGCACAACGCTGTACAGCAGGGCCTGCAGCACATAGTCGGAATGCAGCATGGCCGCGGCCAGCTGGGGCGGGCCGTAGTCGGCGGCCACCGGTCGCGCGCCCTCGCCCAGCCGGTTGGTCTTGTAGTCGACGACCACGAATCGATGCCCGACGGCCGGGTCCGGGATGCGCAGCACCGCGTCGATGGAGCCCGACAGGTAACCGCGCAGGGTGGCCGCGGACAGGGCCGGGGCGCGCAACTGCTCGGCGTAGCCGCGCATCGGGTCGTCCGGACTCAGTTGTTCCTCCAGCAGGTCCCCGACCTGCGCCAGCGTGACGGTGGTCAGCTCGTCGGTGAGATCCCCTCCGGTCAAGGGTATTTCGAAATCCAGCTCGCGCAGGCGATCGTGCAGGCCGATGTCGCGCAGCCGCAGATCGGCCGCGAGCGGCCCCAGCGGGGTGTCATGCAGGGGCACCAGCGCCGCGGCGATGTCGGCGATCTCCGCCTCGACCGGCCACCAGGCGAAGTGCCGGGCGACGTGGTCGGTCAACTCCGCCTCGAGGTCCGCCGCGAACGGGTCGGCGGTCTCGAGCACCGCATGCACCAACGAACCGAACGTCGCACCCCCGGGCAGTTCGGCCATCGGCGACGAAACCCCCTCGGTCACCGGGCTTTCCGAGCCCGCGGCCACCGGATCGTCGACCTCGTCGTCCTTGCCGGCGGCTTCCGGTTCGCTCCCCACCCCGGCCGGGGCCTCGTGCGAGGCGCGCACCAGCGCCGAGTATGACGTGCGCCGCCAGGTCAGATCGACCTGGCGGTCAAATGTCCTGACCGCCAGTCCCTCCGGCGGATCCGGCGGGCGCAGCGGCGACGCTCCGGCGACGACCGCGTCCTCGACCACCGGGCCGCCGGCCTCCTGCCACGCCGCGAACAGGCGCCGCGCGGCTTCGTCGGTGATGCCGGTCTCACACTTGTCCGGCACGGTCGGCTCGCCGGGCCGACGCCCGCGCAGCAGCCGGGACAGCCCGCCGTTGATCTCGTCCCAGGACGGCGCCCACCACGCGACCACCTGCCCCTTCGCCCGGGTCAGCGCCACGTAGGCCAGTCGCAGCACCTCGCCGGCGGATTCGGCGGCGGCGCGCTGCGCGGCCTCGGCGTAGCCCGGGCTGCCGGGACCGCCGATGTGCAGGCACCGATTTCCGTCCTCGTCGTGGAACAGCACCTGGTCGTCGGGCTTGACGTGGCGGTTGAACATGAAGGGCAGGTAGACCACCGGGAACTCGAGTCCCTTGCTGCCCCAGTACGTCATGATCTGCACCGCGGCGGTCTCGCTGTCCAGCCGCCGGTTGCGTTCGGCGCCGGTGCCGGCATCCCGTTCCTGACGCAGCAATTCGGCCAGCGCGGGCAACGACAGGCTCTCCCGATGCGCGGCCGCCTGCAGGAGGTCGGCCAGATGCGTCAGGTCCGTCATCAGCCGCGCGCCGCCGGGGCCGGCCAGGACCCGCCGCCCCATCCCGGCCAGGTTGGCCGATTCGAAGACCGCCGCGACGCCCAGCCGGCGAACCCGATCTGCCCAGTCCCGCAACGTTTCCGCGATGCGGTCGGTCAGCGCGTCGCCGCCGGCGGCCAGGCTCGAGCCCGTCTCGCCGAAGAAGCTGGTCAGCGCCGCGGCCCGGACCAGGGCCGGGCGGTGGGTCTGCTCCATGGCCTCGATCAGGCACAGCCAGTCGGTGGCCGCCTCGGAACCGAAGACATCGGCGTCCCCGGAGTACACCGAAGAGATACCGAGGGCGGCCAGCGCGTCGCGACACGGCGCGGCGTCCCACCGGTTCTGCACGATCACCGCGACGTCACGGGCCGTGACGCGCTTGCCGTCGAAGGTGGTTTCGTGGGTGAGCAACCCGGCGATGTCGGCCGCCAGGTCCTGGGCGATGTAGGGGCGAAGTGCACCGATCGGGATGGTGTCGTCGTCCTGTTTGCGGAACTGCGGACGGCCGACGACCCGCAGCCGGAACGGATCGTTGTGCGGGGCCCCGGCCAGCCGCTGGGTCTGATGGCGGGCGCTGACGTCCCCGACGACGATGTCGGCGTCGCCGAGTTGCGCGCCGCGCAGCACCGCGTGCACCGCGTCGACGAGCGGTTTGTCGCTGCGCCAGTTGGTGTCCAGGGTGCGACGCTCGCCCGCGCTGTGGGCCGCGGCCAGATAGGTGACGATGTCGCCGCCGCGGAACGCGTAGATGGCCTGCTTCGGGTCGCCGATCAGCACCAGGGTGCAGGCGCCGGCGAAGGCCCGCTCGATCACCTGCCACTGGATCGGGTCGGTGTCCTGGAATTCGTCGACGAGCACGATGCGCCAGCGGCGCCGCATCCGGGACCGCGCCGGCGCGTCGTCGGCGTGCAGGGCCTCGGCCAGCCGACCGAGCAGGTCGTCGTAGCCCTGGATGCGCAGCCGGCGTTTACGGGGTTCGATCTCGTCGAGGACGCGGCGCACGAAGTCCAGCCGGGCCGCGGCGTCGCTGTCCGGCGCCGCCTCGACGGGACGGATGGCCGTGCCCGGGTTCCCGACGGCGGCGCGGGCCAGCTCGAGTGCCTGCTCCCGGGTCAGCGGCGGGAGGGTCTTCTGCTGACCGAAGTGGGACAGGTAGACGTCGTCGACGATCTCGGTGATCAGGTCCTGCAGCGAGTCCACCAGCTGCACATCGGGATCGCCGTCGCCGGCCACGCCCAGCGATTTGAGGACGATCTGGCAGAACTGGTGGGTGGTGGCGATGGTCGCGGAATCGAAGTCCGCCAGGGCACGGCGCAGCCGCCGGGCCCGGGCGGTGCGCTCGTCGGGCGGTGCGGCCAGCAGGTGCTCGATGAGATCGTTGGCGGGCTCGGCGCCGGGCGGGGCGTCGAACGCCTCGACGGCCTCGAGCAGCTGCGCCCGCACCCGCTCGCGCAGTTCGCGGGTGGCGGCGCGACTGAATGTGATCAGCAGCATCTCGTCGAGGGTCGCGACGTCCTCGGCGATGTACCGGGTGACCAGCGCCGCCAGGGCGAACGTCTTGCCGGTGCCGGCGCTGGCCTCCAGCACCGTGGTGGAGTTGCCGGCGGGCAGGGGCCCGAACAGGTCGAAGGGCTTCATCGGCCCACCCGCTGTTCGGCGGCCAGCATCGGGGACCAGACCCGGCGGGCCAGGGCACCGAGGCGGGTGGTCTCCCCGGCGAACTCCTCGCCCGGTGCGGGCGGACCCAGCAGCACATCCAGCGGGGCCCGGGAGCCCCAGGCCCGGGCGTGCGCCGCGGCGTCATCGTCCCCGGGGTACTTGCCGGACTGCCACGCGTACAGGGCCGCCCGGTTCGGGTCGGACCCGTGGTGGCGGGCCGCGGCCCACGCGTGGGAGGTCTTGAGCGGCAGCGGAACCGGCTCGCAACGTCCCGCGTCGTAGATGGCCACCAGCTGGGCCAGGAGCACCTTCGCGGGCTGCTCGGGCGGCCCGAACGCCCGCACGGCGGTGCCGTTGCCGCCGCGGCGGCCGATGCAGATCGCGGTCCAGTCCTGCTCGGGCGTCGCGGCGACCAGCGCCAGCAACCGAATCCAGGCCTGCAGCACATGTTTGGGCGCCAGGGTCGAATAGGTGACCGACACGTAGCGTTCGGCGTAGACCGGGTTGACCGTGCCCGTCAGCCGCCGACCCGCGCCGAGGTCCAGGTCGACGTCGACGGCCCGCGGGTCGCCCACCCGGTGCTCGAATGCGGTGGCGGCCAGCCGTTTCGCGAGTTCCTGGGTGCGCTGCGCCTTGCGCCACCCCAGCTGACCGGGTGGCAGGCGGCCGCGGCGCCACTCGGCGTGCAGGGCCCAGTCCGGATCCCGGCCGCGCAGCAGGTCGTCGAGCATCCGGTCGCCGACGGCCCACGACGCCAGCTGGTCGATCTCCACCGGGATCGCGTCCTCAACCGCGTCGGCGTCGAACGGCAGTGCCACCGCGAAGTTCCGGAAGAAGCCCTTGACGGGATCGTTGAAGAAACTCAACAGGTCCTCGAGCGCGACGTCGCCGGATTCGGGCGCGGCCAGCGGTGCCGAGAGGAACCCGGGCTCCGGCTCGGTCGCCGGGGCGCGGGCGGCCTCGGCGGCGACCAGCGCCGTGGGATCGAACGTGAACGGCGTCGGCTCGCCCAGCGCACCGGGGGTGACGTTGCGGCTGTCGAACGGCTGCAGCGGATGGTCCACCAACACGTGCTCCCGCACCGGCGTCGGCGTCGTGCGGTCCAGGGCATCCAGGATCTCGGCCAACGGCACGCACGGTGGCCGGGACTGTCCGGTGTACTCGTCGGCCCCGGTGTAGGTGATCACCAACTTCTCCCCCGCCGCGCTGATCGCGTCCAGCAGGAGTTGGCGGTCCTCGGACCGGATGTCGCGTTCGCCCACCACGGGATCGCGGGCCAGCACGTCGTCGCCGTCGGGCGCACCGACCCGGGGGAACACCCCGTCGTCGAGCCCGACCAGACACACCACGCGATGCGGCACCGACCGCATGGGCACCATGGTGCACACCGTCAGGCCGCCGCTGCGGAAGTTCGCCCGGGTCGGTCGGCCCGCCAGCTGTCGTTTCAGCAGCGAGCGGATGTCGCTGAGCCGCAGCGCGATCGACGCGCGCGGCCCGGCGTCGGCGACGATGTCGGCGAACTCGCGGTGCAGTTGACCCGACTGCCAGCCGTCGGCCGAGCCGACGCGGGTGAGCCGGCCGACCCCGTCGGTGAGCAGTCCCAGCCACTCGGCCAGGGTCCGCGTCCCGGTCAACGAGTCCACCGTCCACTGCAGCCGGTCGACGAATTCGGCGAAGCGCCCGGCAAGTTCGACGCGATTGCTGCCCACGTCGTCGAGCGGCAGGGTGATGCCCAGCCAGTCCTGGGAGTCGTCGGACATCGCGACCCCGCACAGCACCCGGTCCACGCCGAAGCGCCAGGTGTTGTGCACGAACGCGCCGACCCCGAACGGTTCCCGGTGCGCCTGGTCGAACCCCCACCGGATGCCGGAGTCGCGCACCCACTCGGTGATGGTGTCCAGGTCGTCGTCGGTGAAGCCGAACCGGGCGCGGACCGGGCCGGCCGCGGCGAGGTTGAGCACCTCGCCGGCGGGGGCGCGCCCGCCGACCAGGTCCAGCAGGCTCGCGGTCACCCCCAGCAGGGGGTTGGTCTGGACCGGGGAGCGGTCGGCCAACCGGACCCGAAGGCGGTGCGCCGGGTGGCCTTCCCCGGCTGTCCCGGCGCCGGCGTCGCCGAGGCCGAAGCCCGCCACGATCAGCGGCGCAAAGGTGTCGATGTCCGGGCACATCACCAGGATGTCGCGGGGTTCCAGCGTCGGGTCCTCGGCGAGCGCGCCCAACAACACATCCCGCAGCACATCGATCTGGCGGGCCGGTCCGTGACAGCCGTGCACCCGCACCGAACGATCCTCGGGCGAGAACGTTCGGCGGTCCGGTCGCAGCGCGTCGGCCGCCAGGTCGGCCTGCAGCCAACCCAGCAGCGTGTCGGGTTTGGTTGCGCCGCTGAGGTTCCCGTCGTCGACCGCGGTCTGGGGCAGCGACTGCTGCAGCTCGCGGACGTCGCGGCCGAGGGTGAGCAACAGCGGGTGGCCGCTCTCGCCGAGGTCGACGTCGGCGCGACGCGCCCGCCCGGTGCGACGCTCGGCCAGCGCGGCCCACAGGGCGTCGCTGGGATGCGGAATCCAGAGGTGGACGTCGTGGTGGGTCGATACGGCGTCCAACAGCTCGAGGTCGGTCGCCGTCAGGCGGGTCTGACCGAACAGCGAGAGCCGCGGCGGCAGGGCCGCGGGCCGCCCCCGCAACGCGGCCAGCGTTTGCGCGTGGCGCACGTGCGGCGGATCGGCCGGCACGCGACGCACCAGTTGGCGCCACAGCTCCGGTTGCCAGGTGAGGTCGCCGTCCAGGGCGGCGCCCAGACCGTCGGTGTCCGCGCCGTCGCACCAGTCGATCAGCAGCTGCGGGCGCTGGGTCGCGTAGGACGCGAACAGGCCCGCCAACCGGCGCGCCACCGCGTATCGGCGCCCCAGCCGCAGTTCGGCCTCCTCCCCGCTGCGCCGATGCCCGAGGTGCTCGGCCAGCGGCCGGCACCAGGGTTCCTCGGCCGCGGCGTCGACGACTTCCAGCAGCGGCCAGACCATGCTGTCCGGGGACCACGGGTCGGCCTCGGCGGTGCCGGTGAGCTCGGCGATCAGCGAACGCGGGGAGCGGAAGGACACCCCGGCGCACACCCCGTCGGCGTCGTGCCCCCGCCCCAACACATGCGAGAGCCGCTGCGACAGCCACCGTTCCACCCCGCGCGCGGGCACCAACACCAGTTCCTCGGCGAACGGATCCGCCGGCGGTGTGGCCAACAGCCGACCGAGCCCGTCGGCGAGCAGGTCCGTGCGTTCGGCACGGTGCAGGTGGAGCGCCATCGCAGCCCAATGTAGAGCCTGGGCCCGACACCCGGGCATCCCCGCCCGGATCCGCGGGGGCCGCAGAATTCGCTCCGACTCGGGAGCCGGGAACGCTTTCGGTTGGTAACTTGGGCAGAAGGAGGCCCCCGATGACTGCCCACATCACCGAACGAAAGCCGGCCACCGAGCACGTCGCGGTGCGATGCGTCGATTCCGATGTCCATCCCGCCCCCAAGCGCGGTGAACTGGTCCCCTTCATCCCCGAGCCCTGGCGCAGCAAGTACTTCCTGACGCATCAGTACGCCGAACAGATCTACTACGACGCGCCCGACTACGCCCACGCCTTCGCCATGCGGGTCGACGCGTTCCCCGACGACGGCGAATTCGCCTGCAGCGACCCCGATCTGGCGTTTCGCCAGCTCATCATGGAGGCCGGCTCCGACATCGGCGTCCTGGAGCCGGCCGCGTATCCGTGCCGCATCCCGGAGGCCGAGCATGCGATGAGCCAGGCGCTGAACTCCTGGCAGGACGCGTGCTGGCTGGACCCGCACAACAATTGGCACCAGCGCTGGCGCGGGTCGATCTGCGTCGGCATCGAGGCCCCGCAGCTGGCGGCCGCCGAGATCGAGAAGTGGGCCGGCCACCCCTACATGGCGCAGGTGCTGATCAAGGCCGAACGCCGCCCGGCCTGGGGCGACCCGATGTACGACCCGGTGTGGGCCGCGGCCACCAAGCACGACATCACCGTGTCGTGTCACCTGTCGCGCAGCCACCACGAGGAACTGCCCATCCCGCCGGTGGGATTCCCCAGCTACAACCACGATTTCATGGTCACCTACTCGTTGCTGGCGGCGAATCAGGTGATGAGTTTGGTCTTCGACGGGGTGTTCGACCGCTTCCCGACGCTGCGGATCGTGCTGGTGGAGCACGCCTTCACCTGGATCCTGCCGCTGATGTGGCGCATGGATGCCATCTACGAGGCCCGCAAGCAATGGCTGGACATCAAGCGCAAGCCCAGCGAGTACGTCAAGGACCACATCAAGTTCACCACCCAGCCGCTGGACTACCCCGAGGACAAGACCGAACTCACCCGGGCCTTCGAGTGGATGGAGTGCGAGAAGATCCTGTTGTTCAGCTCCGACTATCCGCACTGGACCTTCGACGACCCGCGCTGGCTGGTCAAGCACCTGCCCGAGCACGCCCGCGAGGCCATCATGTTCCGCAACGGCATCGAGACCTACAAGCTGCCCGACACCGTCCCGGCCCTCGAAGGGCAGACCCGGGTCTTCTGACTCAGGCGGTCCAGGCCACCGGCAGTCGCTTGACCCCGTGCACGAACGCCGAGCGCAGGATCGCCGGTTCCGCGACGGCGATGATGTCGGGCGTCTCGCGACGCAGCTCCTCGAACAACACCCGGATCTCCCGACGGGCCAGGTTGGCACCCAGGCAGAAGTGCGCGCCGCCGGCACCGAAACCGAGGTGCGGGTTCGGGTTTCGGGCCACATCGAACGTCCACGGATCGGCGAACGCGGCCTCGTCCCGATTGGCGGAGTTGTACCACATGGAGATCTTGGCCCCGGCCTTCATCGGCACCCCGCTCAACTCGAGGTCCCGGGTCAGGTTGCGCCGCATGTAGATGATCGGTGAGGCCCACCGCACGATCTCCTCGACCGCGGTGGCGGCCAACCGGTCGAAGTCGTTCCACCACTTCGCGCGTTCCGCCGGATAGCGGGTCAGCGCGACCATGCCGTGGCTCATGGCGTTGCGGGTGGTTTCGTTGCCGGCCGCCGACAACAGGATGAAGAAGGAGCCGATCTCGGCCGACGACAGTCGTTCCCCGTCGACGTCGGCCTGCACGAGGTTGGTGGTGAGGTCCTCGGCCGGGTGTGCGCGCCGCGCTTCGGCCAATTGCACGCCGTACTCGCCGAGTTCGAGCACCACCTTGACGATCTCGTCGAGATCTCCCGAGGCCTCCTCGTCGCCGATGCCCATCAGCGCCGAGGTCCAGCCGAAGACCTTCTCCTCGTCCTCCTCCGGGATGCCCATCATGTCGCAGATGATCTGCAGCGGCAGCGGGCCCGACAGGGACGCGACGAAGTCGGCGCGACCGTCGGGGTGCGCGGCCCGCATCGCGGCCACCAGACGGCGGGACCGGTCGCGCACGCTCTGCTCGATCCGGGCGATCACCTTGGGCGTGAATGCGCGGTTGACGATGCCTCGGAGCCGCAGATGGCGGGGATCGTCGAGCGTGATCATCGAGCCCAGGTACTCCGCGATCTCCACCGGCACATCGCTGAGCGCGGTGCTCGTCGGACTGGAGCTGAACAGATCCGGGTGCCGGCTGACGAAATGCACGTCCTCGTGGCGCGCCAGGACCCAGTGCCCGGCTCCGGCCGGGAAACCGCCGAACTCGGGCACCTCGAAGAATTTGATCGGCGCCTCGCGTCGCAGCGTGGCGAACGCGCCGTCGCGGTAGTCGTCATCGAGGCCCCAGAACTCCATCCGGGCCAGGTCGACGTCGGCCAACGGGACGTACGGCGGCGGTTTTCCGTTTTCGCGCGGACCGATGGCAGCGGCGATTGTTGCAGTCATGATGAACCCCCCGCGTCAAAGTGTGACACTCCTCACTTCCACTCGCCAAGTACCACCGCCAGCAGGGCCTTCGCCGAGCGTCCGGGCGTGTCGTTGCGGCGAAATCCAGCGCGACGGGTGTATACGCCTGTGAAACGGGAGACAAGTGGGGTTCGGTCTGCCACCCTCGTACGGATGAACCCGACTCTGAGCGTGCGACGCCGCCTGTTCGTCGCCGTGGCCGTGCTGGCGCTGGTCGCCGGGGCGGTCGCCGCCGTGGCGGCGCTGGACCGGGCCCGGGATTCGTTCATCGCCGAGCACAACCGGCCGCTGGGTGTCGGCGACTGCGTGGTGGTGGGTGCGACCGACACCGACCCCCAGACCCCGGAGGTGCAGGCGCGGCGGGCCGAGTGCCACGCGGATCCCAGCTACACCGTGGGCGCCGTGGCGACCTCGACCGGCGAGTGCCCCAGTTCCGAGTATCAGCACTTCCCAGGGCCGGCCGCCGACCGCGTCACGGCCAGCCTGTGCCTGGTGCCGAATCTCGTTGCGGAGCACTGCTATCGACTGGGCGTGCCGATCGGCCTCGTCGAACGCGCGGACTGCGCGAGCAATCCCGCCGATCCGACCGACGGGTTGCTGGTGCAGATCACGCGTCGGCTGGAGGTGCGCGACCAGGACGCCTGTCCGGCCGTCAGCGGACAGTACGCCTGGCCGTATCCCTCGCCGGCGCGCACCTACTGCACCGCCACCGTCTTCTGAGCCCGCGCCTCAGGCGGGTTGTTCGACGACGGCCTTGATCCGGTTGAGCGTGGTGGTCATGTCGCGGATGTTGCGCCGCTTGCGGAGTTGACCGCCGAGCAGGCCGAAGAGCTTGGTGAAGATGCCCTCGGTCATCCGGAAGGATTCGGTGACGTCGGTGCCGCCGCTCGCCGGCGCCAGTTGGTAGCGCCAGTTGTTGACCGCACGGTCGCCGAGCAGCACCTCGAAACCGAAGTCCCGTCCCGGCTCGCACGAGGTCACCCGGCAGGTGGTCCAGTAGACCGGCCCGATCTCGTTGCGGCGCACGTGCCCGCGGAACTTCGCGCCCACCGCCGGCCCGGTGGCCCCGTCGAGCCATTCGGCCTCGAAGGTCTCCGGGCTGAACTTGCCCGTGTTGCGCACGTCGGAGATCAGTTCCCAGATCTCGTCGGCGGGTGCGTTCATGTGTACGGTCACCGAAGCGTGCATCGGCATCTCCCCCATCGGTTGCAGTGGTCAGTCCGGCGGCGCGGTCCCGGTCAGCGTGGCGATCGACCGAAGCGGTATGGGCAGCCAATCCGTACGATAGCGAGCCTCGTAGGCAGTTTCATAGACCGCTTTGTCCAATTCGTAGGCCGCCAACACTGCTCCGGCCTGCCGCGGGTCGAAGCCCGCGACGTCGGCGTACCCGTCGCAGAAGGCGCCCCGGCCTTGTGCGCTCCAGTCCAGCGCCGCGGCGAAATCCTGATCCTCGCGGCCCACCAGGGGCTGGAAGGCCGCGTACTCGTAGGACCGCAGCATGCCGGCGACATCGCGCAGCGGCGAGTCGGGGCGCCGCCGCTCCTCGAGCGGCGCCCCCGGTTCCCCTTCGAAGTCGATGACCAGCCACGACGACGGCGTGCGCAGCACCTGTCCCAGATGCAGGTCCCCGTGCACGCGTTGCACGACAATAGATTGTCCCGCAACACTTTTGAAGATATCGGCGATGGTCGACTGGTACGGCACCAGCTCCGGGACCGCCGCGCACGCCGAATCCAGCCGCGCCAGCGCCGAATCCACCGCGAACACCCCTGAGGCGGTGCCGAGTTCGGCGGCCAACGCGGTGTGCACCGACGACACGGCCTGGCCGAGCCGAAACGACGTCTCGGTGAAGTCGCCATCGTCGGCGTCGGCGTAGCGGCGGGTGGCGGCCGCGGTGGCCAGCGCCCAACCCTCGGCCGCCCCGGCGGCGAAGGCGGTCACCATGCCCAACGGACACGGCTGCCCATCCCAGGTGGTCTCGAACGACGCCAGCAGCGGCGCGACGTGGCGGTTGCCGCTGTTGCCCAGCACCCGGTTGAGTTCGACGTCGGGGTTGATACCGGTGTTGACCCGGCGGAACACCTTGAGGATGGCCCGGTCGCCGAACACCACGCTAGTGTTGCTCTGCTCGACCCCGGTGAGCCGCGGCAGCGCCCCGACTGGCAGTTCGACGCCCGGTTCGGCGCTGAACGCGACCGCACCGCGGATCGCCTGGGCAGCGCACAGTTCGAGCAGGTGGCGGGCCGCCGACGGGTCGTACAGCGCGTCGAGGGCCGTGCGCCCGCGCACCGTGCCGATGGTCGCGATCTCGGGGTGCTCCGCGTCCTCGCCGTCGGCCCGGGCCCACAGCACCACCACCTGATAGCGCTCGGAGTCGCCGTCGGCGTAGTGCACATCGAGCAGCACCAGCTGGAGGTCCTCGCGCAGCGCGGTGACCGCAGCGGCGCTCACCTCGGTGAGGCGCCGGTTGCGGCCGGCGTACCACCGTTGCCGCGGTAACCAGTCGGCGAACGGCAGGTCGGTCGGGGTCATGGCTTCCATCATCGCCTCGCTTACCCGCACACGCGGCTACTCAATCGCATCAAGTCCCGCCCCGGACCCCGGAAACGGGGGCCACATTCCGGACGCCCGCGAACATCGTTGCGGCCGTCGGGGTTTGCTGGACGCACTGGCCCTTGAAAGGACTATATCGACAGGCTAAATTTCTCTCGGTTTCGTACACCGGGCAGCTCGCCCGCGTTGTTCACCATCCCGCGCGCCACGACGCGCGCCGAACGAGAGCAGGAGAACCGTGGGGAACGGTCAGCCAGACGAGGGTGAAGCTCAGGTCATTGTCAGCGTCGCCGACGCCGCCGTGCACATGTTCAATGCGGCCATCGAGGACCTGCCCGAACCGGCGGACCCGGAGTTCCCGTCGCGCGCCGCGGTGGTGTTGACCGGGCTGCGCAAGCTGGTCGCCTCGTTGACCAAGGCCGCCGAGCGCAATCGCGCCACGCCCGCGGTGATCATCTCGCTGAGCGGGGTCCGCACCACCTACGACGACCTGATGGAACGCGCCGCCGATGGCCCGGGATCAACTCTGGGACAACGACTTTACGTCGCCCGCACCCGCGCCAAGCTGACCGCCAAGGAGGCCGCGAACGGTGCCGGTCTGCGCGCCGACCTGATCCGCGCCATCGAGGAAGAGGAACCGACCACCGAGGACGAGACGGCGGCGATCAAGGAATTGATCGCCGCGCTCGGCGGTTAGTTCGGCACCACCAGCACGGGCACCGGGTCGACCCGCACGTCGACCCGGGTCCCTGGGACCAGGCGTCGTGCCCGGGCCCCAGACATCTGCGCGACGACGTGTGCGCCGCCGACCAACCGCACGCCGACCTGCGAGACGGGGCCGAGGAAGGCCACGTCGGCGACGACCGCCTCGCCCTCGGGTGTCGCGGTCAACTGCACGGCTTCGGGACGCACCAGGGCCAGTCCCACTTCCCGCACCGAACCGCGCAGCACCGGCACCCGACTGCCCAGCACCCGCACCGTCCCGTCGATCACCCGCGCCGGGATCCGGTTGCTCAGCCCGACGAACTCCGCGACGAACGGGGTGGCCGGCGCCGCGTAGAGCTGCACCGGGCCGGCGATCTGCTCCAGCCGACCGCGGTTCATCACCCCGACCCGATCGGCGACGGCCAGCGCCTCCTCCTGATCGTGGGTGACGAACAGCGTGGTGGTGCCGACCTCGGTCTGCACCCGGCGGATCTCCTCGCGCAACTGAACGCGGACCTTGGCGTCCAGCGCCGACAGCGGCTCGTCGAGCAGCAGCACCTGTGGTTCGACCGCCAGCGCCCGCGCCAGGGCCACCCGCTGCTGTTCACCGCCGGACAGTTCGGTGGCGAACTTGTCCCGATGGGCCGCCAGCCCGACCAGGTCCAGCATCTCCAGTGCGCGGGAACTCCTCGCAGCCTTGGCCTTTCCGCGCAGCTTGAGGCCGAACGCGACGTTCTCCAGCACGGTCAGGTGCGGGAACAGGCTGTAGGCCTGAAACACCATGCCCATGTCGCGCCGGTTCGGCGGGACATCCGTGATGTCCTTGCCGGCCACCGAGATTCGCCCGGCGGTGGGCTCCTCGAGTCCGGCCAGGATGCGCAGCGCGGTGGTCTTGCCGCAACCCGACGGGCCGAGCAGCGCCACCAGCTCGCCCGGAGCCAGGTGCAGGCTGAGCCCGTCGAGGGCCCGGACGCTGCCGTACGTCCGGCTCAGCCCGACGATGTCGACGGCCACGCCGGCGCTCATGCGGGCGCCCCCGCCATCAGCCCGGCGGCGCGCCGGGCCCCGCGGGCACGGCGGGCCAGCAGCGACAGCGTCAGCAGCAGCGCGAAACCGAACAGCAGCACCGCCAGCGAGGCCGCCACCGAGGTGGGCCCGTCGCTCTTGCCGATGGCCACGATCTGCACCTGCAGGGTCTCGTAGCCGGACAGCGAGGCAATGGTGTACTCGCCGAGTACCACCGCCACCGAGATGAACGCCGCCGACAGCACGCCGGCCCAGATGTTGGGCAACACCACCCGCACCACCGTGGTGGTCCAGCCGGCCCCCAGCGAGCGTGCCGCCTCGGTCAGCGTGGCCAGATCGATCCCCCGCAGCGCGGAATCCAGGGCGCGGTAGGCGAACGGCAGCACCAGGATGACGTAGACGAAGGTGAGCACCAACGCGGACTCCCCCAGCAGGTAGGTCACCCACAGGTAGACGTTGCGCAACCCGACCACGATCACCAGCGCCGGGATGGCCAACGGCAGCAGGCACAGGAACTCCATCAGCCCGTTGGCCCACGGGGCGCGCAGCCGCACCCAGATCATCGTCGGCACCAGCAGCACCAGCATGACCACGACGGTCAGCAGCGCGATCAGTACCGACACCACGATCGCCGAGTACAACGCGTTGTCCGAGAACAGGTTCGACCACGCCGACAGGGTGCGGCCGGCGCCCAGCAGGTTGCGGGTGGAGAAGTCCGCCATGGCGTAGAGCGGGAACAGGAAGAACAGGCCGAACAGCACCGCGAGGGCGGTCCGGACGCTCTTGGCACGCGCGCTCGTTGGTGTCATCGCAGCCACCGCGCCGTCCGCCGCATCAGCTGGTTGTAGCCGACCATCACCACCGCGACGACGACGATCATCTCCAGCGCCAGGGCGTAGGCGAACCCGGCCTGGCCCAGCACCACCTCGCTGGTCAGGGCCGAGCGGATCAGTAGCGGCACGATCGGGCTGCCCTGGCTGACCAGGGCGGCCGCGGTGGCATAGGCGGCAAAGGCGTTGGCGAACAACAACAGTGCCGAGCCCAGGAACGCCGGCGCCAGCAGCGGGAAACCCACCTCACGCCAGTACTGCCATTCCGTGGCGCCGAGGCTCACCGCGGCCTCGCGCCACTGCCGGCGCAGGCCGTCCAGGGCGGGCAGAAAGACGATCACCATCAACGGGATCTGGAAGTAGGTGTACACCAGGATCAACCCCGGCAGGCTGTAGAGCCAGCCGCCGCCGGCCAGATCCAGACCGAACAGGTCGGCCGCCCACACGGTCAGCACCCCGTTGAGCCCGATCGTCGCCAGGAAGGCGAACGCCAGTGCCACCCCGCCGAATTGGGCCAACACGGCGCACAGCGCCAGCGCCACCCGCCGCAAGATCGAGGACACCGGGCGGGACACGATCAGCCAGGCCAACACCGCGCCGAACACCGCCCCGAGGATCGCGGTGCTCGCCGAGAGCAGCACGCTGCGCCCCAGCGCCAGCAGCGCAGTCTGGGAGAACAGCGCGCCGACCCGGTCGAGGGAGAACTGACCGTCGGAGATGAACGCATTGACCACCACCGTGACGGTGGGGACGATCAGGAAGATCCCGACGAACAGCAGGAACGGTAGCAGCGGGAGCCCGGTGCGAAGCCGGCGCCCGACGGTGGCGGAATCAGCCAATTGCCTTGGCCCAGTTGTCCGCCAGATACTCGGTCGCGGCCTCGGTCTGCTCCTGGGTGGGCACCGTGACCATGCCGTCGATGGGCGGCAGCCGGTCGAAGGCCGCCGGGTCGAAGGTGGTGGCGTGGATCATCGCGTCGGCGCGCACCGGCCGGACCCCGCCCTGGGCGAACAGGTTCTGCCCCTCGTCGCTGAACAGGAACTCCTGCCACAGCCGAGCGGCCGCCGGATGCGGGGCGTCGGCGTTGATCGCCTGGTAGTAGAAGCCCGCCACGGCGGCGTCGTTGGGCACGAAAACCCGCCAGGTCGGCACCTTTTCGCTCTCGATGCCGTTGAGGTAGTTCCAGTCGATGACCACCGGGGTCTGCCCGGAGGCGATGGTGGCCGGCGTGGGATCCACCGGCAGGAAATTGCCGGCCTCGTTGAGCTTGCGGAAGAACTCCACGCCCGGCGCGATGTCGTCGGCCGAACCGCCCTGCGACACCGCCGCCATCAGGACGCCGGAGAAGGCGGCGCCGGCCTGGGTGGGATCGCCGTTCAGGGCGACCTTGCCCTTGAACTCGGGTTCGAGTAAATCGTCGATGCTGGTGACCTCGGGGACGGAGGTGGAGTCGTAGCCCACCGACATGTAGCCGCCGTAGTCGTTGACCCACGCGCCGTCGGGGTGCTTGAGCCCGGCGGGAATGTCGGCGAAGGTCGCGACCTGGTACGGGGCGAACATCGACTCGTTGGCCAGCGCCACGGACTGACCCAGGTCGAACACGTCGGGCGCGCTGCTCTTGCCCTTCTGCTGCCGGGCGGCGTTGATCTCCTCCTGGCTGGAGGCATCCGGCTGGGTGGAGTTGACCTTGATGCCGTACTTGTCGCTGAACGCCGCGATGATGGCGCCGTAGTTGGCCCAGTTCGGCGGCAGCGCGATGACGTTGAGTTCCCCCTCGGCCTGGGCGGCCTGGATGAGCGCCGCCATGCCGCCGAAGTCCTGGGCCGAGGTGGCGCTCGCGGCGCCACTGTCGCCGGTGGACTTCTCCGGGGGTGCGCAACCGGCGGCCAGCAGGAGTGCGAGCGCCGCGGCGGCCAGGGCCAGCGGACGGGGTGTCTTCATGACGAGAACCTTCCGGGGAGCACTCGACGCGGCGATGACGACGTGTCGAACACGAACCGACGTGCCGGGTGAAAGGTAGTCGCTGCACCGGCCGGCCGCCAGTGCCCGGCACCGCAAAACACGAAATCCCCCAGCCTGTGCTGGGGGATTTCGCGTTACGGACTGATCAGATCAGGTGCGACTGCAGGTCCGGGATCATGGCCTGCAGCTCCCGGCCCCAGTACGCCCAGTTGTGCGTACCGTTCTCCGGGAAGTTGAAGACACCGTTGGTGCCGCCCGCGGCCAGGTAGTTGTCGCGGAAGGTGATGTTGGTGCGAATGGTCAGGCCCTCCAGGAAGGTGGCCGGCAGGTCGCCGCCGCCCAGCTCGTTGGGCTGTCCGTTACCGCAGTAGATCCAGATGCGGGTGTTGTTGGCGACCAGGCGGTCGATGTTGACCATCGGGTCGTTGCGCTTCCAGGCGCTGTTGGGGTCCTCGGTCTTGCCCCACATGTCGTCGGCCTTGAAGCCGCCGGCATCACCCATGGAGATGTTGATCAGGAACGGCCACCAGCCCTCGGAGGGGTTCAGGAAGCCCGACATCGAACCGGCGTAGGTGAACTGGTTCGGATGCCAGATGGCCAGCGTCAGCGAGGCCGAACCGGCCATCGACAGGCCGATCGCGGCGTTGTTGGTGGTGCGCACCCCGCGGTTGGCCGACAGCCACTGCGGCAGCTCCGAGGTCAGGAAGGTCTCCCACTTGTAGGTGCGGGTCGGTCCCTTGTTGCGGGCCGGCGCGTACCAGTCGGAGTAGAAGCTCGACTGGCCGCCGACGGGCATGATCACCGACAGGCCCGAGTCGAGGAACCACTCGAAGGCCTGGGTGTTGATGTCCCAGCCGTTGAAGTCCTCCTGGGCGCGCAGGCCGTCGAGCAGGTAGACGCCGGGCGAGTTCTCCCCGCCGCTCTGGAACTGGACCTTGATGTCCACGCCCATCGAGGGCGACGGCACCATCAGGTACTCCACCGGCAGACCCGGCCGCGAGAACGCGCCAGAGGTGGCGGTGTTCCCTGCGAGGCCGATCAGCCCGGGAAGCGCGGCGGTCGCCACTGCGGCGACGCCGAGCCGGCGGGCCCATTTCCCACGCATCTTTTGAATGAACTTCATACTTGTATCCAGCCAATCTGTGTGTACGACGTAATTCCCGCCGTGTCTTGGACCCAGCCGCATTCCACCGCGGCGGACAACGTCTTCATCGCGGCAAACGGCCTATTCATTACGTCATCGATTCGACACATGAGTTTCCCCTCGACGGGTGACCCTACCTGTAGACCACCCGATTCGATAGTCGAGGGTGTGTCGAAACAGCCAATTCTGCAGCTTAGACCACGGCCGGCCGGTGCCCCTGCCCGCTCCGGTCCGCGGGCGCCAATATCGCCATGACCAGTAGCAACAGCGTGCGGGCCACGTCCCGGGGCAGTCCCTGCCGGGGGCGGTTCGGAGCCCGGGACGTCGCGGCGCGCCGGGCCGAACAGATTGCCACTCGAACCGGGGTATCGGTATGCGCTATTTCAACTCGAAACGAGATCTGCAATTCACCGATTACCACGCGGATTCGTCCCATACTGAAGCGATGGCTGCCGACAAGCCGCCCATCCTGCTTCTGCACGGGGTCTTCGGGCGCCCGTCGCTGCTGCGGCCGTGGACCGACTTCCTGACGGCCGCCGGCTACGCCTGCCATGCGCCGACGCTGCCCGGCCGGGATCCCACCGACGAGCGGGTGCTGCGCCGCACCGGCATCGAGGACTGCTTCGAGGCGGCGCTGCGCGCGTTCGACGACATCGACCCCGAACCCGGCACCCCGGGGCACAAACCCGTCGTCATCGGGCACAGCATGGGCGGGCTGCTGGGGCAGAAGTTGGCCGCGGTGCGCGATCCGGCGGCGCTGGTACTCCTGGCCTCGATCCCGCCGGGCGTGCTGTGGCCGCAGCCCAAGGTCCTGCACAACCTGCTGCCGGTGCTGCCGGCGATCCTCGCGGGTCGGCCGATGCTGCCGTCGGAGCGGACCATGCGCTCGGTGCCGCTGAACACCCTGCCGCGCGCCGAGCAGGACGTCCTGCTGCCCCGCCTCGCCCGGGACTCCGGCCGGGTGTTCCGGGAGATGTCGATGGGAACCGGATCCACCCGGGTCGACCCGGAGCATGTCCGCTGCCCGGTGCTGTGTGTCAGCGCCGGCGAAGACCGCAACGTGGCGCAGTGGATCTCTCGGCGGATCGCCCGGCGCTACCGCGCCCAGCAGCAGGTCCACCCGGGCCTGCCGCACTGGATCATCGCCGCCTCGGCCGTCGAACAAGTGGCCCCGCCGGTGCTGAACTGGCTCGAACAGACCCTGCGCCGCGCGAACCGCTGATCGCCT
This sequence comes from Actinomycetes bacterium, assembly GCA_023460175.1. GTDB lineage: Bacteria > Actinomycetota > Actinomycetes > Mycobacteriales > Mycobacteriaceae > Mycobacterium. Next base: position 43,545 of record JAEWRC010000075.1, read on the forward strand.
ATGGTGCGGAGGTGGCCAACCGTGATCATGGTGACCCCGGCGATGCGCCGACCGTCCCTCCCCCGCTGACCGAGGTCGCCAACCCGGCCCGCCCGTCGGCGGCCGAGGAGGCGCGCACCATCGCGGCCTCCACCAACGCCGGCGTGCTGGCCAGCCTCACCCCGTCCGGGGATCCGTGGGCTTCCTTCATTACTTATGGTCTGCTCGACGGCGCCCCGGTGCTGTGCGTCTCGCACATGGCCGAGCACGGCCGGAACCTGGCCGGCGATCCGCGCGCGAGCATCGCCGTCGTCGCCCCCTCCACCGAGGCGGATCCGCTGGCCAACGGCCGCATCACGCTGGCCGGCGTCGTCGAACGTCCCACCGGGGCCGAACTGACCGCGGCGCGCGAGGCGCATGTGGCCGCCGTGCCGGCCGCCAAGTACTACATCGAATACAGCGACTTCACCGTGTGGGTGCTGCGCGTCGACCGGGTCCGCTGGGTGGGCGGCTACGGCCGGATGGACTCCGCGACCGGGCAGGACTACGCCGCGGCCCAACCCGATCCCGTCGCCCCGCACGCCGGCGGCGCCGTCGCACATCTGAACGCCGATCACGCCGACTCCCTGGCGTTGATGGCGCGCACCCTCGGCGGATTCCCCGACACCGACACCGCCGAGTGCACCGGCGCCGACCGCTACGGCCTGGACCTGCGGGTCAGCACACCGCGCGGGATCGCCTACACCCGCGTCGGCTACCCCGCACCGTTGGACTCGGCCGCCGAGATGCGCACGGCCGCGGTGGAATTGGTCGGTTTGGCGCGCGAGCGGGGTTAGCCAGCCGACGCTCTCGGGGCACATGTACTTGTACGCCACTGACTTCGGCCCTGGCCTTGAATCGCAAGGTCATGGTCGACACACCGTCAAGCATGTGTGAAAATCGCACATATGGACCATCTCACGCTTGGACGCCGTGTGGCCCAAGCCCGCGAGGATGCCGGCGTCCCCCAGGGAAGGCTGGCAGAGCTCATCGGCATCGACCGCACCGCCCTCAGCCGCGCCGAGAAGGGCGAACGCAAGCTGGCGGTGACCGAGATGGTTGCAATCGCTGAGGCGCTGGGTCGCCCACTGGCATTCTTCGTCAACGACCCCTTGCCCGCGGTCATCAGCCGACGCTCCGATCCGCAGCTGCCGCACGACACCACGCGTGCCCTTGATGACGAGATCGACATGTTCGCCAACGATGCGAAGACGTTGCTCGACATGGGGCTGCTGCATGTCGTCAAACGCGAGCGCGACGACCACACACCCCGAACACCCCAGGACGCCGAACTGCTGGCGCGCACTGTTCGTGAAGATCTCATCATCGGCGATGAGCCACTCCTGAATCTGTCGCACGTCTGCGAGCAGCTGGGGCTATACACCTATGCGGCACCGCTGGGAATGAATGGCCCCGATGGCGGTTGTGTCGAGATCGCGGAAGGCAACGAAGGCATCGCCGTCGCCGTGGTGAACGGGCACGCACCCGCCGGGCGCCGCCGCATGACCCTGGCACATGAACTCGGACACTGGCTGTACGGGGATGCCTACGACCACGCCACGGGCGACGGCGGCGAGAAAATGATCAACTCGTTCGCCATCCACTTCCTTGCCCCTCGCGGCGGCGTGACGAGAATCTGGACCGCGCACCGCAAGTGGAGCACCCGCGATCGGGCGCTGGCCGTCGGTTCGGCCTTCCGCCTGAGTTGGACAGCGACGATCGGTCAGCTCAAGAGCTTGGAACTCATTTCGAACGACGAGTTCGAGAAGTTGCGTGAATCCGAGCCCCGCCACGGGGACTACGTGCGGCTGGAGCTGCCCTGGGATGACGCGCCGAGGACTCCGTTTCTCTCCCCCGCGTTTGCGGCGGCCTGCGTGCGGGGATACACGTCGGGACAGTTGACCGCGGCGCGAACGATCGAGTTGCTGCGTTCGACGATGGCCCGCGACGAGCTTCCCGAACGCGAACCCGAGCCCATCGAAGACATACGGAAATTGTTCGTGCTGACCAGTGACTGACCCGCCCACCTGGGTGATGGACACGAGCACCTTCACCCACTTCTTCCGAGCCGGGCACGGAACGACACTTCAAGCTGCCGCACCCGGAGGTATCGCACTCATTCCGCGGGAGGTCGAGACCGAGATAGACCGCGCACGGGACCGCTACGACGGTGTACCGCCCCTGGACCGAGTCGACTGGGTCACAAGGATCTTCATGGCTGACGACGAACAGTGGACAGCCACCCTGGTGAAAGCGGCGCTGGGCGGCGGTGCCGAGGAACATCTCGGGGAGAGCGCGGTGATCGCGTGCGCGCACCACCGGGGACTCGTTGCGGTTCTCGATGAACGAGCGGCCGTAGCCCAAGCCCGCGCCCGCGGCGTGGCGCACATCGACACCATGGGCATCGTCGCGAGGCTTCACAGAGACGTCTTCGGAGGCGACAAGAGCAGATCGATCGCACTGGTGGACGACCTGCTGGGCACCGACATGTGGCTACCTGTGACATCCGGAGCTCAGATATTCGGCTGACCCGCTACCCTGACCCCGTGGCCACCGCGATCAGCGAAGCAGTGCTGCGGGCGTTCGGCGACGCCCGGGTGGCGCACCTGGCCACGGTCGACACCGACGGCCAACCGCACCTGGTCCCGATCGTGTTCGCCGTCGGCGACCGGCACGTCTTCACCGCCGTCGACGGCAAACCCAAATCCAGCACCCGGCTGCGGCGACTGGCCAACATCGCCGACCGGCCCGCCGTCAGCGTGCTCGTCGACCATTACAGCGAGGACTGGGCGCTGCTGTGGTGGGTCCGCGCCGACGGCCGGGCCACCGTGCACGACGAGGGTCCCGTCGCACACCGGGGCCGCGAGCTGCTGCGCACCAAATATCCTCAGTACGAGTCGGTTTCGCTGGACGGCCCGGTCATCGACATCGAGGTGCAGACCTGGGCCTCCTGGACCGGCCGCTGAACTCGGATTCAGTCGCCGGCCACGACGCGCACCGGCACGCTCGAGTAGCCGTTCACGCTGGTCATGGCGACCCGCTGAAGCTTGTCGACCTCCACCACATAGTGCGGCATGAAGTCGAGCAGATGGTCGAGGGCGATCGCGCTCTCCGAGCGGGCCAGCGCCGCGCCCAGACAGCTGTGGATGCCGTAGCCGAACGCCAGGTTCTGCGCCTCGGTGCGGTCCCGGTTGATGTCGAACTGCTCGGCGTTGGTGAACGCCCGCTCGTCGCGGTTGGCGGCCGCACCCACCAGTAGCACCGCGCTGCCCGCCGGGATGGTGACCCCGTGCCGCTCAACGTCTTTCAGGGTGTAGCGACAGTCGTACTGCACCGGGCCCTCGTAGCGCAGCAACTCCTCGACCGCGGCCGGGATCTTGCTCCGGTCGGCCCGCAGCTGCTGCCACTGGTCGGGGTGCCGGCCGAACACCACGGCCGCCGTGCCCAGCAGCTTGGCCACCGTCTCGGCGCCGGCCGCGCCCAGCAGGGTGCAGAAGCCGGCGATCTCCACGTCGTCGAGTCGGGTCGTGGTCCCGTCGTCGCGTTGCACCTCGACGGCGCACAGCGCGCTGATCATGTCGTCGGCCGGCTGTTCGCGGCGCTGCTGGATGATCTCGTAGTACAGGACGCCGGTGTCCATCATGGCCTGCAGGCCGGCCTTGTCCATGGTGCTGCGGCCCGCCGGGCGCTGCAGCGCGAGCTCGAGCCAGATCCGCACGTCCTGGCGCCGCGACTCCGGGACACCGAGCATGGTGGTGATCACCTCGACCGGGAACAGCGCCGAGAAGTCGGCCACCACGTCGAAGTTGTCGGGGTCGGCCGCGCCGAGGTGATGGGTGATCCGTTCGCGGATCACCTGCTCCTGTTTCCCGATGGCGCGCGGGGTGAAGACCTTGTTGACCAGGCTGCGCATCCGGCGGTGCTCGGGCGGGTCCATCCAGATGATGGACGGCTGGTGGGCGTGTTGACCGGACTGGATCTCCTCGAGGGTGACCCCGCGCGACGACGAGAACGTCTCGAAGTCCTTGAACGCCGGCGCGACGTCCTCGTGCCGCGTCAGCGCGTAGAAGTCGTACTTCTCGCTGTAGTAGACGGGCGCCTCGTCGCGCAGCCGACGGTAGGTGTCGTAGGGATCGTTGAAGTGCTGCTCCGAGAACGGATCGAATACCACTGCCGGCTCCACCACGAAACGACCTGCCTGTCTGGAATGCGTGCTCTCGACGAAAGAAAGCGTGACATTTTCGCGCCGATCTGTAAAGTCACCGAGAGTGTCGGTTCCGTCGGACCGCTTCAGCTCTGCCGAATCAGAAAGGCCACTCCCTTGGGCATCGTGACCACCACCTCGTCGACGACGTTCCAGCATGCGCCCGAGGTGGTGTACGACTTCGTCACCAACCCCAACAACTGGACCAAGACGTATCCGGGCAGCAACTACGTCGGCAAACTCGATGACCTGCCGCTGAAGGTCGGCGACACGTGGGAGGAGGCCGGCCCCGACGGCAATCACATCTACACCTGGCACCTGGCGATCGCCATGCGCCCCACGTTGTGGATGTTCAATTCGGTGGGACGGCTGGGCCACGACCGCGACGGCAACGGCGGGTTCGAGGGCCGGATCACCGTGCAGTATCACTTCACTGAGCCCGGCGCCGGCACACTGTTCAACCGGACGATGACCATCGAGGCCTACCGCGATGCCCCGATGCCGGACAAGTTCTTCCGCATCGTGAACCCCGCCTTCATCGACCGGTACCACGACGCGATCACCCGCGAACTCGACGGCGTCCCGGTGAGCTAATCGGCGGTGAGCTGACCGGCGGGTGAGCTAACCCGCAACCACCGCTTCCGCCGGGCGCGAGGCAGTGAAGAACGCCGCGACCACGGCGACCACGCTGATCACCGCGGCGGCCACGAAGGCGGCGTGCACGCCGGGCATGTCCGGGGCCCCACCCGAGACCGACGCCCTGGCCATGACCGTCACGAACAGGGCGGTTCCCGCGGCGCCGGCGACCTGTTGCAGCGTCGTCATGATGGCGCTGCCGTGCGAGTACAGCCGCTCCGGCAGGGCACCGAGCGCGTCGGTCATCAGCGGGGTGAACATCAGCGACAGACCCAGCATCATGATCGTTTGCAGGCCGACGAGTTCCCAGAGGGGCGTGGTCTCCGACAACAGCGCGAAGCCGCACAGCGACAGGCACAGCAGGACCGAACCGGGCACCACGAGCAGCCGGGCCCCGTGTCGGTCGTAGACCCGTCCGACGATCGGTCCCGCCAAGCCCATCAACAGCCCACCCGGCAGGGTGATCAGACCGGCGATCAACGCGCTGCGGCCCAGCACATCCTGGACGTAGAGCGGCACCATGATGATCGCGCCGAACAGCCCCATGAAACCGATGATCACCAGACCCACCGACACCGAGAACCGCCGGTAGGTGAAGGGCCGCAGATCCAGCAGGGCGCGATCGGCCCGCTGCAACCGCACCTGCCGGGCGCCGAAGACGATCATCGCCACCGTGCCCACGGTCAGCGGGATCCACGCGGGCACTCCCCGACCGCCGTGGCCGCCGAGTTCGGAGAGCCCGAACACCAAGCCCGCGAAGGCGATCGCCGACAGCGGCACCGATAAGGGGTCGATCGGGGCGGGTTGTTCGCGCTCGTCGGCCACCCGCAGCCACACCAGCCCCGCGGCCAGCGCCAGCAGGGCGATGGGCAGCACGATCCAGAACATCCACCGCCAGTTCAGCGCGCCGAGGATGAAGCCGGACAGGGTAGGGCCCACCGCCGGCGCGACGGCGATGACGATCGAGATCGTGCCCATCGTCTGCCCGCGACGTTCGGCCGCGATCAGCGTCATGACGGTCGTCATCAGCAGCGGCACCATGACGGCGGTGCCGCACGCCTGCAGGACGCGCCCCGCCATCAGCACCGCGAAACCGGGCGCCAGGGCACAGACCAGCGTGCCCGCGCAGAACAACGACATCGACCCCAGGAAGACGCCCCGCACCGGGAAGCGCTGTAGCAGCGAACCGGACATCGGGATCACCACCGCCATGGTCAGCAGGAAGCCGCTGGTCAGCCACTGCGCCGTGCGGGCCGTGATGTCCAGATCGGCGATCAGCGCGGGCAGCGCGACGCTCATGATCGTCTCGTTGAGGATCATCACGAACGCGGAGAACACCAGCACCGCGATGATCACGGCGGCGCGCGGCGGGGTAGGGGGCGACCCCTCGGATCTCGTTCGCGTGATCGGCGCGGTACTCATCGACCTACTCCCTGATAGCCGCACTTCGTTAGTGCGGCTATCCAGGTTAAGGGTGCGACCCCCGGTGGGGAAATCGAATTTCTGTCCGGCCGGCGGCGCGCCGGGGCCGCGGCCCGCGTGTCTTAGGCTGTCCCCGTGGTCGACTTCGCCTATGTCATCGCCGGATCGGAAGCCACCGGCGGCGCCGGGTTGCAGGCCGACCTGCGAACTTTCCAGCAGCTCGGCACCCACGGCATCGGCACCGTGACCTGCATCGTGTCGTTCGATCCCAAGGCCGACTGGGGACATCGGTTCGTGCCGGTCGAGGCCCAGGTGATCGCCGACCAGATCGAAGCGGCGACGGCGGCCTACGACCTGGACGTGGTCAAGATCGGCATGCTGGGCACCCCGGCCACCATCGACGTCGTCGCCGAGGCGCTGGCCCGCCAGACCTGGTCCCAGGTCGTGGTCGACCCCGTGCTGATCTGCAAAGGGCAGGGGCCCGGCGCCGCCCTCGATACCGACACCGCGCTGCGCCGCCGGATCCTGCCGCTGGCCTCCGTCGTGACGCCCAACCTGTTCGAGGCCCGCACGCTCGCGGGCATGGACGACATCGCCACGGTCGAGGACCTCGTCGAGGCGGCCCGGCGCATCGCCGACCTCGGGCCCCGGCACGTGGTGGTCAAGGGCGGTGTCGACTTCCCCGGTGACGACGCCGTCGATGTCCTCTTCGGTGGCGGCGAGGTCGAGATCCTGCGGGCCCCGAAGATCGGCAGTGCCCGGGTGGGCGGTGCGGGGTGCACCCTGGCCGCGGCCATCACGGCCGAACTGGCCAAGGGCGCCAGTGTCTCCGAGGCGACCCAGCAGGCCAAGGCGTTCACCACCGCCGGGATCGTCGGCCGGATCAGCGGCCACGCCCCCTTCGACGCGGTCCACCAGGGCGCGTCGGGCCGGTAGCGCGGCTAGCCGTGCAGCGCCTTGCGCAGCGCGGCGCCCTGCAGCGCGAACAACTGCCGGCTGACCTCCCAGCCCGGCAGCATCGAGTCGAAGCCGTGGCAGGTGCCCGCGAGCACGTGCAATTCGGTGCTGACCCCGGCCCACAGCAGCCGCAACGCGTAGTCGATTGCCTCATCACGCAGCGGATCCAGTTCCGAGCAGCTGATGAAAGTCCTTGGCAGGCCGTCGAGGTCGTCGGTGTGACCGGGGACGGCGGCCGCGGGCAACGCTTCCGAGTAATGCCGCCACATCTGCGCGGCGGCGGGGCCGTCGAAGCCCGGGGTGGCGGCGAACTCCTCCTTGGACGGGCTGGGCCGGTCGTCGATCACCGGCTGGTGCAGCAGCTGGAACACCACCGGGGGCAGCGCCCCGCGCGCCGCGGCCTGCGCGAGACCGGTCGCCAGGGCGCCGCCGGCGCTGCTGCCGGCCACCGCCACCCGGTCGGGATCGATGCCGAGTGCGGCGGCGTCGGCCACTGCCCAGCGCAGCACCTCGGCCGCGTCGTCGTAGCCGGCCGGGTACGGGTGCTCCGGGGCCAACCGGTAGTCCACGGAGATCACCGTGCACGCGGCGTGTCGGGCGAACTCCACGCACTGCAGATGGTCGGTGTCCAGATTGCCGAGGACGAAAGCACCGCCGTGGCAGTACAGTACGGCCGGCGCGGGGGTCGGGCCGCCGCGGTAGATCCGGACCCCGACGGTGCGCGCCCCGACCGGCACCTGCTGATCGGAGATCTCGACGCCGGTGGTGTCGAGTTCCGCGGCCGCCTGGCGGCGCCGCTCGTCGATCGATGCGCGCACGGCCGCCAGCGCCTCCGGCGCCAGATTCGTGCGGAACTCCGCGAACGGGAGCAGCGCCGGGTCGAGCCGGGCGATCGGATCCACCGGGTTCACTGCGACACCGCCGAATGCGGATGCACCACAATCGGTTCCGGTGTACCCAGGGGTTCGAAGGTGTAGTCGCGCAGCCGCAGCCGACGCGTCATCGTCCAGAAATCCCGCGCGCTGCGGGGCCACTGGGTCACGACGCGGCCGTTGGCGGCCCGGAAGTAGTTGCTGCACCGCGTGGTCCACACCGTGCCGACCATCCACCGGTCGATCTTGGCGATGTAGTCGGCCGTCGCATCGCGGCGCACCGCCAGGTACGACTTGCCCCGGCGGCGCATCTGCTTCAACGCCCGCACGATGTAGCGGGCCTGGGCCTCCAGCACGAAGATCACGCTGTTGGACCCGACGTTGGTGTTCGGGCCGTACAGCATGAAGAAGTTCGGGAAACCCGGTACGGCCATGCCCATATAGGCGTAGGCGCCCTCGCTCCAGGTGTCGCCCAGCGTGACTCCGCCCTCGCCGCGCACCTCGATCTGGCCCAGGTAGTCGGCGACGGCGTAGCCGGTGGCGCACACCACCACGTCGACGTCCAGTTCGGTGCCGTCGGCGGTGACCAGCGATCGGGCCCGCAGCGCCTTGGCCGGGGAGGCGATCACCTCCACGTTGTTCCGGGTCAGCGCCTGCAGATAGTCGGTGGCGAACACCAATCGCTTGCAGCCCAGGGGGTGATCGGGCGTCAGTCGAACTCGCAGGTCGGCGTCGGGCACCGTGGCCTCGAGCGTCTTCAACGCGATCCCCTTGAACTCCTGGGTCTTGTCGCTGCCGTTCTCGATGACCGAGATGTTCGACTCGCTGCGCAACCAGAGTCGGGTCCGGTAGACGCGCTTGGCCAACGGGACGTACCTGAAGATCCACTTCTCCCGGTCGGTGTAGGGCCGGTCGGGCTTCGGCAGGATCCAGGTGGGGGAACGCTGCACCGAGTAGACGTGCGCGGCCTGCTGGGCGATCTCGGGGAGCACCTGCGATGCGGTGGATCCGGTGCCCAGCACCGCGACCCGCTTACCGGCGATCGCCACCGCGTGGTCCCACTTCGCGGTGTGCATGACGGTGCCCGCGAAGGGTTCCTCCTCGACGAGATCCGGGGTCAGCGGCTGGTTGAACACCCCCACCGCCGACACGACGACGTCGAAGATGTGCTCGGTACCGGCGGCGCTGCGCAGCCGCCAGGTGCGGGTCTCCTCGTCCCAGGTGGCCGCGACGATGTCGGTGTTCAACCGCAGGTGCGGCGCCAGCCGGTGGCGGCGCGCGGAATCCTCGAAGTAGCGCAGGATCTCGGGCTGGTCCGACCACAGCCGCGACCAGTCGGGGTTGAGGTCGAAGGAGAACGAGTACAGGTGTGACTTCACATCGCACGCCAGCCCGGGATAGGTGTTGGTGCGCCAGGTGCCACCGACGCCGTCCTCGCGGTCGAAGATGGTGAAGTTCTCGAAACCCGCCTTCTTCAGGAAGATTCCGAGCGCCAGACCGCCCGGCCCGGCTCCGATGACGCCCACCGACAGGCTCTTGGACATTGCGCTCATCCCATCTGCAGCGTTTGACCGCCGTCCACCACCAGTTCCGAACCGGTGATGAAGGAGGCGTGTTCGGACACCAGGAAGGCCACGGCGTCGGCGATCTCACTCGGTTGGCCCAGCCGCCCGCTGACCGAGGTGGCCGCCAGCTTCGCCTGGGTGCGGTCATCCAGCATCGGGGTCTCCACCGGGCCGGGCAGCACGGCGTTGACCCGGATCCCGGTGCCGGCGAGTTCGGCCGCGACGATCTGCGTCAGCCCGCGCAGCGCCCATTTGGAGGAGCCGTAGGCGGCGTGGTTGGGGAACGCCCGCACGGCGCCGGTGCTGCAGGTGTTGACGATCGCCGCCGCGTGGGCCTCGCGCAGCGCGGGCAGGCAGGCCTGGATGCCGAGGAACGGCCCCAGAGTGTTGACGCGCCAAGCCCGTTCGAAGCCCTCGCGGGTCTCGTCGCCGATAGCGGCGCGGTGCAATACCCCCGCGTTGTTCACCAGGGTGGTCAGCAGGCCCAGTCGGGCGGCGACCTGCTCGACGGCGGTGCTCCACTGTTCCTCGGAGGTGACGTCCAGCGGCACCGCGATCACGCCCGAGTCGTCCAGCGCCGCCACCGTGGCCTCGAGTTCGGCCTCGGCCACGTCGCAGGCGGCCACGGCGAAACCGTCGCGGCGCAGCCGGGCCACGATGGCCGCACCCTGACCGCGCGCGGCGCCGGTGACCAGGGCGATCCGGTCGGTACCGGTCATCTCAGGCGTACCCCTTCTCGGTGGTCGACCCGGGTCCGCCGCCGGCGTCGCGCAGGTGCTCGGCGGCGCCGCGGCGCAGCGCCTGGGATTCCGAGGCCAGCGTGATGAACTGAAATCCCCACTCGGCCACCATTTTTCCGACCCGTCCGTGGCCGGCGGGGGTGGCGGGGGCCCCGC